>CAVFWY010000116.1:0-5981 GCA_963626175.1 Gemmiger sp.
GCTGCTTCATGAGGTAGAAGTTGCGGCAGTTGTAGCCCGCGACCTCGACCTGGAGTTCGTTGCGCCCCGCCTTCACGGGGAGTTTCAGGCTGTCGGGACGGAAGAACCCCTTCGGGCCTCGTGCGGGACCGAACGCGACGAACTCGCCGTTGAGCGTGACGCGGTAGGAATACCACGCGACGAGGTCGAAGCGCATCTCCGCGCCCGCCGGTGCGTCGAACGCCGTCCGAAACGCGATGAGCGTGTTCATCTCGTCGGCAAGACCCTTCGGCCACACCGACTTCGCCGCCGCGAGCCGCGCGGCAACGCCCTCATCCCCGTTCGGCACGTTCGCCGCACCGAACCCCGCGCCCGCCGCAAGACCGACAAGCGCAAGACCAATCATTTTCCGAATCTTCATCATTTTCTTTATCCTTATAGAGTGTTTCTATTACCGCGTCGAATCGCGGATGACAAGCGGCGCGGGGAGCAGAATCCGCCGAACGGGCAGTTTCTCGTCGTCCATCCGCTCGCGGAGCGTCCGGTAGGCGATTCGCGCAATGTCCTCACAGGGCTGGTGCACCGTCGTCAGGTTCGGCGTCGCGTAGATTGCACAGCGCAGGTCGTCGAAGCCCGCCACCCGAACGTCCTTCGGCACGGAAAGCCCGAACGAGGCAAGCGTGTTGTTCAACTGCGCCGCCACGAAATCCGACTCGCAGATGACGGCGTCGGGCCGCCCTTTCTTCTTCTCGAACAGGAGACGGAGCGTGGCGCGGTCATCGGGTTCGGCGACAATGACGCCGCCCTTCATACCCCGCTCGTCCAGCGCACTGAGCACGCCGTCGCGGCGGTCGCGGATGACGCTCGCGCAATTCGGACGCATCAGGAAGTGGACGCGCTTCGCACCGCGCTCGACCAGATGTGCGCCCAGCGTTCGCCCTGCATTCAGGTTGTCGATTCCTACGAAATCATACCCCCCCCCTAGCTCAACGTTACGGTCAATGAGCACGACGGGAATCTTCGCCTCGCGGAACTGCATCAGGATCTCGTTCGTCACGCGCTCGGGCGTTCGCAGGAACGCCAGCGGCTGGAAGATGACGCCGGCGACGCCCTGGGAGATGAACTGCCGCGCCACATCACAGGCCTCCCGTGCACGAGCCGACGGACGGCGAGCCGAGATGTCGCCGAGGACGATCGAGTAGCCGTCATCCCGGGCAACGCGCATGAGCGACTGGCAGATGACGGGGAAGATCTCCCCGGAAGACATTCCCGGCAGAATCAGGCCGAGTTGCCCCGACGTCCTGCGCGTCAGCCCCGTCGCGAACGTGCCGCTGCCCCGCTTGCGCCAGACGATTCCGCGGCGGCAGAGTTCGTCCATCGCCCGAGCCGCCGTAATCCGCGAGACGCCGAACTTCTTCATCAGTGCCTTTTCCGACGGCAGGGGCGTATTCTTCGGATATTCGCCGTTGCGGACGGCCTTCTGGAGCGACTCGAAGATCTCCATCCACTTCGACTTGCGTTCGTCTTTCTCTTCTTCGTTCATAGTTCTTACAGTTCGATTGTAGCCGCCGTTCCGTCCGCCGCCGTCGCCTTCAGCACAAGCGGGCCCGCACCCGTCCGACGCACGTAGACCGCGCCGCGTCCGTAGTGAAGCGGATGGGAAGCCGTCGCCTTGAACGACTCAAGCGCACGGGGGTCGGCATTGCCGACGGCGACGATCTCGCCCGCCCCCTCCAGCGCAAAGGAGACGCGCATCGCCGCGTCCGGCACAAGCACGCCCTGCGCATCCATCGCCTCAACGAAGACCGCCCGCGTCCGCGCATCAGGCGCGTTGCAGGGGCATTCCCTCAGGCGCAGCGCGGCAAAGTTGCCCGCCGTGCGGACGGTCGCCTCGCCAATCGCCTTTCCGCCGCGAAAGGCGACGACCTTGAGTTCACCCGGCTCTGCCGGAACGTCGAACCAGCGCAGGCGGTATTTCGCACAGACGTCGAAGTAGGTGTTCGTCAGTGCCGCCGGGTGTTCCGGCGCAGTCCCCTTGCGGCGGACGCCGAGCGACTTCCCGTTCAGGAAGAGTTCCGCCGCGTCGCCGCTCGTATAGACGTAGACGGGCGTTTCCTCCCTGAAGTTCCACTGCGACGGACAGATCGCGACCGTCTCCTCGTTCGTGTTCCAGTGGCTGCGGTAGAGGAAGTAGCGGTCTTTCGGCGACCCGATGAGGTCGATGATGCCGAAGTAGGAACTCCGCGCCAGCAACGCCTCGTTCGTCTGGATGCCGAACAACTTGCCGTTGGCGATGGGCGTCGGCTCGCCGAGGTAGTCCGAACCCGTCCAGACGAACTCGCCCGCGCAGTAGGCGTCCTTCTCCATTCGTGCGAACTCGACATCCGCGATGTCGCTCCACGGCGCGGCACAGTGGTCGTAGGACGAGACGCGCAGCACGTCGCATGCGTAGTCCGTCTTCGTCTGCGGCAGAGGCCCGTAAAAGCCGTATTCGGAGACGGCGGAGGCAGACTCGGTGTAGAGGACGGGCTTCGTCGGAAACGCCGCGTGGGGCTGACGGTAGTTCGCCCCGTAGTTCCAGCCCGTGATGTCGAGTTCCTCGAACATCGGGTCTTTCGACGAGCCAGCGCAGCCGATGCCGACGGGGCGCGTCGCGTCCTCCGAGCGCACCGCGTCGCGGAAGCGGCGGAACCGCGCGGCGTTCATCCCGCTCTCGCCCCACGCACCGAAGTTCCAGGCGTCTTTCTTCCCCTCCGGCCAGACCTCGTTGCCAATCGACCAGGCGATGACGCAGGGATGGTTGCGGTCGCGGCGGACGAAGCGGGCGAGCACCTGCGAGACGTAGTCCTCGAGGTTCTCCTCCGGCAGACGGCCCGCCGTCGCCTCCCACTTGTCGAAGCACTCGTCCCAGACGACGAACCCCAGTTCGTCGCAGAGGTCAAGGAGCGCGGGGTCGGGGCAGTTGTGCGAGGTGCGCACGGCGTTCGCGCCCATATCGCGCATCGCGAGCAACTGACGCTTCGCGAGGTCGCGGTCGAACGCCATGCCCACGGGACCGAGGTCGGAGTGGAGGTTGACGCCCTTGAGCTGGAGTCGCCGCCCGTTGAGGAAGAACCCGCGCTGCGCGTCGAACGTCGCCGTGCGGATGCCGTAGCGGAACTTCTCGCCGAGGAGGTCGAGTTCATAGAGGTAGGGGTCGTCCACATCCCAGAGACGCGGCTTCTCGACCGTGAACTCCATCGTCTGCGAGCCTTTCGTCGAGGAGACGTAGGCGACGCGGACGCGGGCGCGGGCGGGTGCAATCTCCGGCGTCGTAATCGCGAGCGTCCCCGGCACGACGTGTTCCTTCGGACGGATCACGAGGCGCACGGAGCGGTAGAGTCCGCCGCCGCAGTAGAAGCGCGTGCGCTGGTTCAGCGTCGACGCCGTCACGCGAAGGAGGTTCGTCCCGCCGCGAAGCGCGTCCGTCGCGTCAAGCGCGAAGCCGAGATAGCCGTAGTCGCCCGAACCGACCTTCGTGCCGTTCACGAACACCTCGGGACGCGACATCACGCCGTCGAACTCAAGGTAGGCGCGCGCCCCCGCCTTCAGCCGCGCCGCCTGCGCGGCGGAGAGGACGAGCGTCCGCTCGTATTCGCCTTCGCCCTTGTAGGGGAGCT
This sequence comes from Gemmiger sp., assembly GCA_963626175.1. GTDB lineage: Bacteria > Verrucomicrobiota > Kiritimatiellia > RFP12 > UBA1067 > UBA1067. Next base: position 3,639 of record CAVFWY010000116.1, read on the forward strand.
TGCCCGCCCAGCCTGTCTCCTTCGGGTTGAAGGGACCCGCAATCGACCAGTCGTGCGGAACGGTGACGTCCGTCCAGTCGCAGGCTCCCGTCCCCTTCGTCTTGCGGAAGCGCCAAGTGCCGTCGAGCGAGACGGTCTCGGCGTTCTCCGCCACGCCGTCCGAAATCGTGAAGACGTCGACGTCCGGCCCGTAGATCGCCCCGTGTCCCATGTTCTGCTTCACGGTCATCGTCTTCGGACACGTGAGGTTCTTATAGAGGAGTACTTCGCTGGACGGCGGGCAGATGTAATCGCCGAGGCCGATTGTCATCGCGACGGGACACTTCACGCGCGTGGCGAGGTGGGAGAGCGCGAGATAGTCGAGCGCAGGCGTCCAGGTCGGCGTCCAGCCGCCGAGGCGGTGGAACTTGTCGCGGCCGGCGAAGTCCGCGCTCCACGGAACGAACGCCGAGACGGCGGAGACGGCGGGGTCGAGCGCGGCAACGCCGAGCGCCTGGTAGCCGCCCATCGAACCGCCGCGTGTGCGCAGGTCGCGTCCGTTCCACTGCGGCAGCGTCTTCGCCCACTGGAGGGCGCGAACGCCGCGCAGGAGCATCCGGTAGTAGTCCGTCTTCTCTGGAGCGCCGTCGGTATTGCGGAAGCAGTAGTTCCTGCACGTGTTCGTGCGGATGTTATCGTAGTAGGCGGGTTCGCGGCGCGGGTCTTCGCCCTGCCGCGTGACGGCGACGAGAATGCGCCCGCCGTCCGCCGCCGCGCGACGTTCGTCGAGATGCGTCATGTGGAAGCCATAGCCGTCGAACGAGGCCTCAATCGGCAGGGTGGCGTTCTTCGCGTCCTTCGGCCACGCGACGAGTCCCTGCGCCGGCACGTCGTCGCCGGGGATGGGAATGAGGAACTTCGCGAAGCTGACCTTGTCCGTGCGCGACGCGAGCGGCGACAGCATCGCCTCGGCCTTCGTCGCGAGAAGCGCGGCGATGCGTTCGTTCCAGAAGGTGTCGAAGTCGGCGGGAATCGGCTGGGCGGCGATCTCCCACACGTCCGCACCCGCCCCGCCGTCCCAGACGACGTCGCGGTTCGCCTTCTCGTCGCGCACGTTCTTGCCGTCCGCACCGAGGACGTTGACCGTGAGACGCACGAAGCCGGGCTTCGCGAGGCGCGTCTTCACGACGAGCGGACGGTCGCTCGTCGCCTGGCCCGTCTCGGTCTTGCCGTCGTCGCCCTGGCGGCGCCAAAAGAGCTGCCGCCCGTGGACGGGGCGGTTCGCGGCGTCGCGGTCGACGAGCGTGACGGTGAACGTCATCTCCTCGCCGACGCGGTAGTCGAACGGGTTGCGGCCGCACGAGCCGACGAACGACAGCGTCTCGGCAAGGGAGGCCAGGGTGAGCATTCCGACGGCGAACGCGCCGACGACTTTCAACGACATCTTTCTGCTTTCCGTTTTCATTGCCCCATCAGTATACCATAAAACCGCCGCCCGCACGGAAATGCCATGTCAACTTTTCCACACCACCGACGACGGCTCATTCAACGCAAAGTTCGCAGAGGTTTTGACGCAAAGGGGACGCAAAGCCTTTGCGTTCTCCGCGTCTTCTTCGCGCGCTTTGCGTCAAATGATAGCATAAAATCCGCTGCTGTGCAGAACGAGGAGTATGCCGACGGGCATTCGGAGATGCTTTTGGTGCGCACCAAATCCTCCTCTGGTGCGCACCATTTTCTCCCTTAGCGGATAATAATCGAGAATCCGGTCACGAACCGCGCCACGAGCTGTCGTTTCGCACGATCGACGATTACGCACCGGAAACGCGAATGATCGCTTGTCCAGACGACATCCTTGACGTCATCGTAGTCGTCGAATGTCGCGAAGACGTAGCGCGTCGGCGTTTCGCCGTCCGGCCAGTCGCCCTCAAGGACGAGTTTCACCGTGCCGCTCATCCGCGAGCCGATGGTGGCGACGGAGGTCTTCGACGCGAGGAATGTCCCGCCCGCGAACTGAAGATCCTCGATTTCGCCCGTGGTGGCGACCGCGTCGTAAACCGCGCCCGCGCCGAGCCGCACCGACCCGGTGACCGTGCCCGCGACTGCGAGCGTCCCGCCTGTGCCGAGCGTGACCGGCGATGTCGCGTTCAGCGGCAGACGCAACGCCGCGCCCTCCGCCACGGAAATCCCCTTCGCGGCAAAGCCCGTCGATTCGGCCGTCTCGTGCGCCACCTTGTCGAGAAGGCGGAACGCATACTTGCCCGCCAGCGACGCGGAGAGCTGCGTCATCTCGTCCTCGCCAAGTGCGCGGGCGTAGAACACGACTTCGGCGACGTCGCCCGTGAAGAAGCCCGCCTTGTCGCCCGA
>CAVFWY010000117.1:0-5792 GCA_963626175.1 Gemmiger sp.
TCATAGCGGCGGTCGCGGCGGATTTCGCGCTTCATGAACTTGTGCGCGTCATCAACAATCCAGCGAATGGGCGCATCCGCCAGACCGTTCAGCGCGGCATTTTCACGCGCCCACTCGACCATTCCCTTCGAGGCGTCGAGATGACAGACCTCCGCACCGCCCAGCGCCGCCGCGAGCGTCGAGCCGCCCGAATAGGCGAAGAGATTCAGAACCCGCACCATGCGCCCTTCCGCACGAGCCGTACGAACCGTCTCGCGAATCCACTTCCACTGCGCGCGCTGTTCGGGAAAGATGCCGAGATGTCCGAAGTCCGTGCCGCCGAGTTTGAAGCGGATGCCCGCCGTCTCAATTGTCCACTCCTTCGGCAGATTGCCGCGCCCGTGCCAGCGATTGCCGTCCTCGCGGTCGAACGAGGCGTCCGCCCGCGCCCATTCGCCGCCCGCGAGCGTCGGCCGCCAGAGCGCCTGCGAACAGGGGCGGACGAGCGTATACTTGCCGAAGCGCTCGAACTTGCGTCCGTCGCCCGAATCCAGAAGCCGGTAATCGTCGTTCATTTCTTCATCTCCTCATCGTAGTCCACGCGCTCCGGCACGGACGGCAGACACGCGTGCGCCGCCATTGCGTCCGCGAGTTCGCGCGCACGGTCGTCGTCGTACCACCAGTAGGTCAACACCGCCTCCTCGCCCGAAAAGCGGTCGAGCACCGTCTTCGGCATCCCGAACTTGTTCCAGTAGAGAAGCCGCGTCTCGTCCACGTGCCAGAGAAAGGCGTAGGGGACTTCCGCCGTGATGAGCGCATCAATCGCGCGGTAGGCCTCGCGGCGTTCGTCCATGTCGTCCATCGTCTTCTCGCGGCGGATGAGGTCGTCAACCGCCTTGGACTTGAAGCCCGTGATGTTGTTCGAACCCTTGCGATCCGCCTCGGACGAGAGCCACATCGCCTCCGGGTTCTTGATTGTGCTCGCCCCCCACGAAGCCCACGTCATGTCGAAGTTGAAGCCGTCCATGTCGCGCATCCAGCCGGCGAAGTCCTTGCGGGCGATCGTCATCGAGATGCCGCACGACCTGAGGGCGTGGTCGAACGGTGCGAGGAACTTGTCCTCGGAACTGCCGCGTGAGAGGAAGGTGAACGCGAACGGACGGCCGTCCCGTTCGAGCTGCCCCGTTGTCTCGTTCCGCCGCCACCCGGCTTCAGCGAGAAGCCTCTGCGCCGCCGCGACGTCATAGGGATAGAAGGCGTTGCGGCAGGGATGTTCCGCATCGTAGAGGTCGGTGTAGAACGACTTCAGGAGGAAGTAGGCGTTCGACATCATCGTGCGGTTCATCGTTTCGCGGTCGATCAGCATCGCCATCGCCTTGCGCGTCCGCACGTCCTCGAACGGAAACCGCCGCTGGTTCATCGCGAAGCCCTGAAAGCCGATGGGCGCGTGGTTGTGTACGCGGCGCTTCAGGATCCAGTTGCGGTCGAACTTCTCCCCGTGCGTCTCCTGCGACATGATTCGCGCCGTGTAGACCGGATAGACGTCAATCGCCCGCTTCTTCAACGCCTCGAAGGCGTTTTCGTTCTCCACGTAGTAGCGCAGGATGATGCGGTCGAAGTTGCAGACGTTGCGATAGGCGGGATAGTCCTGCCGCCACCAGCGCCCGTGCCGCCGGAACTCCGCCTCGACCTGCTCCTCGACGCGCACGAGGCAATACGCCCCCGAGACCGGTTCGTCGATGAAGTCGATGCGATTGAAGTCCTTCTCCTTCAGCGCATGGGACGGAAGGACGGGGAACGTGCCGAGCGAAATGAGGTCGCGCCAATCGCGTTCGCATTCGCCGCGCTTGCGGAAGACCACCGTATCGCCGCGCACTTCGGGGCTGTCGAACCCGCCGAGGATGACCTTCCACACGCCCGTGTCGTTCGTCGGCTTCATCACCGTGTCGAACGTCCACTTCACGTCCTCGGCGGTGATCGGCTCGCCGTCCGACCACTTCGCCCGCGCATCCATCGTGAAGACAAACTCGCGTCCGTCGGCTGACACCCGCCACTCCCGCGCAAGTCCCGAGACGGCGTTCAGCGTCTGCGCGTCAAGACCGATGAGGGACTCATACATCAGCTCGAAGGTCATCCGCGTGTAGTTGTTGTTGTCCGTATAGCCGTTCTGACTCTTCGGCGGTGTGCTGTTGATGCGGATCGTGCCGCCCTTCCGTGCGTGGGGGGAGGCGATTGGGTCGGTGCGAAGGGCGATGTCCGCCGCGCCGTCGGCGAACGCGGCGTTCGTCGGCAGAAGCGCAAGCGCGGCAAAAGCGAAAAGCAGTTTCTTCGTCATGGCTTGAACTCAAAGGTTGTGAAGGCGTTGCGGTCAAGGTCGCGGCAGATGCCGCGTGTCGAAAGCCGCGTCCATTCCGTCTCGCCGTCTCCCACGCGCCAGCGGACGAGGTTGCCCTTCCACGGACGATTCGCCGCGTCCGCGCCAAGCGCGGCGAAGGGAACGAACAGTTCCGCCGTCCACCGTCCGTCCCCGAAGACGACGGCGGCCTTCACGCCCGCCGACGCCCAGGCTTTGCCATCAACCTCCGCGACGATTCGCCCGCCGCAGTCGAGGAGGATCTGATAGCACGAACCGCCCTCTGTTCCAGTCGGATCGAAGAGCACCTTCAGCGTGTCGCGGTTGTGGTCTTCCACGAGCGGGGCGTCGGGATTGAGCGCGGCGATGGCGGACTCCTCACAGTCAAAGCCGAAGTAAACGCCCTCGTCCGTCCACAGGGCGCGGACGCGCGTGCGATTGCGCGGCGGTTCGGTAGCCTCGTCATTCCACGGCACGAAGTCCCTCGGCGCGGCATTTCGCCAACCAGCCTCGTCGATCCGCCCATCGACAACTGGCGGCGCGGCGGTGCGCGTCACGACGAGCGGCAAGGGACGTTCCTCCCGCTCCCACGCGGCGGCCTGACGGAAGAAACGCGCAAAGCCCGACGCATACCAGGCGATTCGTGCGCGGGCGGACGCATCGCCCTCGGCGAGCCGCCACGCCTCCTCCAGCGCATCGCTCATTTCCCGGACGGTGCGCGGCGGATAGGAGATGCCGAAGACATTGGAATCGAGGCATCGTTCGTCCGGCCATTCGCGATTCCACCCTTCCTCCTGCAACTCAATCAGCCGCCGCATGGGCTTCGCCGCCGCGCCGAACATCCGCCGCGTAAACCCGTCGTAAATCGCGCTTACATTGACATCGGGATTCCACAGGCAGCGCATCCACACGTAGACCGAGAGTGAGAAGCGCACCTTGTCGTTGCTAGAGTTGACGAATGTCCCCGCCGTCACGTCGCGCATCCGCGCATAGTGGTCGCGTATCAGGTTGCCGAAGACGTAGGGTGCGTCCGTGAACTCCGCCGGCCAGCAGACGTAATGCCAGTTGAGAACCTTCCTTCCCGTTACCTTCGCCCAGTCGCGGATGAGTTTCTCCTCGCGCTCGCGGCACTTCGTGTTCTTGAACATCGCCAGCCCCGGCATCGTGCAGACCATCGCCTCCACGTTCCCCTCCGCCGTGAAGTCCAGTCCGTCTGGGACGACGCACGTGTTGATGTAGGGGAGAATGCAGACGAGGTAATCGGGGTGCTTTTCCTTCGCCCACGCGGCAAGTTGCTTCGTGAAATGTCCCCAGAGTAGGTTGGAAGCCGAGCCGTCCAGTCCCTTCGCCGGGTCAATCAGCCGACGGCAGTCGGCGCACTCGCACGCGACAGCCACGTCCCACGGCGAAACGCACATCGTCTTACGCACGGTATCGACGATTTCGTCCGCATTGCGCCCACCTGCAATCTGCTCGTCGATCCGTTTCTTGTAGTAGTCGAGCGTTGCGGGATTGCCGTAGCAGAGGAGAGGCGTCGCGGCGCGTGAGCCGTCGGGGGTCAGCGCGAAGATCTGCGGCAGGGTGGCGACGAGGTTCGTGTCGGCGAACCAGTGGGCGGGCGCGTGGGCGCGGACTTTGCCGCGATGGGAACTGCCCGTCTTGCCGAGCCGCCCCCAGAGCGTTCCGCCGTGGGGCCAGACGACGCGATGGTCGAAGACGGGGCGGTCGGAATAGTCCACGGGCGGCAGTGCCAGCCCGTGCGTCCGCACGACGAAGTCGGCATTCGCGGCGGGGTCGGACGAATAGCACCGCTCGCCGAGAAGGCGTTCGCAGAAGTCATAGACGGCGTAGTCCGCACGCCCGAGGAAGTGGAACGACCCCTCCGCCGCGAGAACGCGGAACGCCTCCGGGTGATCCGCCGGCGCGGCAAACCGCCGCGAGGCGGAAGCCCCGACATAGAAGGCGGGGGAGTTCGTCACGGACAGTCCTTCAAGTTCACGATAGACTGCGGGACGAAACCCCGTCATTCGTTCTATTGTGTCCGCGAGATGCATCGCGGCGGCGGCGAATCGCGAATCGTCCGCCACGACAATGGGTAGCCGCGCCCCCTCCTCCCCCACCGCGACAATCGGCGGGTCTGGCAGATGCCGAACCTCTGCAAGAGGCGTCAGGTCTGGGGCGCGAAGGTCGCCCGGTGCAAGGTCAACGCCCTCAAACGACCCCTTGCGAACGCCGATGCAGGCGCCGCAGATGAGAAGCAGGAAGGCACAGACCGCACGGTTCACAGCACGTTCTTGAACCGCTCGATTGCCTCGAGCACGTTCGCCCGCGAATTGAAGGCGGAAATGCGGATGTAGCCCTCGCCAGCCTTGCCGAAGCCCGCGCCGGGCGTCGTGACGACGTTCGCGCCGGCGAGAAGGCGGTCGAAGAACGCCCAGCTGTCGCCCTTCACGTCAACCCAGACGTAGGGCGAATCCACGCCGCCCGTCACCGTGTAGCCCTTCGCGGCGAGTGCTTCGCGAATCAGCTTGGCGTTTTCGAGGTAGAAGTCAATCGTCGCCGTCGTCTGCGCACGACCTTCGGGCGTGTAGATCGCCTCCGCACCGCGCTGGGTGACGTAACTCGCGCCGTTGAACTTCGTCGTCTGTCGGCGCGTCCACATCGGGCGCAACTCAACCGCCTGACCCGCCTCGTCGCGCACGACAAGATCACGCGGCACGACCGTATAGCCGCAGCGGATGCCCGTGAAGCCCGCCGTCTTCGAGTAGCTGCGGAACTCGATTGCGCACGTCCGCGCACCTTCGCACTCGTAGATCGAGTGGGGAATGCCCGGCGTTCGAATGAACGCCTCGTATGCCGCGTCGAAGAGAATCAGCCGTCCGCCCGCATTCGCCCAGTCGACCCACGCCTGAAGCTGGGCTTTCGTGGCGACCGCGCCCGTCGGGTTGTTCGGATAGCAGAGGTAGACGACATCCGCCTCAAGTCCGTCCGGCGACGGCACGAAGGCGTTCTCCGCCGTGCAGGGCAGAAGCGTGATGTCGTGCCGCCCCGCCATCACGTTCGTATCGACGTAGACGGGATAGACGGGATCGCCCACGGCAATCTTCGCATCCGCCGCGAACAGTTCCTGAATGTTGCCGCAGTCGCACTTCGCGCCGTCCGAAACGAGAATCTCGTCCGCCGCGATGTCCATGCCGCGCTGGCGGAAGTCGAACTCGGCGATCTTCTCGCGCAGGAAGGCGTAGCCCTGCTCGGGCCCGTAGCCGTGGAAGTCCGCCCGCGTCGCCTCGTCATCGACGGCCTTGTGCATCGCCGCGATGACCGCCGGGGCGAGCGGCTCGGTGACATCCCCGATTCCGAGGCGGATGACTTTCGCCTCCGGGTTCTTCGCCTGATGCGCCGCCACGCGGTGGGCGATTTCGGCGAAGAGATAGGTCGGCTTGATTTTCGCGTAGTTTGG
>CAVFWY010000118.1:0-5788 GCA_963626175.1 Gemmiger sp.
AGCACGGCTCGTGATAAAGGACTTCATCCCCCGGTGCGCAAATCGCCCGAATGGCAAGGTCAATTGCCTCCGAGACGCCCACCGTGACGAGAACCTCCTTCTCCCACGCGAAATGCGTGTTGAAGCGCCGCGCCAGGTAGTTCGCAATCGACTGCCGCAACTGGGGCGTGCCCAAGTTGGACGTATAGTGCGTTCCGCCGTTCTCGAGACAGGTGACGGCCGCACGGGAAATGTGCCAGGGCGTGTCGAAGTCCGGCTCGCCCACGCCGAGCGAGACGATGTCCTTTGATTGTGCGACGATGTCGAAGAACTTCCTGATTCCGCTCTTCGGCAATTCCGCAACGTGTTTGGCGACCCTTTCTCTCAAAACCACAGCCTCCTCTTACCTCGCAAATCCGACCGCGACAACACACTGCTCGCCCCATCAGAGAAATAAAGCCGATGGGCGTTCGTGCTGACATTGAAACAGTCGTTCGCAGTTCTCATATCGCGTATTATACCAAAAAAACCGTCTCGCGGCGGTTCTTCCGCCACCGTGATTTTGATATAATATGCGGAAAAGGGCGCAAGGGCGCGAAAATCCGCCGCGTGAGGCGTTCCGACAGACAGAAAGGCACAAGTGAAAATCGGCAAAAGGCTGAAACTGGACGTATACGGCGAATCGCACGCCCCCCTGATCGGCATGCGCCTGGAGGGCTTTCCGCCGGGTTTTGCCATCGACACGGACGAACTTCAGTCCTTCATGGAACGCCGCGCCCCCGGGCGGGACGCCTTTTCGACGACGCGGCGCGAACCGGACATCCCCGAGTTTGTCGCGGGCGTGAAGGACGGCGTGACGACGGGCGAGGCGATCGAGGCCGTCATCCGCAACACCGACACGCGCAGCGGCGACTACGAGAAGACCGTGCCGCGTCCGGGTCACGCCGACTACCCGAACTGGGTGAAGACGGGGCGCATACCGCCCGGCGGCGGCGCGAATTCGGGGCGGCTCACCGCCGCCATGTGCATCGCGGGCGGACTCTGTCTGCAGGGACTCGCGAAGCGCGGCATTTCGGTTGCGGCGCGGATCGAACGTGTCGGCGACGTCGCCGCCGCGAAGGCGGAGGGCGATTCCGCGGGCGGCGTCATCGCGGCGGAAGTGACGGGGCTGCCCGTCGGGCTGGGCGGTCCCATGTTCGACGGACTGGACGGTGCGCTCGCACAGGCGATCTTCGGCATCCCCGGCGTGAAAGGCATCGAGTTCGGCAACGGCTTCGCCGCGTCGGGACTGAAGGGCTCGGAGAACAACGACCCCTTCGCGATTCATGATGGAAAGGTCGTGACGCTCACGAACAACCACGGCGGAATCCTCGGCGGCATGACGAGCGGAATGCCGCTCGTCTTCCGCGTCGCGATGAAGCCGACTCCTTCCATCTATAAACCCCAGCGGAGCGTGGATCTCGCAACGATGACCGAGGTCGAACTCCGCGTGCGCGGCCGCCACGACCCGTGCATCGCCTTCCGTGCCGTGCCTGTCGTTGAGGCCCTCACGGCATTCACGGTTCTCGACGCACTTCTCGCGGAGGAAAGCGGCATCGTCTTCAGTCCCCTTCCGCCGCTGAAGAACGTCGTCATCGACGAAACCGTGGCGAAACTCTATCCGAACCTCGCGGCACGGGCGATCTGCACGATTCCGTCCGGCGAGGAACACAAGACGATTGAGACGGTCGGCAAGATCTGGAGTGCGTTCGCGAAGGCGGGGATCGGACGGAAGGATACGGTCGTCGCCATCGGCGGCGGCGTGACGGGCGACCTCACGGGCTTCGCGGCGGCGACGTGGATGCGCGGCATCGACTGGGTGAACGTGCCGACGACGCTCCTCGCGATGGTGGACGCCTCCTACGGCGGCAAGACCGCCTGCGACCTTGCGGAAGGAAAGAACCTCGCGGGGGCGTTCCATCCGCCGCGACAGGTGCTGATTGACGTGAACTTCCTCAAGACCCTGCCCAGGCGTCGGCTCGCGGACGGACGCGCCGAGATGATCAAGCACGAGGTAATCGGCGGCCTCGCCCGCACGGACGACGTCGCGGCGATTCCGTCCGCCGATGAGATTCGCCGCAACCTGGCGGTGAAGGTGGCGGTGGTGCGGCGCGACCCGCAGGAGCGCACGGGCGAGCGCATGAAACTGAATGCGGGACATACGGTGGGACACGCCGTCGAGAAGGCAAGCGACTACCGCATCTCGCACGGCGAGGCGGTGGCGATCGGATGCGTGGCCGAGGCGCGGCTCGCGGCGGAACGCGGCCTCGCCCAGCCCGGCTTCGCGGCGGAACTCGCGGCGCGGTTCGCGGCGGCGGGGCTTCCCACCGAACTCCCAGACGGCATGACGTTCGAGAGCCTGAAACCCATCATGGCGGGCGACAAGAAGCGCGAGGGCAAGTCGGTCGTCTTCGCGCTCCCGTGCGGCTGGGGCGACGTGAAGGCGGTGAGGATATGAGGACACTCTACATCTACGGTCCGCCGGCGAGCGGCAAGACGACGCTGGCACGGCGGCTCGCCCGCGAATTTGGGCGAATGGCGGTCGACCTGGACGAGGAAATCGTGCGGCGCGAGGGGCGGTCGATTCCCGACATCTTCGCATTCGAGGGCGAGGCGGGCTTCCGCCGAATCGAAAGCGCAACGCTGCGGGCGGTCAACGCCCCGATCGTCGCGCTCGGCGGCGGCACGCTTCTCGACCCGAACAACCGCGCCTTCGCGGAAGAGCACGGCTTCGTCGCCGTGATTGACGCGGATGACGAGACGCTGGCGCGGCGAATCGCGGCGGCGCAGGGAACGCGACCGCTCGGCAACCGGGCGGCGGAACGCCGCGCCCACTACGCCTCGTTCGCGCACCATGTCAGACCCGACGACCGCATTGTCCTGCCGCGTCCCCTGCGCGGACGAATCGTCCCGCCCGTCTCGAAGTCCCACTTGCATCGCCTCTTGATTGCGGAGTTCCTGTCGGACGCACCCGTCCCCGCGCCGAACGCGGCGGACTGCGCCGACATCGCCGCGACGAAACGCTGCCTCGCGGCGCTTCCCGCGCCGTCCGAGCGCGGCAGAATCACCTCAGCGACGCTGGACTGCGGCGAGAGCGGCTCGACCCTCCGCTTCCTCGCGCCGCTCGCGGCGGCTCTCGGCGTGAAGGCGACCTTCGTGCGGCGCGGACGACTCGCCGAACGCCCGATGATTGACTACGACGGACTTTCAGCGGGACTCCACGAACTGCGCGGCGACGTGTCGAGCCAGTTCGTGACGGGGCTTCTCTTCGCCCTTCCCCTTCTCGCGGGCGATTCGGAAATCCGCTTCACAACCCCCCTTCAGTCGCGGGGCTACGTCGATATGACGCTGGACGTAATCCGTGCATTCGGCATCCGCGTGGAAGAGACGGCGAACGGCTTCGCCATTCCCGGCGGACAGCGATACGTCACGCCCGAAACGCCCGTCCGACCCGAGGGGGACTGGAGCGGCGCGGCGTTCTGGTTCGCCGCGAATGCGCTCGGCAGCGAACTCACCGTGGAGGGACTCGCCGCGACCTCACACCAGCCCGACCGCGTCGTCTGCGAACTCATCGACCGAATCCGAGCGGGCGAAGGGCCAATCGACGTCTCGAACTGCCCCGACCTCTATCCCGCGCTCGCCGTCGTGGACGCGGCGTTCGGCGGAAAGACCGTCTTCACCGGCACGGAGCGTCTGCGACTCAAGGAGTGCGACCGCCTCGCGGCAATGGAGGAATGGCGACGCTCGCCGGACGACGTGGATACGAAGGGCGACCACCGCATCGCAATGGCCGCCGCAATCGCCGCGACGCGGGCGGACGGGCCCGTGCTGATTCACGGTGCGTCGTGCGTCGCGAAGTCCTACCCGAACTTCTGGGACGAACTTCACCTCGACCTCTACCTCGTCACGGGCTGGCCGCTCGCGAAGACGCGCAGCCCCGAAATCCACAACGCCGCCTACGCCGCCGAAGGACGCAAGGCGGAGATGATTTCCTATCCTTCCGAGACAATCGAGGAGGCGATGCGCTTCGCCGCGATGGCGGACGTCAAGGGAATGGCCGTCACGATTCCGCACAAGATGTCCGTGATGCCGCTACTGGACGAAATCGACCCCGCCGCCAAGGCGATTGGTGCAGTGAACACCGTCGTCTTCCGCGACGGAAGGAAGTTCGGCTACAACACGGACGCGGACGGCTTCGCGGAAGCCCTTCTCGCCTTCTGCGGCCGCACGGATCTTGCGGGCGTGAAAGTCGCCCTGCTCGGTGCGGGCGGCGCGGCGAAGGCGGTGGACTACGCGCTGAAGAGACTTGGGGCGGAGGTGACGACCTACCACCGCCGTCCGCTCGACTTCACGCCCGACATCATCGTGAACGCAACGCCCGTCGATCCGATTCCCGACTACGCCTTCACTGGACGCGAACTCGTCTACGACCTTCGCTACGTCCCGGAGGAAACGCCCCTCATGGCGCGGGCGCGGGCGGCGGGCTGCCGCGTGGAGAACGGCTTCTCCATGCTCCAAGCGCAAGCCCGCCTGCAACGCCGCCTCTTCTTCGCATAACGACAGCCGCAACTGACGATGGTGAACAGCGAAGGCGGGGCGGCGATGGTGCGCATGTCGGGGTCTGCAAGTCGGCAGATGCGGCAAACGGGGTGCGCAAGAACGCGGCGGAACAACACTAACAAAACGGAAAGACAATCCGAGCGGAACGGGCAAAGGTGACAGTGAGGACGGGTCTTGTTCGTAAGCAAGACGGGAAAGCAGCGCGGTGGTTTGTGAAAACCAGCGCGGTGGTTTTACAAAACCACTGCGGTGCTTTTTGCAAACCACTGCGGTGGCTTCCCGTCCCGATGCGCATCTCCGACCGTCCTCCTGCGCATCTCCGCCCGTCCGGATGCGCATCTCGACCCCCTTTGATGCGCATCAACCACCCCCCTTGATGCGCATCAACCACCCCATTCGATGCGCATCTCCGCTCATCCAGATGGGCAGGGCAGTCCGTTGTGAAAGTGAAGGGAAACAGTCATTATGAGCAGAAAAGTTGCGCAATCGAATCACATGGGACATCGACGGAGCGATGTCCGGCAGAACTCACGGACGGGAGACCGCCTTTTTGCCGCGAAGCAAGGCTCAGGCGCGGATGCGTCCGAGGTCTTGCAGTCGCCTGCTCCGTCAGGCGGCTTCGCCTGTCGGGCGGCACTTCCGAAGACCTCCCGATGGACGAGGCGGGCGTGTTCGCGCTCCGCGCTCGCACGGATGGGGGATGAGCGGTATGGATTCGATGTCACACTGCTCGAACGAAATGGCTTTGCGAAAGTGCCAGAAGGCAGTTGGAAGTGCAACGCCTTTGTGGCTGACTTGGCAATCTCGGTTGGGTTGCCTGTTCCAATTCAGCACACGACGGGCAACTTCTGGTTGGTTGAGCGTCACTATCCGCCAATCGCCAACGAATGGGCATCGGCGGGTGTGGAAATAGAGGGTTGGACATATCGGGATTCCTATCCCGTGCCGGGCTTTGTCGTCGCTCATCCAAATCCGGGCAGCCTGGGGCACGTTGGCATCGTGGACTATGACGGTGAGGGCATAGGCGCGGGAAAAATCCGTGTTTCGCGGAATTATGCGTTATTTCTCGACGGAACGTGTGGTTACAGGGAATACTCAGGAGGACAGAATGAGGAATCGCACTTCCGCAGACACAATGCCGCCCTGGGTGTGCTAGAATACGGGCTTCCCGACAGAATCCGCGAAACGCCCTCGTTCACCAATCTTGTCA
>CAVFWY010000119.1:0-5787 GCA_963626175.1 Gemmiger sp.
GAGAAACTCGCGAAACTCGTGGAGTTCGCCCGCCGCGCCCGCGACTACGACCCGACGGCGAAGCGGCAGAAGTTCAAGATTACGAAAGCCAAGATCGAAATGGCGATGAAGAACGGCGAATCCCTGAAGAAGCACGACAACCCGAACGTCGTGCAGGAGGCGAAGAACAGTCTCGCCGACCTCAAGTGGGCGGCCGCCGCATTCTGACGAAGGGAGACGCGAAATGGACGCGAAAAGGGAATGGAACGCCATCACCGAGATTCTGGAGCGCAACGCCCGCGAGTGGCCGGGCGACGTCGCCCTCGTTGAGATCAACCCGCAGGAACTTGAGGCGCGGCACACGACGTGGCGCGAATATTCGCTGATTGAGGCTTCGCCGATTGAGGCGTTCCGCAGCGAAATCACGTGGGTGGAGTTCGACGAGAAGGCGAACCGCTTCGCGAACCTCCTGCTGGCGCGTGGGTTCAAGCGCGGCGACAAGGTGGCGATTCTGCTGATGAACTGCCTCGAGTGGCTGCCCATCTACTTCGGCATCCTGAAGGCGGGGTGCATGGCCGTGCCGCTCAACTTCCGCTACACGGCGGACGAAATCAAATACTGCCTCGACCTCGCGGATGCCGAGGCCCTCGTCTTCGGACCTGAGTTCATCGGCCGTGTCGAGCAGATTACCGACCGCATTCCCCGCGTGCAGGCGATGTTCTACGTCGGGGACGACTGCCCGAGTTTTGCGGAGGGCTACCGCAATCTCGTCTCGTATTGCTCGTCGAAGGCCCCGTTCGTGTCGCTGACCCCGGCGGACGAGGCGGCGATCTACTTCTCGTCCGGCACGACGGGCTTCCCGAAGGCCATCGTGCTTCAGCACAAGTGCCTGCTGCATTCCTGCAAGGTCGAACAGGCGCATCACGGTCAGACGAAGGACGACTGCTTCCTCTGCATCCCGCCGCTCTATCACACGGGCGCGAAGATGCACTGGTTCGGCAGTTTCCTCGTCGGCGGGCGCGCCGTCCTGCTCAAGGGCGTGAAGCCGGAGTGGATCCTCCGCGCCGTTTCGGAAGAACACTGCACGATCGTCTGGCTGCTCGTGCCGTGGGCGCAGGACATCCTTGACGCGCTCGACCGCGGCGACGTGAAACTCGCGGACTACAAACTCGACCAGTGGCGGCTGATGCACATCGGGGCGCAGCCCGTGCCGCCCGCGCTGATCCGCCGCTGGAAAACCGTCTTCCCCCGCCACGACTACGACACGAACTACGGGCTTTCGGAATCGACGGGCCCCGGCGCGGTGCATCTCGGCATCGAGAACATCGACCACGTCGGTGCAATCGGCGTCGCCGGCTACGGCTGGCAGACGAAGATCGTGAAGTCCGACGGCGTCACCCCCGTGAATGTCGGTGAAGTCGGCGAACTCGCCCTGAAAGGTCCCGGCGTATTAAAGGAGTACTACAAGAATCCGAAGGCGACGGCGGAAATCCTCAAGCCCGACGGCTGGCTGCTGACGGGCGACATGGCGGAGGAGCGCGACGGCTTCATCTATCTCGTGGACAGGGCGAAGGACGTGATCATCACGGGCGGGGAGAACCTCTACCCGGTGCAGATCGAGGACTTCCTCCGTGCGAACCCGGCGATCAAGGACGTGGCGGTAATCGGACTTCCCGACATGCGGCTCGGCGAAATCGCCGCCGCCATCATCTCGGTGAAGCCGGGAATGACGCTGACCGAGAAGGACGTGAACGATTTCTGTCTCGACTTGCCGCGCTACAAGCGTCCGCGCAAAGTCATTTTCGCGGAAGTGCCGCGCAATCCGACAGGCAAGATCGAGAAACCTAAACTGCGGCAGATGTACGGCGCGGACGAACTCGTGGCGCGTCAGAATGGAATCACGATATGAGGACAACACCACCTGAAATCCTGAAGGCGGCGTTTCTGCCGCGTCCGGCGGATGCGAACAAGTATTCGGTCGGCACGGTGACGATTGTCGGCGGTTCGAGCCACTACATCCACGCGCCCGTCATCGCCGGGCTGGGTGCGCGGTGCGCCGGCGCGGGGCTCGTCCGCCTCGTCGTGCCCGACGCCTCGCGCATCTGCGCGGGTGCGCTCCTCCCCGAGGCGACGTTCGTCAAGCTGATGCCGACGTGCGTGCCGCCGTCGGCGGACGTCACGGTCATCGGCATGGGACTGGGGCGCACGGTGAATTCGGAAGTGCTCGTCTCGCGGCTTCTCTCGGGGGCGCGCGGACGCTTCGTGCTGGATGCCGACGCGCTCGCGATTCTCGCCGGCTGGTACGGGCGCACGGACGGCTACGACCCGGCGAACGGACAGGAACTCGTCCTGACGCCGCACGAGGGCGAGGCCGCGAAACTCCTCGGCTGGACGCGCGAGAAAGTCGCGGCGGATCGTCCCGCCGCCGCCCGCGAGATTGTCGAACGCTACGGCGCGACGGTCGTCCTGAAGGGTGCGCACACGCTCGTGATGTCGGCGGACGGAAAGGACGTCTACGAGAACCTCTGCGGCAATCCGTTCATGGCGCTCGGCGGAATGGGCGATCTGCTCGCGGGCGTCGTCGGTGCGCGGTGGGCTTACCTCAAGACGTCGGCATTCGCCGCGGCCGCCTCGGCGGTCTGGTTGCATTCGGCGGCTTCCGACTGCGTGGTGGAGGCGCACCGCGATCCGTCCATCGTCAATACGGCTTCGGAAATCGGTTCGCTCCGAACCGAACTCGACCGATAGGCAGGCAAAAGGAGGCGTGACATGGTTGACTACAAGGGTTTGGTTCGTCATCTGGAGAGTGAAGACAAGCCGTTCGGTCTTCTGACCATGCAGGCCTCGCCGACCGCGTCGCTTCTGCACGAACGACTCCCGACGCGGCTGAAGGCGCTCTTCTCCGCCGAGCACGGCTTCTTCGGTTCGGCGGCGGCGGGCGAGAAGACGGCCAGTTCCTGGCATCCCTACTACAACATACCGATTCACTCCCTCTACGGGGAGGTTCGCCAGCCGACGGACGAGATGCTGGAGGGCGTCGAGCGCATGGTCATCGACCTGCGCGACATCGGAGTGAGGTGCTACACCTATCTCGCGACGCTCCGCAACGTCATCGAGACCTGCGCCCGAAAGGGCATCCCCGTCACGGTGCTTGACGTGCCGATTCCGCTCGGGGGCATTCTCGACGGCCCGATGCGCCGCCCCGACTTCGAGTCGTTCGTCGCGCCGCTGAACGTGCCGCTCTGCCACGGCATGACGCCGGGCGAGGCGGCGGTCTGGATCTGCCGCGAGGAAGGCCTTTCGCTCGACCTCCACGTCGTGCGCGTCACGGAGTGGAATCACCACCACCACGAGCCGTGGATGAACTTCGTCGCTCCCTCCCCGGCCATCAGAAGCTGGGATTCCGCCGCGCTCTACCCGATGCTCGTCTTCACCGAGGCCTATCCGGCGGTGGACTGCGACCGGGCGGGCACAATGCCCTTCCGCGTGATGGGCGCACCGTGGATGGATCAGAAGGGACTGATGCACGACCTCGCGCCGGGGCTGGCCAGTTGCGGCGTGGGAATGCGCCCCTACCGCTACGTGCCGACGTCGGGCAGTTATGCGGGCTGCACCCTCAACGGCATCATGTTCTCGGTGGAGAATCCGGGCGCGTTCTACCCGGTGACGGCGGGAACGCTCGTCTTCACCGCCCTTCTCCAACGCCACGCCGAGAAACTCGCGTTCGGGGCGCGTCCCGAATGGCTCGACAAGCTCGCCGGCTCCACGGAAATCCGCGATACGCTCGCGAGCGGACAGCTCAGCACCCTCTTTCGTGGCTGGATCGACGGACAGGACGAATATCTCAAGACGCGGGTGAACCTTTATACTGAATAGGACTGAATTGACGATGAATACGTGGAAACGGGCGGCATTGTGCCTGGTGATTGGACTTTCGCTTCTGCCGCACCTCCTCCCCGCCGCCGACGCGGCGAATGAGGTCGCCGTCATCGCCCATGACCCCGGCTACTACACCTCGCTCGCGAACCACGTGAAACGCTGGCTCGACAGCCACGAGATTGCATCCGAAGTGACGACCCCGAAGGAAATGCCGCGTTCGCTCGCGGCGGGGAAGATCGCCTTTCTCCTCGGCTTCAACGAACCCAGCGCGGCGGAACTGAAGCAACTGAAGGATTTTCGCGCGCGCGGTGGCAAGCTCGTCGTCTTCCATTCCGCATCGCCCGCCCTCGCGGCGATGATGGGCGTGAAGCCGCTCGGCTACCGCACCGCCCCCTACCCGGGCGCGTGGAGCCGGATGGACTTCGATGCGAAGTCCCTCTCGGGTTGTCCGAAATCGATTCGCCAGACTTCGACCGTCTTGCAGCGGGCGACGCCCGTGAAGGGGCGCGGGCATACGCTCGCCGTCTGGGCTGACCGAACCGGCAAGTCGAGCGGCGACGCCGCGTGGATTGCGACGGACGCGGGATACTGGATGACGCACGTCCTGCTCGCCGACGGCGACGAAGACCTGAAGGCGCAGCTCCTCGCGGCGATGTGCGGCTTCACCGTCCCGAGGCTGTGGAACGCCCGTGCGGCGGAAGCGCGCGAACGCGCACGCCACGAAGCGACGCGGGCGTTCGCCCTGAAGCAAGTCCCACGCGCCGGGGAAATCCACGCCGTCTGGGATCATTCGGGGTGCGGACTCTATCCCGGCAACTGGCCGAAGACGATGCGTCTTCTGCGCGAGTCGCGCGTGACCGACCTGTTCGTGAACGTCGCGGGTGCGGGCTTCGCGCACTATCCGTCGTCCGTTCTGCCGCGCTCGAAGATTTATGAACAGGAGGGCGACCAGGTGGCGGCGTGTCTCGCGGCGGCGAAGGCGAGCGGCATCCGCGTCCATGCGTGGATTCTCTGCTTCACGGCGACGCGGGCGAGTCCCGACCGTCTGGCGGCGTTCGGCAAGCGCGGCTGGCGGCTGAAGACGAAGGAGGGGACGCTGACCGAATACCTCAACCCCGCCAATCCCGAAGTGCGCGACCACCTTCTCAACGCCATCGACGAACTTCAGGCGAAGTATCCCGCGCTGAACGGCATCCACCTCGACTTCGTGCGCTGGTATGAGCGGAGCACGAAGCCGAGGAACGCGGCAAACGTCATTTCCTGTTTCGTCGGCGATGCGCGGGGACGGGTGAAAAGGCCGCGCTGGCTGACGACGGCCGTGCTCGGCAAATATCCCGCCTGCGTCGCGAGCGTCGGGCAGGATTGGACGGGGTGGCTCGACGCGGGGCTTGTCGATTACGTCGTGCCGATGGACTACACCGAAAACATGACGCGCTTCGAAAGCTATGTCGCCCAGCAGGGAACGCCCAAGTCGCATGCGCGGCGAACCATCGCGGGCATCGGAGTGACGGCGAACGAATCACGTCTCGACGCACGGCAGGTCATCGAACAGATCAACCTCTCCCGCAAGCACGGTCTCGCGGGCGTCGCGCTCTTCGATCTTGACGTCGTGCTTGAAAAGCGCATCTTGCCTTATCTCTGCCTTGGAATCTGGTAAGGGGGAACTTGAGGTTCGCGATTCGGGAGAAAATCCCCGCGAAGTGCTTTCCAGTCTGGTGGGCGATACTGGACTCGGACCAGTGACCCCTACCGTGTGAAGGTAATGCTCTAACCAACTGAGCTAATCGCCCAGAGTGGAAAACGCCGCATAGTATACCATACCCGCCGTCTTCTGACAAGGGGGTCGCCGACTGGAGTTTACCCATTTTTTGTGCTGTGGCTTCCAGAAGTAAACGCACGGAAGTCGTGCGTTTACTGTCCGTAAGTACT
>CAVFWY010000120.1:0-5783 GCA_963626175.1 Gemmiger sp.
GATATGAAGCGGACGGACATCAGGAAGATTCTGATCATCGGGGCTGGCCCGATTGTCATCGGGCAGGGGTGCGAATTCGACTACTCCGGCGTTCAGGCGGTGAAAGTTCTCAAAAAGGAGGGCTACGAGGTCATTTTGGTGAACTCGAACCCGGCGACGGTGATGACCGACCCCGACCGCGCCGACCGAACCTACGTCGAGCCGCTGACGGTCGACGTTCTGCACGAAATCATCCGCCGCGAGCGTCCCGACGCGGTATTGCCGACGTTGGGCGGTCAGACCGCGCTGAACCTCGCGATGGAACTCGCGAAGACGGGAATCCTGAAGCGCTATCACGTGGAACTCATCGGCGCGAAGGCAGACGCAATCGAACGTGCCGAAGACCGCGAGCAGTTCAAGGAGGCGATGCGCGACCTCGGGCTTGACATGCCGCAGTCGGGCAGTGCACACTCGCTCGCCGAGGCGGAGGCCGTGGCGCGGACGATCGGCAGTTGGCCGCTGATCGTGCGGCCGGGCTTCACTTTGGGCGGCACGGGCGGCGGCATCGCGCATGACGCGGACGAGTTCCGCTCGATTGTCACGGGCGGGCTTGAGGCCTCGCTCAACCACGAGGTGCTGATCGAGGAGTCGCTCATCGGGTGGAAGGAATACGAGATGGAGGTGATGCGCGACCGTGCGGGCAACGCCGTCATCGTCTGCTCCATCGAGAACATGGACCCGATGGGCGTGCACACGGGCGATTCCATCACCGTTGCGCCGATTCTCACCCTGACCGACCGCGAATACCAGGCGATGCGCGACGATTCCATCCGTGTGCTGGAGAAGATCGGCATCGAGACGGGCGGGTCGAACGTGCAGTGGGCGGTGAACCCGAAGACGGGGCGGCGCATCATCATCGAGATGAATCCGCGCGTGTCGCGTTCCTCCGCGCTCGCCTCGAAGGCGACGGGCTTCCCCATCGCGAAGATCGCCGCGCTCCTCGCCGTCGGCTACACGCTGGACGAGATCCGGAACGACATCACCGGCACGACCCCGGCCTGCTTCGAGCCGACGCTTGACTACGTGGTGGTGAAGATTCCGCGCTTCGCCTTCGAGAAGTTCCCCGGTGCCGACACGCGCCTCGGCACGCAGATGAAGGCCGTCGGCGAGGTGATGGCGATCGGGCGCACTTTCAAGGAGGCCTACCAGAAGGCCGTCCGCTCGCTCGAAGCCCCCCTCAAGTATCACGATGCGGCGGGCTACGACCCGTGGTTCCGCCGCGAACTGGACGAACTCGCCGCGTTCAGGGTCTACCTCGCGACGTTCGCGGGTGCGGAACTTCCGCCCCTCGTGTTGCGTCAGGCGAAGGTGATGGGCTTTTCGGACAGGGACATCGCGTCCGCGCTGAAGGTTGAGGAGCGCGAAGTCCGCGCCCGGCGGAATGCGCTCGGCCTTCACCCGACCTACGGCGCGGTCGACACGTGCGCGGGCGAGTTCGAGGCGAAGACCCCCTACTACTACGGAACCTACGGCTGGGAGACGGCGAAGGCGGCGTCCGCGAAGGGCGCGAAGCCGCGCATCATGGTTCTCGGCGGCGGGCCGAACCGCATCGGGCAGGGCATCGAGTTCGACTGGTGCTGCTGTCACGCGGCGTTCGCGCTCCGCGAGCGCGGCTACGAGGTCGTGATGGTGAACTCGAACCCCGAGACAGTCTCGACCGACTACGACACTTCCGACCGCCTCTACTTCGAACCGCTGACCTTCGAGGACGTGATGGAGATCTACGAGCACGAGGGCTGCAGCGGGGTGATCGTTCAATACGGCGGGCAGACTCCGCTCAATCTCGCCGCACGGCTCAAGGCGGCGGGTGCGAACGTCGTCGGCACGTCGCCGGAGGACATCGACCGCGCCGAAGACCGCGACTTCTTCCGTGCGCTCGTGAACGAGGTCGGCATGGAGCAGCCCGCGAGCGGCATCGCCCACTCGGTGGACGATGCGCGGCGGATTGCGAAGGAAATCGGCTATCCCGTCCTCGTGCGACCGAGTTTCGTGCTGGGCGGGCGCGGCATGGCCATCGTCTACGCCGAGTCGGAACTGAACGAATACGTCGCCGAGGCGGTCGAGGCTTCCGAGGGCAAGCCCATCCTGATCGACAAGTTCCTTGAAAACGCCATCGAACTCGACGTGGATTGCATTTCGGACGGCGAAACGACGGTCGTCGGGGCGGTTCTGGAGCACGTCGAGGCGGCGGGCTGCCACTCCGGCGACGCGGCGGCGATTACTCCGCCGCGCAGCCTCTCGTCCGAGACGCTTGCGGAAGTCAAGCGGTATGCGCACGTCTTCGCAAGCCGTCTGCACGTGGTCGGGCTGATGAACCTGCAGCTCGCCGTGAAGGACGGCGAACTCTGGATGATCGAGGTGAACCCACGCGCCTCGCGGACGGTGCCGTTCGTCTCCAAGGCGATTGGCGTACCGCTCGCCGGGTATGCGGCGCGGTGCATGGTCGGCGAGAAGTTGAAGGACATCGGCTTCACGAAGGAAGTCGAACTCCCCTACACCTGCGTGAAGGAGGCCGTCTTCCCGTTCGTCAAGTTTCCCGGTGCGCGCATTTCGCTTTCGCCGGAAATGAAATCGACGGGCGAGGTGATGGCTCTCGACATCGACCCCGAACTCGCCTACTTCAAGAGCCAGATTGCGGCGGGCAGTCCCTTGCCGAAAGGGGGCGAAATCTTCCTTTCCCTGCGCGACGAGGACAAGGCGGAGGGCGTGGAGCTCGCGGCGGAACTCGTGCGGCTCGGCTACGGCATCTACGCGACACGCGGCACGTCGACGAAACTCTGGGAGAAGGGTATTCCGAGCAAGGCGATTTTCCGCGTCTCGCGGGGACGGCCGAACGCCACCGACCTCCTGCGGGCGCATGCCGTGCAGTGGATCGTGAGCACGGCGGAATACGGGCGCGAGGCGACGGAGGACAACATCCGTCTGCGTTCCGCCGCGATTGCGAGCGGGGTTCCGCTCACGACGACGCTTGCGGGCTTCCGTGCGGCGGTTGCGGGACTGGCGGAGAACGGTTCGCTCGGCGAAGTCGCCGTCTGCACCCTCCAGGAATACCACGCGAGCATCACGACACGCCTCTGATGCGCTACGGCGGCTTTTTCAGACAGGTTGACAGAATTTTGGGGTCGGTTTTCGGTCGCAGTAAACTGCGACCCTTCCGCGGCGAATGGCACAAGACGACAGAGAAAGTCAAAAATCGCAAACAGCGAAGGCAGCGGTCACCATTCGTAAACGACTCGCGCAAACGACCTATTACGATATCGGGCGTCGCGGTGGCGGTGCGGTTGACAACCTGCCCTGCGATTTGCTATCATTTAGAGGTTTCAAACCGATGAAAGGAATAAAGTCATGAATGCAAAGCACCTGTTCTTGGCTCTCTCGCTTTTCGCGACGCTCGTTGCCTCCGCCGACATCACGGGGCTGACCGACCTGACGGATGATTCTGAAAACTATAAAGAAAAAGGTAGCAATCACAATATCGAAGGGACGACGAATGCCGGCGATGGCGCGTTCAACATGAAAGGGGAGGTAACGTCGACTAAAATCACAAAGGATGGCACCGCGAACCGTCTCGCGCGCAAAGTCGATTCCACGAATCCGTTGTGGGTGTACTATGAATTCAAGACCAATACGGTTGTCAACGCCTATCGGATTTGGAATCAATATGGCACCGCTACGTATTTCCCGGTGGAACGCGCACCAAAGGACTTTTACCTTGAGGGGGGGATAATTAACGAAGGCAGTGTCACGTGGACGATGCTTGATAGCCGGTCTGACCAGACTGGTTGGGAAAGCGGCGAGCCGCGTGTGTTTGAATTTCGAAATAAGACACCCTACAAGTTATATCGTATGACCTTTACCGCGGGCAATGGTGATAAACAAAACTACGTCATGATTCAGGAGCTCGAATACTTCTGTCGCCCGATGTCCGATGATTCACTTACGGTCACCGGTTCGCCGGCGGAATACGGCTCGCCGACGCCGGGCTACGGGGAAAGGTCGGCGGAAAAGGACGGGACGATTGAGGCATCCATCGCCACCCCGATCGAACTTGACACTGGCAAACTCGCCGGTTGCGTCGGTTGGAAGACGGAGAAACTGGGCGATGATGAAACATGGAGTCCGCTTGGTAGTGGTGACGGGAATGCGACGACATTCGTCCATCCGGGCGGCGACGTGCGGTTGACATGGAACTTCGAAGTCTCCAATCAGGTTGCGGCGGTTGTGCATGGCAGCGGAATGGCCACCGGCGGCGGCTGGTTTCTGCAGGGCGAAAGCGCAATGCTGAAAGCGACGGCGGGCGAGGGCTACGACTTCGTCCGTTGGATTGGCGACACGGACGGCGTGGAGAACCCGACGGAGGAAGAAATCACCGTCACGGCGGATTCGCCGCGCACCCTGACGGCGTTCTTCGTGCAGAAGGGCATGACGAGTGTTCTTTATGTCAGCCCCGAAGGTGATGACGCCAACGACGGGTTCTCGCAGGCGAAAGCGAAGGCCACGGTTGGTGCGGCGGTGAAGTTTCTCGATGAGACATTCATGGAGGGCACAATCTTCGTCGCATCTGGTGTCTACGAGCAGAAAAAGGAGTTCTTCCTGTCGAATCCGATAGAGATAGTCGGTCTCAGGGGACGTCCAGAGGATGTCGTTCTCAGGAATACGAATGATGGGAGTCGCGTTCTTACAATCAGTAACCGAAATGCCGTTGTCACCGGGGTCGTCATCGAGAATGGAAGGGCTAATTGGGATTATGGCGGAAATGTGAAAATCTCGGGCGATGGCGGCACAATCTCGAACTGCGTGATTCGTTCGGGCGGCGGAAATCAAGTGCGAGGTGCTAATGTCGTGCTGAGTTCCCCGAATGCGCTGCTGACGCATTGCGTCATCTCAAACGGCGCTGTTCGTGTGGTGAATGGAGAAGGCAATGGGACTGCCGTCTTCTTCACGGGGAACGGCGGACGCGTCTCAAACTGCCTGATTACGGAAAACTCTACGGCGGAGGAAGGAGCACGGCAGACTGCGGCGAGTAGCCCGTCCATAAGTGTTGTCGTCGTCAGCAATGGCACGATGGACAACTGCACGATTGTCGACAACTGTCATTCGGGACTCGTTTCCGCAGTCAGTATGAAGAATGTTGATGGCGCGAAGGTCGTCAACTGTGTCATTGCTGGGAACTCGCTTCCGGATGGCACGGCCGTCAAGGCCGCGACTGGGGATGGATCTTCCAAGTTCGTCAACTGCGTGACGGACGGCGAGACGAGGCTCAACGGCACCTGCAAGGTGGGGACGCTTGATGAGATGTTCGAGAACCCGACCGACGGGAGATGGCTGCCCAAGGCGGGGGGCATCTTGGATGACGCGGGAACGACGAGCAGTCTTGCCGTGCCGTCCGTCGACCTACGGGGCAATCCGCGCATTCACGGCGACGCGATTGACGTCGGGTGTTACGAAATCGCCGCGTTCGGCTTCATCATCCGCATCCGCTGAGGCAATTTTTAAGAATTGCAATAGGAAATTCAAGAATTGCAATATTCATGGCGGGGCGAATAGTGTATAATGTTCGCCAGTCGGTCGTTGGGGCGTCCATCTGCGGCCGTCGCTGCCGCGTGGCGTCGTGCCGTGCGGGGCGGATGCGGGCGCGGCGATCGGCAAGGAAGGAGTTGCGGCGAGCATGTCAAGGGTTTTCGCCTATGTGATTGGGCTTGGTGCGGCGGTGATGATGCCCGTCATCTTCACCGTGCTGGGCG
>CAVFWY010000121.1:0-5752 GCA_963626175.1 Gemmiger sp.
TTCGTGTTGTCGCAGAAGATCTTGCTCGGCGAGCCGAGGTGCTTGAGAGCGTCCGCGTCTTCCGCGAGGAGGCCGAGAAGCCCGGCGCGGCGCAGTGCGTAGAGCACCTTCAGCCCCGCCTTGCGGTCCATTCCGAGATTGCGGCAGAGCGCGGTGACATTCGGCGTCTGCGGCGTCGAAGCCGCGAGGATCGTCAGCATCCGCCGTGCCTTGCGCACGGTCTCGGGCGTGACGTCCTCCGTCTTCGTCAGGTCGACGTCCAGCACCTGGTTGACGACCTGAAGAAGCTTCGCGCCGAAGTGATTGGGGTCTTCGCGAAAGAAGGGATAGTAGCCGATCTTGAGGTAGCGCTCGAACGCCGGGATGATCTTGATCTTCGCCGTGATGCGAGAGGCGAGGGCAACGTGGTTCGCTACAAGCGACGAGAGTGTCTGCGGCTCTTCGTTGAGGACTCCTTCGAGTTTCAGGTATTCGCGGAACGACAGTCCGGAAAGCGAATAGACGACTTGCCGCCGCGAAAGGTCGCCCTGCCCGTCGGCGAGGCGGAGGATTGACGAGCCCGTGTAGGCGATGTGCAGATCCTTGAAACTGTCATAGAGGTTCTTGACGAGCCGCTGCCAGTCTGGAAGATAGTGGATTTCGTCAATCAGGATGCGCGTTCCCCCATGCTGAACATGATATTTGACGAGGCCGTAGAGTTCAAGCGGATTCAACCAGAGGTTGTCCATCGAGACGTAGAGCGCGTTCTTCGCCTCGGAGGGATTCTCCTTGAGGAACTGCAGGAACATCGTCGTCTTGCCGACACCGCGAGGGCCGTTCAGCGCGAGGATGCGAACCGACCAGTCGAGTTCGGACGCAAGGTAGCGGTGAAAATCCGTTTCCGTTTCGCGGACAAGTCTGTCTGAAATCTCGTAAATTGTCTGAATTGACTGATTGTCCATTGTTTTGAAGCTTCATGGTTGCCGTTTAGGGTTTCTAAACCACAGTTTTCTTTTTTTCCTATGGTTTCAACACCACATATTATCGCATTTTGTGGCATGGTCGTCAAGGGGGGAGGGGGAGGGCGATAGAATCCAAGCCATGTTTCTTGGGTCGCCGGTGGCAATTGCCGTCGCATGTCGTTTTGTGGTATAATAACTTCATTTGCGGGGCAATGCGGATTGGCTTCCCTGCGACGTAAGGAGAAGTTGAGATGCGCTATACGTTAATATCGGCTATTCGGGGAAAATGACGGATGAAGACGGCCTTGCTTCATTACTGGCTGACGAACTGGCGGGGAGGCGAAAAGGTCTTTCGGGAAATCTGCTCCCTGTATCCGGACGGCGACGTCTTCACGCACGCCTACAACGCCGCAGTCATGGGCGGGCGATTCGGCGGTCGGCGCGTCACCGAATCGTTCATCGGCCGTCTCCCGTTCGCGCGGACGAAGTGCCAGGCTTATCTTCCGCTGATGCCGTGCGCGAGCCGCTCGTTCCGTCTCGACGGATACGACCTCATCGTTTCCAGCGAATCGGGTCCGATCAAGGGGATTCGCAAGCCGCGCGGCGCGAGGCATGTCTGCTACTGCCACACGCCCATGCGGTATCTCTGGGATCTGTATGACGACTACTATCGGACGGCAAGCATCGGCGGGAAGCTCGCGATGCGCGCCTTTCGCGACTATCTACGTCGGGAAGACCTGAAGAGCGCCGACTCGGTCGACCAGTTCGTCGCCAACTCGCAGTTCGTCGCCGACCGCATCAGGCGAATCTACGGACGCGACGCGGCGGTTGTCCATCCGATGGTCGATTACGATTTCTTTTCGCAAGGTGCGCACGAGAAGGGGAACTTCTACCTTCTGGCCGGGCAGCTCGTCGCCTACAAGCGTCCAGACCTGGCCGTTGCCGCGTGCCTGCGTCTGGGGCGCAGGCTGGTCGTCGTCGGTGCGGGCGCGGAGACCGAGCGTCTTCGGAAACTGTCCGGCGGGAGCCCGCTCATCGCGTTCCGCGGGCGCGTCAGTGACGCGGAGCTGCGGCGCACCTACGGCGAGGCGCGTGCGCTGCTGTTCCCCGGGGTCGAGGACTTCGGCATCGTGCCGCTTGAGGCGCAGGCGGCCGGGACGCCGGTCATCGCCTACGGGCGGGGCGGAGCGCGCGAGACCGTCGTCTCCGGGGATACGGGGCTGTTCTTCGGCGAACAGACGGTGCAGTCGCTTGTCGAGACGATCGAGGCGTTCGAGGCGAGGACGTTTTCGCCTGCGGTCTGCCGCGCCAATGCCGCGCAGTTCACGCCCGAGCGCTTTCGCGCCGCGTTCCTCGCCGTCTGCCGCTCCGCGCCGTCCCGTTCCTGAACGACTTTATTGTGGCGCACACAACTCGGCGAAGTGTGCCGGGTTTCTCCAACTATCCCTCCCTACCTCACGAATCCGTGAAAATCCGTGGAGAACTGATCAGTCGAGAGTCGAACAATGGAATGATGCGCATCTCCATGGGGCAGTGATGCGCATCAAAGGGGGTAGTTGATGCGCATCAAGAGGGGGTGTTGATGCGCATCAGAGGTGGGTGTTGATGCGCATCAAAGGGGGTGATTGATGCGCATCAGAGGTGGGTGGTGATGCGCATCAGAGGTGGGTGGTGATGCGCATCAAACCTTCGGACGATGCGTAGCGACGGATCGGGCGACAC
Source organism: Gemmiger sp. (assembly GCA_963626175.1). Taxonomy (GTDB): domain Bacteria; phylum Verrucomicrobiota; class Kiritimatiellia; order RFP12; family UBA1067; genus UBA1067. Next base: position 2,664 of record CAVFWY010000121.1, read on the forward strand.
CCGACCAAGCCGCTCCCGCGCCCGCTGTAGGCTCGCCCGCCGCCCGCCACCGCGTCACACGCCGCAACCCCACCCCGCTCCCCGACCTCGCGGCCAGTTCACACCATTCTTTCTCTTTTCCGGGCCAACACCGCCGACACGCAAAGACCCAGTTTTTTCAGGAAATTAGGGGATTTCGGATGGTGCGACTGACTGGGATCGAACCAGCAACCTTCGGCTTCGGAGGCCAACGCTCTATCCAATTGAGCTACAGTCGCGTCTATTGGTCTGATATTATATCATATTTTTTGGCTCGCTCGCTCATGATGCGGTCAAATTCGTCTTCGTCGCCGAATTCGGTGAGTTCGTCGGGACGATCGGGCGGAATCATCAGATAGCGCAAGGCCGCCGTGGAAAGCCTGCGGAAGATGGGCGCGGCGGAATTGCCGCCCTGATGGAAGCGGCGGCGTTCCTCGAAGTCAAGCGTCACCAGCACGACGATGCGCGGTTCGGAAGCCGGGACCATTCCGCAGAACGTTGCGTAGAACAGGCTGTCCGAATAGCGGCGATTGACGACCTTTTGCGCCGTTCCCGTCTTTCCCGCGACCGAATAGCCGCGAATCGCCGCCCGTCGCGCCGTGCCCATCGGCGAAGCCACGCCCTCCATCACTTCGCGCATCTTTCGCGCCGTCGCCGCCGTGATCGGGCGACCGACCGCCTCCGGCTCGTTGTGCACCAGTTCCGCCCCGTTGGGCGAGACGACCTTCTTCACGATGTAAGGTCGCATCCGCAAGCCGTCGTTCGCTATCGCCTGATAGGCGGAAGCAAGCTGGATGGCCGTGACGGCGACCCCCTGCCCGATTGGCGCACGCGACCATTTCACACGATCCCACTTCGCATAATGGGGAAGAATGCCCGTTTCTTCGCCCGGCAGTTCGATTCCCGTGCGCGCCCCGAACCCGAACGCCTTCATGTAGCCCCAGAGCCGCTTCGGTCCCAAGTCCGAACCCAACTTGCCAATGACGATGTTGGACGAGTGGACGATTGCGTCCCGAACACTCATGCGCGGCTCCCAGACGTGCCGTCCGTCACCCGGCAGTCGGTAGTAGCGTTCATCGTCCCGGTTCGTCGTGTAAAGCGAGTCCGGCCCGACAAGTCCCGCGTCAATCCCGGCGGCGGCGGTAATCACCTTCATCACCGAACCCGGTTCATAGGTGAAGTTGCAGACACGGTTGATCTTCGACGAATCCGACGCCGTGCCGAATCGGATGGGGTCGAAGTCGGGATAGGACGCCAGCGCCAGAACCGCCCCCGTGCGGGAATCCATGACCAGACACCACCCCGCCGCCGCACCGAACTCCTGCATCCCGTCCGCAAGCGCGGTCTCGGCCTCGTATTGGATGTTGTGGTCAATCGTCAGGTAGATGTCCGCCCCCGGAATCGGGTCGATCGAGACGATTCGCTTGTCGTAGAGTTCCCGCCCGAGGGCATCGCGCATGCCAAGGACTTTCCCGGGGACACCCGCCAGGAACTTGTCGTACTTCTGTTCGATGCCCGCCGAGCCGACGCCTTGCGCATTCACCGAGCCAAGGACGTGGGAAAGGCTGCGCCTGTGAAGATACTGGCGAACCTGCCGGTTCTCGATCTTGACTCCCGCCACGAGTTTCGAGTCCGAAAGCGTCCGATAGACGTCCGGGTCGGAAGAGGTCGCGAGGTACTGGTCGCGCCAGCCCGGACGCTTCTCGCCGCGCACCATCTTGAGAACCTTCCGGTAGTCGATTCCGAGTGCCGTCGCAATCGTCTTGCAGATCGCCTCGGGCGGACGCGGCGGCTCGCCCTTTCGGCGGACGATGCGGTTCGTCAGCGAAAGCGGATCGAGGCGGTATTCCCACACGGGCACGGACTTTGCCAGCGGGCAGGACTTCCCGAATGCGTCGTAGATTGAGCCGCGCCGCCCGGGGAGTTCGATCTTAATCGAATAGTTGAGCGAGGCGACGTTCGGATCCACGTGCGCCCGAACCAGCTTCTGGCTCGTATAGGCGGAAAAAGCGAGAAGCAAGGCTACGGGAATCCAGAACCTGGCACATTCGCCGCGCATCACGCCATTCCATCAGCGGGTGCCGGTGTATTGCGCCGTCATGCGCGTCTTCGCGCGTTGCTCGGCACGGGCGACGGAGAACTGTCCGGGCGTCGGCTGGCCGTCCGCCCCCATGCGGATGATCTGCGCCGCGCGCGGCATGTGCATCGCCATGCCTCGGCTGGCAAGCGCCCGCTCGATGTTCTTCGCCGTCAGCATGCCTTCCCACCGCGCACTCTCGCGGATGTACTCGTCTTCCAGCTTCAGGATCTGACGCTCCTTCTCGCCAATCGCCTTCATGAGCTGGTCGCAGCTCGACGAAGCCAGCAGATTGACAATGACCATTACGAAAAGCATCATGATTACCGCCCCGACATACATCGAATGCGAGGTCAGCACGGACATTTTCTTCGATCTCTTGCGGTTCTTTCTCATCGTTCACTCCTTTTCCGCAACGCGGAGTTTCGCACTCCTCGCCCGCGGATTTGCCTCAAGCTCCTCTTCGGCGGCCACAACCGCCTTTCTTGTCACGACGCGGACTTTCGGCCGTTCGCCGCGCCATTCGACGCCACCCTGCTGAAGCGACACCTCGCGCCCTGCGTGTGCGGCAAAGAACTGCTTTACCGTGCGGTCCGTGACGCTCTCGAAGGTGATGACGGCGAATCTTCCGCCGCGTTTCAACAGTTCCAAGCCGCCTTCCAGCGCCCGCCGCAGTTCGCCCATCTCATCGTTCGTCTCCATGCGCAGGGCCTGAAAGACGCGCGTCGCAGGGTGGTGAGCGCCGCGACGCCCGACCAGCCGTTCGACGAAGTCCGCCAGTTCCGTCGTCGTCCGGAACCGCACGCCCTGCCCGCGTGCCTTCACTATCGCCCGGGCGATTCGCCGCGCCTGCGGCTCTTCGCCCCAGTTGCGGAAGATCTCAGCCAGCCGTTTTTCGCTCTCGCCGTTGACCAGATCCGCCGCGCTTACGCCGCTCGTCCGATCCATCCGCATGTCAAGGGGTCCCTCGCGGAGAAAGCTGAACCCACGTCCG
>CAVFWY010000122.1:0-5623 GCA_963626175.1 Gemmiger sp.
ATGACGACTCTCACTTTTAATTAAAACCGAGAATTGGAAAATGAAGAACAAGAAGAATGAGATCGTCGCGACGGTTAAAGCGGGCGGGGCGGTCGCGAATTGCAATCACCTCATGCGACGTATCTTGACGGTGCGCGGCAGAAGCGTGATGGTCGATCGCGACCTGGCCGAGTTGTATAAAGTGCCGACAAAGCGCCTGAACGAGCAGGTCAAGCGCAATTCCGAACGCTTTCCCGAACGCTTCATGTTCCGCCTGAGCGCAGACGAAATGAAGGAACTGGTCGCAAATTGCGACCGGTTCGCGCCGATGAAGCATTCGTCGGTTTCCATGTATGCCTTCACCGAGCAGGGCGTTGCCATGTTGGCGACAGTCCTCAAGAGTGAGGTCGCGGTTCGGACGAGTATTGACATCATGGATGCCTTCGTCGCGATGCGCAGCTTCATGATGTCGAGCGCGGGTGTGCTGCAGCGAATCGGCGCGATTGAAATCAAGCAACTGGAAACGGACAGGCGAATCGACACCGTATTCGACGCATTGGGACGCGGCAACCTGCTGCCGGACGGATTGTTTCCGTCCGAGAGCGAATTCGACGCGATGCGATACGTGACGCAGCTTGTCGAGGCGGCGCGGACGTCCATCGTGCTGATTGATCCGTATTCGGACGCCGTCACGCTGGAAGTGCTGGCGAAAAAGAAGCCTGGCGTGACGGTGCGCCTCGTCTGCAAGAATCGCGGCAAGCCGACCAAGACTGAAATCACGAAGTTCAATCGTCAGTACAAGAATCTCACGGTTGACTTCTCGGACAAGTTTCACGACCGCTTTCTAATCATCGACGATGCCGAGTTGCACAATCTTGGTTCGTCGATCAACAGCCTTGGGCGGCGCGTCACGACCTACACGACCCGCGACCCGAAGGAAATCGCCAAGGTTCTGGCGGAGATTTGACGAAAGGCGGATTCTCACTTTTAATTAAAACCGAGGGTTTGGGAAAAGATGCTGATATGACGCAATTGTGCCGAGATATGAATTTTGGTAGGATACGCAGTGATTTTCGTAAGGAGCAAAAATGTTCAATGGTCGTCTTGTATAAAAAACTCTGGAAACTTCTGATTGATAAGGGTATGAAGAAACAAGAACAAGCCTTTCGTTACCTTGCCAAGCATGACGCAGACATTGTCGACCTGAAAGACAAAGTGGACCTTTTCATTCGTTCGAATCAGCTATTGGATAATTGTCGTGAAAGTCGTATTTCTATTCATTGATGGCGTTGGGATGCGGGATTCGGCAACGGATAACCCGGTGAATCCCGAGGTTTGTCCAACCCTGTGCCGCCTGATAAGGCTGCACGCAAAGCCGATTGACGCGTGTCTGGGCGTGGAGGGGCTGCCGCAGTCCGCAACCGGGCAGGCGACGATGTTCACGGGGGTGAACTGCAGCGCGGCGATGCACCGTCACTGCGAGGGCTTTCCCGGGCCCGAACTGCGCAAGATCATCGGGGAGAACAACCTTTTCCTCCAGTTGGAGAAGCGCGGCAAGAAGGTGCGTTTCGCCGACGCCTATCTGATTGATTCGGCGGACGAACTGGCGGCGCGGCGCTTCAAGTCGGTGACGACGGTGATGGCGCTGACGACGCCGAACGTCATTTCCACCGTGGATGACCTCTGTGCGAACCGTGCGCTGATGCAGGATCTGACGCGGGAGACGATTCAGGAGCGCTATCCCGACATTCCGATTGTCGAACCCGCGCAGGCCGCCGAACATCTCGCCTCGATCGCCCACGAAAACGACTTCACCCTCTACGAGTTCTTCCAGACGGACGTGGCGGGACATTCGATGGACTACGACCGGGCCTGCGACGTGCTGCGCACGTATGACGCCTTTCTCGCGGAACTCGTGCGGCTGCTGGGTGCGGCGGGTGTGACGCTCGTCATGACGTCCGACCACGGCAACGTCGAATCGGCCCTTGACCGGGGGCACACGCGCAACCCCGTGCCGTTCATCGCCTGCGGGCCGAAGGAGAACTTCCTGCGCGAGCGCGTCAATTCCCTGACGGACGTTACACCCGCGCTTCTTGCGGCATTTGATTCCTTTTGATATACTATCCGCCGTCACGATTCATAATAGGAAAGGACATACGAGAATGGCAAAAAAATGTTCGTGCAGTCTGTGTCAAGAAGAGACGTATCCTGAATTCATCGCCCCGAGAAAGGTGATGGATGAGGTTTATGCGGGCATTTCCGGCAAATACAGCGTCGTATCGATCGCGTGGGAACGCGAGGAGGGCAAGGTCTATCGCTACGACCTGCCCGTGCCGCGTCAGATGAGTCCGCGCGGGACGCGTCAGGCCGCCCGCCTGGTCGACCGCATCGTGAAGTTCATCGTCTGGGCGGCTGGCGGCTGGCGGCTCTACCTGTCGGGACCCGACTCGCTCGTCCGGCCGATGGTTCGCGCCTACTCGAAGACGGGCGTGCGCAAGTTCGACTACGACTTCTTCTCGTCCATTTACGGTCGCCCCGTCGAGGTTGTTCTCGTCGAGCCGAACGAAATGCCCTCGACGGCGGAGAAGATCCAGTTCGTGAAGACCGTCGCGGACGGCTGTCGGATCGGGTTTGACCTCGGTGCGTCGGACTTCAAGATTTCCGCACTCAAGGATGGCGAAGTCGTCTTCTCGAAGGAATTCCCGTGGGATCCGCGAAACGCGCCCGACCCCGAATACCACTACTCGAAGCTGACGGCGGGTCTGCGCGAAGCCGCCGCCGCCCTGCCGCGCGTGGACGCGATCGGCGGTTCGACGGCCGGCACGCTCGTCGGGCAGAAGATGGGCATCGCCTCGCTCTTCCGCGCCGTCAAGGAGCAGAACCCCTCGAAGTTCGCCGACGCGCAGAACATGTTCTTCCGCATCGAGAAGGACTGGGGCGTTCCGTTCTCGATCTACAACGACGGCGACGTGACGGCGCTCGCCGGGATGATCACGATGAAGAAGAAGGGCATTCTCGGCGTGGCGATGGGCTCGTCGGAGGCCGTCGGCTACGTGAACCCGCGCGGGGCGATGACGGGGCGCATCTCCGAACTCGCGTTCGCGCCGGTGGACTTCAATCCGCATGCGCCGCGTGACGAGTGGTCGGGCGACTCGGGCGTCGGGGCGATGGCGTTCTCTCAGCAGGCCGTCAACTGGCTCGCGGAGAAGAACGGCTTCAAGTTCCCGAAGGCGATGACGCTCCCCGACCGTCTGAAGGTGGTTCAGGCGGCGATGGAGAAGGGCGACGTGCGCGCGCTTCGCGTGTTCATGGAGATCGGCCGCTTCCTCGCGCACGCGATTCCGTGGTATAACGAGTTCTACGACTATTCGAACATGATGGTTCTCGGCCGCGTCGTTTCCGGTCTCGGCGGGGACGTCATCATCGAATCGGCGAAGACCGTCCTTCACGACGTCTATCCCGAATGGTATGAGAAGATCGACATCTTCATGCCGGACGAGAATGCGCGGCGGCTCGGGCAGTCCGTCGCGGCGGCGCAAATCCCCGTCATCAAGGCGGCGAAGAGGGCCTTCTAATCCACCGTCGCCATGAGCAATCGCACTTACACGAAAGAGGAGCTGAACGCGGCACTCGCGTCCATGGGCGTGACCGATCCGACCGACGTGAGCCGTTATGGCTCCGGGCACATCAACGACACGTTCAAGGTCGAGACGAAGTCGGGTGTGCGCTACATCCTTCAGCGCGTCAACACCGACATCTTCCCGACCGAGATGCTGAAGGCGAACATCCTCCGCGTCACGGAACACCTTCGGAAGAAGGGTGTGAAGTCCCTTGAAGTGAAGGGGTATGAAAACCCCTGGCGCGTCTATGCGTTTCTTGAGGGCTACACGTCGGTCGACCTCGTGACGAACCCCGCGCAGGCGGAACTCGTCGCGGGTGCGTTCGCGAAGTTTCAGAACGACCTTGCCGACCTGCCGCCGCCGCGTCTCGGTGACATCATTCCGAAGTTCCACGACACGGTTGACCGTCTGCGCCTTCTGGACGCGGCGGCTGCGGCGGACGTGAAGGGACGGCGGGCGAAGGTCGCCGCCGAACTCGCGTTCGTCGACCATCGCCGTGAGGAAGCCGCGAAGATTGTCACGATGATGGCGAAGGGCGAGATTCCCGAACGCATCACCCACAACGACACGAAGATCAACAACGTCATGCTCGCGCCCGACGGCACGGCTGTCGTCATCGACCTTGATACGACGATGCCGGGTTCGGCACTCTACGACTTTGGCGACATGGTGCGCACGTCGTCCGCCGCCGCCGCCGAGGATGAGCAAGATCTCTCGAAGGTCTATTCGAAGCGGGACTACTTCGAGGCACTTGTCAGGGGCTATCTCGCACAGGCGAAGTTCCTGACGGATGCGGAGAAGGCGAATCTCGCGTTCGCCGGGCGACTGATTACGCTGACGATCGGCATTCGCTTCCTGACGGACTATCTCGCGGGCGACACCTACTTCCGTACCGCCTACGAAGACCACAATCTCGTGCGCTGCCGCGCACAGTTCCGCATGGTCGAGTCGATGGAAGAGCAGGCGGAGGACTACGAGGGCATCGTCCGTAAATACCTGTGAGCGACCTTCCCGAATACGAATTGAGCGGAATCGAGACCATCGCGCGCGGCGTTTGCGTGCGCGATGGGCGGCTTCTGCTCTGTCGTGCGAAGGGCGGCGGTTCGACTTATCTGCCGGGCGGACACATCGAGTTCGGCGAGACGGGACGCGCCGCGCTCGTGCGGGAGATGAAGGAGGAGACCGGGCTTGCCGCAGAAACAGGTCGCTTTCTCGGTGTCGTCGAGAACTCCTTTCTTCAGCACGGCAAGCCCCACGCGGAAATCAACCTTGTCTACGAAATGACGCTGCCGAACGCGGCGGTTTCGGCGAAGGAGGACTGGATTGAGTTCGCGTGGTGTCCGCTTTCGGAGTTGAAGGGCGCGAACCTTCTGCCGGAAGCGTTCAACCGTCTCGCGGAGAATCCGCAGACCTTCTTCGAGGCGTAGGGCGGCCTTTGCTTCGGTATGGTCATCCTCGGCATCGATACATCCCTCCGTTCCACGGGCTTCGGCGTTCTTTGCGCAGAGGGCTCGCGCCTGAGGGCACTTGATTGGGGAAATATCCCGAACGCGGCGAAAGTGCCGCTTTCCGAATGTTTAAGGAACATTCACGACAAAATCGCGGCACTTATCGCGGCACATCATCCCGACGTGATGGCGATTGAAAGCGTGATTTACGGGAAGAACGCGGGGACGATGCTGGTTCTGGGCGAGGCGCGGGGGGCGGTGATTACCGCCGCCGTGGCGGCTGGAGTGCCGATTTACGAATACGAACCGCGTCGCATGAAGAAGGCGGTTTGCGGCAACGGGCTTGCCGAAAAGGAACAGATCCAGCGGATGGTTCGCGTTCTGCTCAATCTCCCCGAACTGCCGCAGAACGACGCGGCGGATGCGCTCGGCCTCGCCATCGCCCACGTCCACTCGACCGGTCCCCTTTCCCTCAACAGCCCGATTTGAATAGTTTCGTGGTCTGCGGAGAAGCAAACTATGAAACGTATCATCATGGTGATTGCGACAACAATGCTCTGCAGGGCATTGATGTCA
>CAVFWY010000123.1:0-5587 GCA_963626175.1 Gemmiger sp.
GCTATCACACCCTTCGCCCGACAGACATCATTCGTCCGATTCTCTTCACGAGCCATACGCGAGAATTATCTTCACAACCGTAAAACCTTAGCACGGACACACCTTTCCACGGTAGTCCAACGACCTCCCATCGAGCCTTAAAAGGGAGTGCCGCACATATCTGATTTAAAAGACTGCGAGCACTTAGAGTACTGCAATTTGTCACCGTTATCTGTGTATTGAGCCACGATAACGGCCATCGGACGCAATGAATTGCATCCCTCCCGCCGACGCCCTTCCTCTCCCGATTCTCCCGATCACCACGGCTATCCCCCCTCCCCTCCCCCTAATCCGTCAAAATCCGTGAAATCCGTGGTGATAACGCTCCCGTCGCCCCGCCTTGCGCGTCGTCCGAAGGTTTGATGCGCATCTCCACCCACCTTTGATGCGCATCAACACCCCCTCTTGATGCGCATCAACACCACCCTTTGATGCGCATCAACCACCCCTGGAGATGCGCATCAACTCTCAATCCGTAGCAGATCTTCAGGTCTGGGCGGTGGACTGGATGGCGACGGTCAGGGCGTGGCTCTCGCCCGGCGCAAGCGTCTTTGCCGCGTTCGGCCAGTCCGTCACGGGCTCGAAGCAGACGAATTTCCGCCAGTCGTCCGCCGCGCAATCCGCCGGAGAGTGTCCTTCCCCCGGATTCCACACGACGGCATTGTTGCTTCCGCTCGAAACGACGGCAATCGCCCGATGCAATCCGGGGTCGAGAAGCGCAAACTCGTGCTTCAACTCGGGTTTTAGCGTGAAAACGTGGTCAACCGACCGATTCAACGCGAATGCACCCTCCTGAAGGGAGTGTTCATCCACACGGGCATCAACGACCGCACACCCCTCCAAACCGCGGATTTCCGCCGCATTTCTGTCGCGAACAAGCAGATATGGATGAAAACCCGCCGAAAACGCGAAGGAATCCCCGCCCGTGTTCTTCGTCGTCATCTTCAGGTTCAGCTTCATCGAGACGGAAATCTTCAGTTCAAGGTCGAAATCGTGCGGCCAGAGTTGCCGCGTTTCCTCATTCGCCTTCAGCCCAAGGGTGATTTCCGTCATATCCTCGGAATACACGCTGCCGCGCACCTCAAAAACGCAAACCCGTGCAAAGCCGTGGACGGACATTCCCGGAATCGCAAGCCGCCCGAACTGCGGCCAGCAGACGGGGATTCCCCCGTGAATCGTTTCGCCGCGATTGTAGTCACGCTTCGCCGGACGGAACAAGACGGGCGAATGCCCCGTCGGACGATAGGAAAGCACATTGCCGCCCAGAAGCGCAATTTCCGCAATGCCGTACTTGTTCGACAGCACGACCTCGGGATAGCCCGCAAGGCCTTCGTGAAAGACGATGCGTCCGGGCGCACCATACCGACGATTCAACTCATCAACGTTCTTCATGGCGGAATTATACCATATATCTCACGGATGTGCCTCGGTTTCGTTGCCCCACCCCAAACGCCAAATCTCGGTTTTAATTAAAAGTGAGATTCCGTGTCGGCGGGTGTTGCGGCCGAGGTGAGAATGGGATTCGTGCGCCGCCTTGATTAAGGTGGCATGCCACGCTCCGTTCAGACGAACATCGCCATGTAGTGCGGGAGCGTAATCTGCGCAGCATAAGATGCCTTTCTTGAAAGTGCGTATATTATAACAAAAAACCGCCGATTATGGTCGATGTGCAGATTTTGCGCCATTCCGTCCGTATGTGAAAGCAGATTTTGCGCACAACGACCTCCTATTGTAACAATCCGCAACCAACGGAATGACTGGTGCGGCTGTGGACTACCACAGACTATCACACAGACATCACGATAAGACATCGAATTATAAAAGTGGGATTTTAGCGCCGTTGTGCGCAGGACGCGGATATGCTATAATATCAATGTTTTGAAACATTGATTGTCAAGGCAAGTAAGTGTTTTGAAACACTAATCATAAAAGAGAGGCAAGACATGAGCATAACCGAAATCGAGCCGTTGCTGGATGCGTCAGAACGGTTGGTCACAGAGATCGATCTTGGCTTTCGGCGTTCTCTTGCGAACAAAATCGACTGGAAAGACCGGCTGATCTGTCTCAAAGGACCCAGAGGAACAGGCAAGACCACGCTCATTCTCCAGCACATCAAGGAGACTTTTGGCGCACACCCTGAAAAGGCGGTCTATCTTGCCTTGGATCACCTGTGGTTCTCCTCGCATGACATCCTTCCCGTCATTGACTGCCTTTATGCGAACGGATATTCCCATGTCTTCCTGGACGAAGTCCACCATGCCGAAAACTGGCAGGCCCTCATCAAGACGATTTGCGATTTCTATCCAAGGCTGAACGTCGTCTACAGCGGCTCCTCAATTCTGAAGCTCACGTCCCTGAAGTCCGATCTGTCGAGGCGACAGGCGGTTTACGACTTGAAAGGACTGTCATTCCGCGAGTTCCTGAAACTTGAGGGCGCTCTCGATTTCGCGCCAGTGGTCCTGGAGGGCATCTTGAAATCGCATCGCGCCCTTGCGGGGGTGATCACGGGCAAGATAAAGGTCTTGCCGCTCTTCAGGCGCTATTTGGCAGAAGGATATTATCCCTTGTATCGCTCGGTGTCCAGTCAGTTCGGGCAGAGGCTTTCCGAGGTCGTGAGCAATGTCCTGGAGGCGGACGTTCCGTCTGTCATTGACATTACGCAGGCGACGATTCGAAAGGCGAAGAAGATGTTGATGATCCTCGCCGGAAGTTGTCCGCAGACTCCGAACATGACAGGCCTCTACCGAGAACTGGAGACAGACCGAAACGCCGGCATAAAGATGTTTGGCATGCTGGAAGCAGCCGAATTGATTCAGACAGTCCGTTCGGGAACGGCCGAGCCAAAACTGAAGAGACTGGGAACGGTCGAGAAGGTTTTCCTGGGCGACCCGAACCTCATGAATGCGTTGGTTCCGCATCCGGATGTCGGCGCGGTGCGCGAGACGTTTTTCGTGAATCAGCTGAAAGCCGCCGCCCACGTCGTCGTGACGCCGCAACAGGGCGATTTCGTCGTGGACGGAGAACACCTCTTTGAGGTCGGCGGCAAGGGGAAGGGCTTCGACCAGATCAAGGACGTCCCGAACAGCTATGTCGTCAACGACGACGTGGAGATCGGGCGCGGCAACAAGATTCCGCTCTGGCTTTTCGGCTTTCTGTATTGAGCGTCGCGCGTGACGAACAAGGTCCTGAACAACCTTTCGCGCCAGAATCTGCAGGACTTCGGCGACGGCCGGCATACAAGGCGGAGGTCGCGGCTTGACGCAGACGGACGCGCCCCAAACGACTCCTGCTCGGTTTCGGCGGTTCAAAATATGGTATAATGTGCGCCACTGAAAAATCAAGGATCTTTGAAATGACGGTGACACGCAGACAGGCCCGCGAATGGGCGATTCAGATGTTGACTTCGGCAGACTTGAACCCTCCGACCTCGGGGGATGGCAAGATTTCGAATGATTTGACGGCCTTCATGGAGTCCTTCTGGACGCAGGTCACGTCGATTGACCCGGCGGAAGGGCTGATCGCGAAGATCCCGAACAGATACAAGGTCTTTGCCGAAGAGCGTGTCGCCGGCGTTTTGCACAACCTTGACACGATTGACGATGTCCTCGTGCCGCTTCTCAACAACTGGGATCTCTACCGCCTCGGGACGGTCGAGCGGGCGGTCTTGCGCATGGGGGTCTGGGAAATGATGAACACGGACGTGCCGCACGCCGTCGTCATCAACGAGGCGATCGACATCGTGAACTGGTTTTCCGCCCCTGTCGCGCGGAAAATCGTCAATGGCGTTCTCGACAAGTATGCGAAGTCGCTGGACGCGGCAAAGGCGAGCGAACCGGAGGCGTAAGTGCTGTCGGCGTCGGACATTCGCCTGATGGGGCTCGCCCTTCGCGAAGCGGAGAAGGGATGCGGACATACGCGCCCGAATCCGCCCGTCGGCGCGGTCGTCGTGAAGGACGGGAAGGTCATCGGCAAGGGGCATCACCGCAGATGCGGCGGCGACCACGCCGAGGCGTCCGCACTCAAGGACTGCCGCGAATCGCCGGCGGGGGCGACGGTTTTCGTGACGCTCGAGCCCTGCTCGAAGCCCGGGCGCGTGGGGGCGTGCACGGCGGCGCTCATCGCGGCGGGCGTGAAGCGCGTCGAATGGGCGATTCCCGATCCGAACCCGAAGAATCGCGGCAAGGCGGCGCGTGTCTTGCGTCGGGCGGGAATCGCGACGTCCTGCTGGCAGACTGACCATGCCAGGACGGCGGCGGACGTCATCGGGCGGGCGCAGCGGCTGATCGCCCCGTTCGCGAAGCACGTCAGCACGGGTCTGCCGTTCGTGACGGTCAAGATCGCCATGTCCCTTGACGGCAAGATTTGCGACAACGCGGGGCGGGCGCGGTGGATTTCCTCTCCCGAATCACGTGCCTGGACGGGTGCGTGGCGGGGGCGCGTCGATTGCATGCTTGTCGGGGCCGAGACGGTTCGCCGCGACGACCCGAGCCTCCTCTGCCATGCGCGGCGAAACGACGACCTCTTCCGTGTCGTCGTCACGCGGACGGGGCGGCTGCCGAAGACGGCGCAGATTTTCACGGACGCGGCGAAAGATCGCACGCTCGTCTATCGCGTGGGACGCGGGAAGTTCCGTTCGCTCTCGGACGTGATGGCCGACCTCGGCGCACGGGGATTTCTGCACGTTTTCTGCGAAGGCGGGCTGAATCTCGCACGATCGCTCGCGGCGGAAGGGCTGGTGGACGAGTGGATTACGGTGCTTTCTCCGCTTGTCATCGGCGAAAGGCCGCTGGAGAACGCCGCGCACTTCGACCGCGTCGAATGCGTCGGGGCGAACGGCGGCGTTGATTTCATCGGGAGAAGCGTATGTTCACGGGATTGATACAAAAAGTCGGCACGGTTCGCCGCGTGAGTCGCGGCGCGGGGCTTGTCATCGAGGTGGGCTTCGAGCCGTGGCCGCGTCCGCTGGAGGCGGGCGAATCCGTCGCCGTGAACGGCGTCTGCCTGACGGTCGCGCACTGCGACCTCTCCCGGTTCACGGCGGACGTCCTGCGAGAGACGGAGTCGCGCACGGGGCTTGGCGAGATTCTGCCGGGAGCGAAGGTCAACCTTGAACGCGCCCTTCGCGCGGGCGAACCGATGGGCGGCCATATCGTGCAGGGGCACGTGGACGGGCGTGGCACGATTCTCGAACGGATTCCCAGAGGTCGCGACTTTCAGTTGCGCATCCGGTGCGGGCGCGTCCTCGCGGCGCAGTCGGTTCTGAAAGGCTCGATTGCGGTGGACGGCGTGTCGCTGACGATTTCGGCGATTGGCGACGACTGGCTGGGCGTGGACTTGATTCCGACAACGGCGGCGGAAACGACGCTGGGCGCGAAAAAGCCCGGTGACCGCGTGAATCTCGAGGGCGACGTCATCGGCAAGTATGTGGCGAAGCGGTCGGCGGCGGAAGGGCTGACCGAAGCGAAACTCGCCGCCGCCGGATTCCTCGGCTAGCTGGAGTTTACCCATTTTTTGAGTGCGGAAGTGCGCCGCACCCGCGTGAATAAAG
>CAVFWY010000124.1:0-5568 GCA_963626175.1 Gemmiger sp.
GCGGACGCCTTGTGGACGAAGAGTGCCTTGTCCGTCCCGCTGACGACGAGGACGCCGAACGCGCCCGTCGGGGCCGTCTTCCTCTCCGCGTCCGTGAGCGCCCTGAAGAAGCCGCCCGTGTTGGACGAGGAATACGTCTGCGACGCGCTCGCCTTCCACTGGTTCGTCGAGACGTAGACGACGAGGTCGCTGAAGGAGGTGTTGTTCGCGGCGGCGACGATGTTCGCGAGCTGATTCATGCTGGCGAGCCGCGTCACCAGCTCGACGCGACGGATCTTCGTCTGGCCGTTGAACGCGGTCGCCGCGACCGTGGCGAGGTTCGGCAGGTCGAGGACGACGTTCGTGATCGCGCCGCCCTCAAAGCTCCGCGACGGCAGGGAACTGAGCGACCCGGCGAGCAAGACGCCCGTCAGCCCGGCGCCCTCGAACGCGCTCTCCGCAAGGGTCGAGACGTTGGTGAGCACCAACTCGCCGACGACCTTCGCGCACTTGAGCGCCCACGTGCCGACGCTCGTGACGCCGGGACCCGCGATCGTCGAGACCTCGATGTCCTTCAGGTTCGCGGCGCTCGATTCGGTGGCGGAGAAGAGACTGCCGGCGTCAGAGCCCGTGCTGCCGACCGTGCGCAGCCCCGGGAAGTCGAACTTCGCCGTCACCAGCGACGTGCAGTTCTTGAGAAGCGGACACGGGAACGCGGTGGCGGAGCCGCCGATCTCGAGCGTTGTCATCTTCGACGCGCCTTCGAAGCACTTCAGTCCGAGCGAACTCACGATGTCGCAATAGAACTTGACGAGGTTGGCGTTGCTCGCGAACGCCGACGCGCCGAGCGTGACGGACTTGACCGTCGTCTGGACGCCGTCCGCGTTGACGACGAGCGGGCTGTTCAGGTTGAGGACACCCGCCTTGGCGGTGTCGGAAGTCGACGCATAGCTGCCGACCCCGGAGATCGCGAGCGCGCCGGTCGACGAGTCGAACGAGGAGACCTTGAGCGTCCACTGTCCGTCCGTGAGCGTGCCGGCCGTCGCGGAGTAAGTCCAGGACGAGGTGGTGGTGTCCGGCGTATCAGACCCGCCCGAGCCGCTGTCGCTCGAGCCGCCGGAATCGGACCCGCCCGAACCGCTGTCGCTCGAGCCGCCGGAATCAGACCCGCCCGAGCCGGAATCGCCGCTGTTGGAGCCGTTGGAGGCGCTGGGGCGGAATTCGGCGTCGAGGCGGTAGAACTTCGCCCCGTGGGCGGGGACGGTGATCTTCGTCGCCAGCTTGTATTCGCCGATGTCGGTGCGTTCCCCGAGGTCGAAGAACCTGACCTTGCCGCCGAGGTCGAGTTTGGGGAAGTTCACCTCGAACGTCGACTGGGACCCGTTTCCGTTGTAGAGCGCGAGATAGCGTGCCGTGCCGCCCGCCGTGTCGCAGTCCTTGACGAGCGTGATACTGCTGTTGACGCGATGGACCTGCCCGACGGTTGCGCCGAGGTCGTTCTGGTTCATCCCGATCAGGAACGGGTTGGTGATGAGCTCCCTGGTTGTGTCGTCCATCTCGCGAATGTCGAAGCCGAGGACGAGCGGCGAGGACATGAAGCACCACATCCCGAAGTGCGTCCTCTCTTCCTCACGCGTCAGGCCGCTGTTGCCGCTGGTCGCCGAGATGTGGCCGACCTCGAGCATGTCCATGTCGTTGTAGTGGCCGAGGCTCGGATACTGGGTGAACTGGAGGTTCCGGCCGACAATGTCGTTCACGCTCGACCAGGACGGCGTGATGTCGTCCGTGGTGCGCCAGGACTCCGCGACGAGCGCCGCCCACCGTCCGGGGATCCTCCAGCGGCAGATGTTCATGCGCACGCCGGGCTTCACCTTGTCGATGGCGCGGCGGATTGCCGTGTAGCGCTCCTGCTCGTTGAGGTTGAGCTTCTGCCCGCCGCACCAGTCGACCTTGACGAAGTCGAAGTCCATCTCGCCGAACATGACCTGCGCGTTCAGGTCGTCGTATCCGTAGAAGCCCGTGCCAATCCCGCCCTTGTCGGAATAGAGGTACAAGCTGGCGCACGTGTCGGAGCCGGCGTCGGAGTAGGTGCCGGCCTTGAGACCCAGCTCGTGGATGCGGTCAACGACCTTCTTCAGGCCGTTCGGGAAGCGCGTCTCGTTGGCGCGCAGCTTCCCGTTCGAGTCGCGTCCGTTGTACGCCCCGTCGTCGATATTGATGAAGGTATATCCCGCCGCCTTGAGCCCGTTCGTCGCGATCAGCTCGGCGATCGACACGATCTTCTCCTCGGAGATGTCGATGGCGAAGGTGTTCCAGCTCGACCAGCCCATGAGCGGACGCTTGTCGCCGCCCTTCCCCGCGTCGGCAGCCTTCTCCATCAGCATGAACGCGCGATCCGCCATCTCGGAGTACTCGGCCTCCGACACGCGCGACATGTTGACGAACGCGGTCTTCGCGTCGTTCGAGATGCGCATCCGGGCGGTGGTGGCGGAGTTGTATTCGGGCTGGACGACGCAGCCGCCCTTGGCAATCGCGGCGACGGTCCCGCCGCTCGCCTTGTGGACGAAGACGCCCTTGCGCGTCCCCTTGACGACGATGACGCCGAACGCGCCCGCCGGGGCGGACGACTTCTCCGCGTCCGTAAGCGCGCTAAAGAAGCCCGTCGTGTTCGTCGCGGCGTAGGTCTCCGCCGCGCTCGCCTTCCACTGGTTCGTCGAGATGTAGATGACGAGGTCGCTGAAGGAGGTGTTGTTCGCGGCGGCGACGATGTTCGTGATCTGCCCCATGTAGAGCGGACGGCTCTTCAGCTCGAGGCGGCGAATCTTCGTCTGCCCCGAGAACGCCGTCGAGCTGACCGTCCCGAGCTGCGGCAGGTCGAGGACGACGCTGGTCATCTCGGTGCCCTGGAAGACGTTCCCCGGCAGGTTGTCGAGCGAACCCGAGAGGGAGACGCTCGTCAGCGCGGCGTTCTGGAAGGCGCTGCCGCCGAGCGTCGTGATGTTGGTGAGCACGAGGTCGCCGTAGAGCTTGCGCGAGGTGAGCGCGTTCTTCCCGACCTTCGTGACGCAGGGGACGGCGATCGTCGCGACGTCGACCGACTTCATCTTCGAGGCGTTCCCCTCGGTCCAGCCGAAGATCTGGTTGTTGCTGCCGCCGACCGTGCGCACGTTCGGGAAGTCGAAATTCGCCGTCACCAGCGCGTTGCAGTTCCTCATGAGCGGACAGGGGATGAACTCGGCGGAGCCGCCGACCTCGATCGTCGTCATCTTCGTATTCCCCGAGAAGCAGTCGACTCCCAGCGAGCCGACGATGTCGCAGTAGAGCGCGGTTATCGTGGTCGTGTTGGCGAGTGCGCAACCGCCGAGCCAGACCGTCTTGACCGTCGTCTTGGCGCCGTCATCGTCCGTGACGACGAGCGGGGAGCGCAGGTCGAGGACGCCGTCCGATGACCCTCCGCTGACCGCCGCGCCGCTGAACGCGATGGACCCGCCCGTCTTGTCGAACGCCGTCACCTTGAGCGTCCACTGTCCGTCGGTGATCGTCTTCGCGGACGAGGAATACGTCCAGGTCGTGGCGGAGGCGGTCGCCGCCGCGAACGCGGTCGCCACCGCGAGCGCCGCCGCTATGATTCTTGTCTTCATGATACTGATCCTTTCTTTAAATTGCGATTTCCGTCCGTCCCGACTCACTGCCAGGCGTCGGCGTCGAGGCGGGTCTCGGCGTCGAGGCGGTAGAACTTCGCCCCGTGGGCGGGGATGACGAACAGCTTCGACTTGCTGGCCTCGCCGACGTCGGCGCGCTCCATGAGGTCGAAGATCTTGATCTTGCCGCCGAGGTCGAGCGCGGTGAAGTTCACCGTGAACCACTGCTGGTTGCCGTCGGGGTTGAAGATCGCGAGGTAGCGCGACGTGCCGCCGAGCGTCTCGCAGTCCTTGACGAACGAGACGACGCTGCCCACGCGCTCGACGGGGTAGACGGGCGCGCCAAGGTCGTTCTGGTTCATCCCGATCAGGAACGGGTTGGTGATGAGCGCCTTGGTCGTGCCGTCCATCTCGCGCAGGTCGAAGCCGAGCAGAAGCGGCGAGGACATGAAGCACCACATTCCGAAGTGCGTCCGCTCCTCCTCGCGCGTCAGGCCGCCTTCGGCCTCCTTGCCGGCGATGTGGCCGACCTCGAGCATGTCCATGTCGTTGTAGTGGCCGAGGCGCGAGAACTGGGTGAGGGGGATGTTCTCGGAGATGATCGACCACACGACCCCCCAATACGGACCGATGTCCGCCGTGGTGCGCCAGGACTCGGCGACGCCCGCCGCCCACGCGCCGGGGAACGTCCAGCGGCAGATGTTCATGCGCACGCCGGGCTTCACCATGTCGATGGCGCGGCGGATCGCCGTGTAGCGCTCCTGCTCGTCGAGGTTGAGCGCCTTCGGCTCCGCGCCGCAGTAGTCGATCTTGATGAAGTCGAAGTCGTTCTCCTCGAAGAAGAAGCGCGCGTCCTCGATCTCGTGGCCGTAGAAGCCCGTGCCTTTCCCGGTCGTGTCGCCGTCGTAGTAGCTGCCGCACGTGTCGGAGCCGGCGTCGGAGTAGGTGCCGGCCTTGAAGCCCAGCTCGTGGATGCGGTCGACGACGTACCTCAGGCCGTTCGGGAAGCGCACCAGGTTGGGGCGCAGATTCCCGTTCGCGTCGCGTCCGTTCAGCCCGCCGTCGTCGATGTTGACGAACGAGTAGCCCGCGTCCTTGAGTCCGTTCGTCGCCATCGCCTCGGCAATCGACAGGATCTTCTCCTCGTCGATGTTGACGCGGAACACGTTCCAGCTCGACCAGCCCATGAGCGGACGCTTGTCGCCGCCCTTCTTCGAGTCCGCCGCGTGCTCCATCAGCGAGAACGCGCGCTCCGCCATCGCCTCGTAGTCGTCCTCGGAGACCTGCGACATGTTGACGTAGGCGATCTTCGCGTTGTTCAGGATGCGCATCCTGTCCGTGCTGGAGGAGCGCATCTCCGGCCGGACGGTCAGTCCGTCGCGCACGATCTCCTGCGCGTCGCCGGCGTAGTCGCCGTCGCCCTCCCCTGCGGGATAGGCGGCGTCGCTGTAGGAGGCCTTGTGGACGAAGACGCCCTTGCGCACATCGTTGACGACGAGGACGCCGAACGCGCCTTCGGGGGCGGAAGCCTTCTCCTCTGCCGTCAGTTCGGCGAAGAAGCCGGTCGGGTCTTCGTCCGAATACGTCTGAATCGCGCTCGCCTTCCACTGGTTCGTCGAGACGTAGACGACCAGGTCGTGGATGGAGGCGTTGTCGGCGTACGCGACGATGTTCGGGAGCTGATCCATTTGCGCGAGCCGCGTCACCAGTTCCACGCGGCGGATCTTCGTCTGGCCGTTGAACGCGCTCTCCGCGACCGTGGCGAGCTTCGGCAGGTCAAGGACGACGTTCGTGATCGCGCTCCCCTCGAAGACCTGCGCCGGCAGGGCGCTGAGCGACCCGGCGAGCGAAACGCCCGTCAGTGCGGCGCCCTGGAACGCATTCGCCGCGAGCGTCGCGACGTTGGTGAGGACGAGCTCGCCGACGAGTTTCGTGCACTTGAGGTTCC
>CAVFWY010000125.1:0-5468 GCA_963626175.1 Gemmiger sp.
TCACGAACAGCGTTCCGTACATCTGGCAGTTCCAACTGCGTACGCCCGTGACGGGCGATCCCCTGCTCCTGCACTTCAAGAAGGGGGCTGCGGTTGCCAGTGCCTGGTATGGTCTGATGGTCGGGCAAGGCGCGAACGAGCACGGTATCGTGCAAATCGACGCGGGGGCGATCTATTCTGGCACTCTTGTCGTGGGCTACTCCGGTTCAGGTGTCGTCACGAACCAGGGTCTGATTAAATACAACAGCGAGATTCAGGTGGGGAAGGACGCCGGCAGTTCGGGGCGGCTCGTCTGCTGCGACGGCGGTGCGGTGAAATACATCTACCCCAAAGACCTGTACGTGGGGCGGCAGGGACGCGGCGAACTGGTCGTGACGAACACGACGTTCAACTGGTATCGGTATGCGGCGAAGAACGGGGATGTCGTGGTCGGCGAGTCGTCCGTCGGTGGCGCAGTCACCGTCGAGGAGGGCGGTCGCTTTGAGGTGGCGCAGACGTATTTCGGCGGACGCGACGCCGGGGCGGCGGGTGTTGGCGAACTCGTCCTGCGCGGCGGTTTGCTCGTCAACACGATGGACAATGGCGCAGCCACTATGAATCTCCATCTCGGGACGTGTCCGACGGCGGACGGCGGCTTCGATTCGGCGTCACGCGGCGTGATTCGCGGCTGGGGAGAGGTGCGTGGCGGCGACGCAAGCCGTGTCAACTTCCGCGGCATCCGGATCGCCGTCGTTTCCGGTGAGATCGTCGGCGACGGCGAGGGCGACGAAAGCCACGTGCTGAACGCCTGCGCCCGCGGACTCTGCCTCGTCTCGAACGCCGTACCGGAGTCGGCGGGTGAGACGACGGCCGGCTGGCGCGCCGTCAACAAGGGGCTCGTCACGATGCCGGAGGCGACAGTCAGCTGGAATGGCGATTACTACTCGAATCTCGTGGGCTATCCCGGCTGTGCATTGGCGAAGGACGTGGACGGACAGAATCCAGACCTCGTGAACGCCCTACGTGTTCGCCTGCGGACGGCGAAGAGTGGGGCCGACAAGTGCATCGGCGTGGCCCTGCTCGCGCCGGACAGGACGGATGCCTACACGAACGCCCTGCCGGCGGGCTGCAACATCCTCAGCGTTCACCGGGTGGGCGTCTTCGGGGAATTCGGCAGTCGCGTCACGGAAAATCGTTCTACTTGCGGCTCGGCGAACGTGGCGATTCGCTACGACCAGACGAAGATTCAGAAGGACAATACGCGGCTTCAGCTCTGGCGCTATGTGGCGGCTGACGGCAAGTGGCATCGTCTCGTCTCGCTGGATCCGGGCGAGCGTCCGTCGAGCAAGGTCATCGCGATGGCGGACGATGCGTCCGTGACGGGCGATCTTGACGAACTCTACAACCTCGGCACGTTCGCCGTGGTGGAGCGCACGAGGGTCGGGACGGCAATCATCATTCGGTGACGGAATTGCGGAAGAAGGGGTTCAGGAATGAGAGGACATGAGTTGACGGGCGTCGCGGCCGTCTGCCTGATGTGCGGTGCGGCGGCGGTCGCGGCGGAAGTGCCGACGGAGGCCGAGGTGCGCGTCGCCGAGGCGGAGGCGAAGGCGTTGCAGCGGGAGGTGTCCGACGTGCGCGAGAACGTGCGTCGCCTTGAGGGACGGCGTGAGGCGCTGACCGTGACGGCGGATTTGATCGCCGGGCGGCGCGACGCGCCGCCCGTGCGGACGGTCGTGGAGAAGGAGACGCTGCGCCTCTGCGAAGAGCCCGTCACGCTCGACAACCGGGCGGACGGCAAGTCGCAAGTGTGGAAGAAGTGGCTCACGCTTGACGGCGGCAAGAAGTATCGCGTCCGTGCGAAACTCGCGATTCGCGAGATTCAAGGGACGCAGAACTTCAAGTTCGGCATGATGGTCTCGATACCCGGCAAGGACACGTCCTGGCCCGCCGCGTCCATCGGCGGGCAGCCGTTCGACGAGAAGGAGGTCTCGTTCGACTACTTCGCGCCGGCGGACTCGAGCAGCCTGCTGCTCATTGGCTTCGAGAGCGGAACGGGCGAAGCGACGTTCCGCGACGTGCGCGTCTGCGAACTCGTGCGCGAATAAGCCGCTGAAGGGGAACGACAAGGAGAAGGGAATGAACGGAAGAATGAAGTTAGGAATGGTTCTTGGTGTTGTGGCACTGGCGGCGGCCGTGCGGGCGGCGACGCCGGACGAGCAGGGGTTCATCCGCGACTGGATTGTGTCCGGCCCGTGGCCGAGTTATCAGGTCAAGGATCGTGGACAGGGTCTGGAGACGGACTTCCTGAACCTCGAGGACGAGGCGGCCCCCCATCCCGGCAAGCGCGAGACGGCCGAGTTCGTGGCGGACTGGGGCATCCTCATGGCGGGCATCGGCTCGACGAACGAATGGGGATTCAAGACGAACACCGTGTTCGATGCGACCTGGCGGCCGCTCCATGCCGAGTCGGGGATCATCCGCCTGAACGGACGCTTCGCGCCGATCGACGACTATTTCGTGACGTATGCCGTGTGCTACATCGACGCGCCGGAGACGCGCGCGGCGCGGCTCGCCGTGGGGTCGGACGACGACCACAAGGTCTGGCTCGACCTTGACCTCGTCGGAAAGACGACGACGAGCCAGGACATCATCCCCGGGTCGTTCCGATACGACGTCACGCTGCCGAAGGGGCGCAGCCGCCTTCTCTTCAAACTGCAGGACCGCACGGGCGGCTGCGGCTTCTGCGTGCAGCTGACCGACCGCGAGGGCAAGCCGATGCGCGACGTGTCGATCGCGCTCGACCCGCGCGGGACGGCGACCACGCTCGCGGCGCGTCTCGCCGAGCGGCGTTCGCCCGAACGCCTGAAGGCGCGACTCGCGGCGGCGAAGGAGACCTCCGAGAAGGCGCGCGCCGCGCTTGCCGAGGAGCGGACGAAGGAGGCGGCGCTCTCCAACGTCTGCGAGAAGGCGGCGCAAGACCTGCGCGAGGCGTATGCGGCGCGTGAGGCGAAGTACGCCGCCCAGCACGCGGGCGGCGGCCGCCGCGCGGGGACGGCCGAGCGTCTCCGAGCCGTTCGAGCCGTGTGCGCGGCGCAGCGCGCTCTGCCTCAACGGCGACTGGGAGGCCTCCGCCGACGGCGGGGCCACGTGGGGACGCGCCCACGTCCCGAGCCTCCAACTCCCGGGCTTCTTCTACACGTGGCAGTATCCCGTGAAGGGCGAGGGCAAGCCTCTGCCCGGCTTCGAGAAGGACATCAACCCCGTCAACTGCGCGCGCAAGGCCCTTTACCGCACCTCGTTCGACTGGGACGGGACGAGTGACCTCGTGCTCAGGTGCGATGCAATCATCGACGCGAAGGCCTCGTTCGCCGTCAACGGCGTCGCGTGCGGCACGTGGGCGGGCGACCGCGGCATCGTGCGCATTCCGCTCGCGGGGCTGCGCAAGGGCGCGAACGCGCTCGAGATCGCCGTCGAGCCGGAGACGTCGATCCGGAGCGGCATCCGCGGCGACGTCTTCCTCGAGACCCTGCCGAAGGTGCGCGTGGACGACATCTGGGTGAAGACGAGTTGGCGCAAGAGCGCGCTCGGCGCGAAGATCGACCTCGTCAACCGGTCGGCGGACGGCGTCACGGCCACCGTGGCGTCCTATGCCGTGCGCGACGGGCGCGTCCGCTTCCGCCTGCCGGAGAAGTCCGTGGCGATTCCCGCCGGGGGCGCGGCGACGGTCAAGGCGCAGGACGTGTGGTCCGACCCGCTGACGTGGGGCATCGGCGGACGCTTCGGCGAGCCGAACCTCTACACGCTCGTCACGGACGTGCGCGTGGGCGGCGAGCTCGTCGACCGCCACGAGGTCGAGTTCGGCTTCCGCGAGTTCTGGATCTGCCACACGGACTTCTTCCTCAACGGGCGGCGCATCTTCCTGCAGGGCGACGTGGGGCACCTCTTCGTCAAGGACAAGCGGCGGCGCGAGATCGCCTGGCCGCTCTACCGCGCCGACGGCATCAACATCATCCGCGTGCACGACTCCGACCAGTGGAGCATCACGGCCGCGCGCGACGCCGACCGCATGGGCATGGCCATTTACGCGCAGATGTATCCGAAGCTCTCCGAGCCCGGCGTGCCGCATTCGCCCACGAACTTCGCGCCGTTCGAGGCGTGGACGGCGACGCGGACGCACCGGGAGAACCTCGCCGCCTACACGCGCTGGTGGAAAGACCTGCGCAACCATCCGTCCGTGCTCATCTGGTCGACGGACAACGAAATCCTCACGCAGGCGTGGGATTCCGAGGCGAAGGCCCCGTTCAACGTGCGCAACGACCGCATCGGCGCGCTTTACAGCGACTACATGAACACGCTCGACCGGTCGCTCGTCGTCACGCGCAACGGCGACGTCGGCACGTGGAACCATCAGGCGCGGTGGTTCCAGGACCCGCCGTGTCCCACGGCGAACTACCACTACCCGAACTGGAATAACGAGGCGTGTGCCGTGAATTGGCAGATGACATACGAGTATCGTCCGATCATCTTCGGCGAGGCGCTCTACTGCTCGTATCTCCTGCCGCACGACAAGGGCGGCTGGGTGGGCGGACGCCCGAAACTCGTGAAGAACAAGGCGGAGACGGTGGCGAAGTGCGTCTCGCTCTACACGGCGCTTGAGATTCCGTGCGCCATCTACATGGGGCTGGGGCTGGATGGCTTCACGTTCCTCGACGACACGGGGCGCGGCAATCCGTGGGGAATCAAGGAAAGCGAGATCGAGGCGTATCGGGCAAACGGGACGCTGCCGCCGGGGCGGCGGGTGGACCAGTATCCGTGGCTGCGCATCGACTGGCCGGCGCGTTCGGGCGAGGGCGAGCGCGAACCCGCCGACCGGGTGCCGTGCCGAACGTGGGGCACGGAGTCGATGAACGTCTACGAGGCGGGTGTGCCGAGTCACGTGCGCAACGCCGTGAACGACGCCTATCGCCGTGCGCTGCGCCCGCAGCCGCCGGTCGATGCGGGGCGGTTCGCCGAGGCGATCGTGACGGTCGAGCCGTGGGCGGACGTGTGGACGACGACGCCCTCCGGCAACCGCGAGGGCGTGCGGGCGGACGCGGAGGGGCGGGCGTGGTTCCGCTCGCTTGCGCCGGGGCGGCGCGTCTTCACGTGCGGCGGCAGAACCAAGGAGGTCGAGCTGTCCGCGCGCGGCGAAGCCGTCGCGCAGCCCGGCTTCGAGGGCATCCCCCGCGTCTCCCTTCTGCCGTAAAGTCGATCGGACATGATTTTCCCGATGCAATGACTGAAGAAAGAACACGAAAAAGAAAGGGTCGTCGCGCTCATGATCAGCACGAACAATGTCTGCCATCGCAAAGATCGTCCCAAGGACATCGCCGCCGCCATCAGGGACATCCTCGCGGTGATCGCGGAGAAGCAGCCGTTCGCGAAGCGGCGCGCGGCGAAAGTTCGTCCCACGCTGGAGCCGCTCGACTGGACGAGCCGCTTCCAGC
>CAVFWY010000126.1:0-5387 GCA_963626175.1 Gemmiger sp.
ACCATCGCGTCGGCGACCTTGACGAAGCCGGCGATGTTCGCGCCCATCACGTAGTCGCCCTTGTGACCGAAGCGTTCCGCCGCGTCGTAGGCGTTGTCGTGAATGGCCTTCATGATGCCCTTCAGCTTGGCATCGACTTCCTCGCGCGTCCAGCTCAGACGCTCGGAGTTCTGCGACATCTCAAGACCCGACGTGGCGACGCCGCCCGCGTTGGAGGCCTTGCCGGGACTGTACATGATCTTCGCCGCACGGAACGCCTCGACGGCATCCGGCGTGGAGGGCATGTTCGCGCCTTCCGCAACGAGTTTGCACCCGGCCTTGAGCATGAACTTCGCGTCCGCGCCGTCGAGTTCGTTCTGCCGCGAGCACGGGAACGCGCAGTCGTACTTGCTGACGAGCTGCCACGGATTCTTCTTCGCCACGAACTGAATGCCCTTGCCCTTGATCTCGGAAAGTTCGCCGCGCTTGACGTTCTTGAGGTTCATCACCTTCGCGAGGAGCTCCTTCGAAATGCCGTCCTTGACGACAATCGTGCCGGAACGGTCGGAAAGCGTGACGACCTTCGCGCCGAGTTCCATCAGCTTCTCCGCCGCGAACGAGGCGACATTGCCCGAACCCGAAATGACGCACGTCTTGCCCTCGAAGGTCTCACCCTTCTTCTCAAGCATGTTCGCCGCGAAGTAGACGTCGCCGTAGCCGGTCGCCTCAGGACGGATCAGCGAGCCGCCGAAGGAAAGCCCCTTCCCCGTCAGAACGCCCGTCCACTCGTTGACGATGCGCTTGTACTGACCGAAGAGATAGCCGATTTCGCGCCCGCCGACGTTCATGTCGCCCGCCGGAACATCCGTGTCGGGACCGATGTGGCGGTAGAGTTCCGTCATGAAGCTCTGGCAGAAACGCATCACCTCCGCATCGCTGCACCGCTTGCCGGGGGTGTGGGGGCTCTGCTTCGGGTTGAAGTCCGAACCGCCCTTGCCGCCGCCCATCGGGAGGGTCGTGAGCGAGTTCTTGAAGACCTGTTCGAAGCCGAGGAACTTCAGGACGGAGAGATTCACCGTCGGGTCGAAGCGAAGACCACCCTTGTAAGGCCCGATCGCGCTGTTGTACTGCACGCGGTAGCCGCGGTTGACGCGCACGACGCCCTTGTCGTCCACCCACGGGACGCGGAACATGATGACGCGCTCCGGCTCGACCATGCGCTCGAGGATGGCATTCTTCTCGTAGGCGGGGGTCGCCTTGAGGACAGGATCGAGAGTGAGGAGCACTTCCTCGACCGCCTGGATGAATTCGGGTTCGTTCGGATTCTTGGCCTTGACGTCCTTCAGGACGGCTTCAACGTATTTGCTCATTTTGTTCCTTCGTTAGTTCAGAGGTTAGTTCAGATGGGACACCCAAAGGAAGGTGAACCCAATAAAAAGGATAGCAGAAATCGTGCCATTCGTAGCGAAAAGACGCGAATTTTATACGACACGGCACTTTCTTACATTTTACGCCCATCATTAACAGGAGTTTATACAGATTATGAAACAGTCATCCACGCCTAATGGCGGGGATGGAGGCGGTGGATTTCGGCGAAACGCCCTGCATCGACGTGGGTATAGATCTGTGTCGTGCCGATGTCGGCGTGCCCGAGCAGTTCCTGGATGGCGCGAATGTCCGCGCCGTGCGCAAGCATGTGGGAGGCGAAGCTGTGGCGCAGCACGTGCGGCGAAATGCGGTCAAGGTCGATGCCGACCGCCGCCGCGCGTTGCTTGATGATCTTGAACACCCCCTGCCGCGTGAACGGCCCGATTCGCCGCGTGACGAAGACGTGGGTTTCCGAGAGGTCGCCGTGGGTGAACGTGTCGCGGGCGGACGCAAAGTAGGCGTTGAGGGCGCGACCCGCCGCGCCGCCGATGGGTACGATGCGCTCCTTCGACCCCTTTCCGAAGACGCGCAGAAGTTCGCCGTCCGCCACAAGATCTTCCATTTTCAGGTCGCAGAGTTCGCTGACGCGCAGTCCGCAGCCGTAGAGGATTTCGAGCATGGCGCGGTCGCGCAGTTCACGCGGCGTTTTGCCCGAAACTCCGTCGATGAGCGCGGCGACTTCCGCCTCGCTCAGGATTCGCGGCAGAGTCTGTTCGCGGCGCGGCGGATCCATCAGTTCCGCCGGGTTGTGGGGGATGAGCTTCCTCGCCTTCAGGTAGTGCAGCCACGTTCGGATGGCGATGGCGCGGCGGGCGCGGGTCGATCCCTTGCGCCCCTCGGCGCGTTCCTCGCCGAGGAAGTCGGCAATGTCATCCCGCGTCACGTCCGCCGATGCGGTGCGCCCGCGCTTCCTGAGGAAGCCCGCGAAGAAGCGCAGGTCGCTCGCGTAGGCCTCGCAGGTGTTCCGCGCCATGCCGCGTTCGAGTTCGAGCGCGGTGATGTAGTCGTCGATGTCGTCCGCGAGCATTGCCCTCAGAGACGCTGGATGAAGTCGTCGATGAACGCCCGCATGAGGGGCTTCGCCGCCTCGCCGGCGGCAATCACCCCCGCATGGTCAAGCGGCTGGGACGAAATGCCCGCCGCGAGATTCGTGACGAGTGAAAGCCCCGCGACCTTCAGTCCGCACGACCGGGCGAAGACCGCCTCCGGCACGGTGGACATCCCGACGACGTCCGCGCCGAGCGTCCTGTAGGCGCGAATCTCCGCCGGGGTTTCGTAGACCGGCCCCGGCGTAAAGCCGTAGACGCCGTCCATCGCCCGAAGGCCGAGGCGCGTCGCGCCCGCCCGCAGGTTTTCCGCAAACCGCCGTGCGTAGACTTCCGACAGGTCGGGGAAGCGTTCGCCCCAGTCGGGATTGTGCGGGCCTGTCAGAGGGTTCTGTCCCGTGAAGTTGATATGGTCGCGGATGATTACGAAGTCACCGGGGCGCAGTTTCGCGTTCACGCCGCCCGCCGCGTTCGTGACCAGCAGGTTCGGGCAGCCCATGCGCCGCAGCATCTCAACGGGCAGCACGACCGCCTCCCAGCCCACGCCCTCGTAGTGGTGCCGCCGTCCGCACCACGCCGCGACGAGTTTCGCGCCGCGTCGGTAGAGAACGAACTCGCCCGCGTGTCCTTTCACCGTCGAAGCCCCGAGGCAGGGAATATCCGAATACGGTATGCGGGCGACAACCTCGTCCATCTCCAGTGCCTCGCCCCAGCCGCTCCCGAGCATGATGCCGAGATCCGGCGGACGGCTGAAGCAGGCGTCGGGAAAATAGCCCGCCGCGTCATCGAAGAACTTCCTGTTCATTTGCGCACCTCCTTCGCCACCTTTGGCCAACACCTGAATGAAAGACCGTCGTACGGACAGTTCCGCGAACGGCTCGCGAACGCCCGAACGTCCACCCGGCGCGGCTCGCCGACCTCGACCACCGTCGGCGGCAGGGCTCGGAGCGCGGCGGAATCGCGGGCGGGGAGAAGCGCGGACGGCAAGCCGTGCCACGCCCGCGCCCACGCCTCGACGGGCATCCCCTCCTCCTCGACCATCACCGCGTAGGTGATCGGAATCGCCGTCTCAAGCCCGATGATGCCGTTTGCACTCGCCGCAAAGCCGAGCGACTTCCGCGCCGCCGGATGGGGCGCATGATCCGTCGCGAACATGAGAACGCCGTCCTTCACCGCCCGGCGGAGTTCGGCGCGGTCTTCGCGGTTGCCGAGCGGCGGAGCCATCTTGTAGTTCGCGTCATCCGCCGTCAGGTCGTCGCAAGCAAGAAGGAGGTGGTGGGGCGTCGCCTCGGCGGTGACGGGGAGTCCCTCCCTCTGCGCCTCGCGGACGAGTTCCACGCCTTCCGCCGTGGAGATGTGCTGCACGTGAAGGCGGCAGCCCGTCACGCGGCAGAGCGCGAGGTCGCGGCGAATCGCCGTCGTCTCTGCCGAGACGGGAATCACCGGCAGCCCCAGTCGCCGTGCAAGCGCACAGTCGCGGATGACGCCGTCCGCCTGAACCACGGGGTCTACCGCGTGCTGGCAGACGCACAGGCCGAGCGCGGCGCACCGCCGCATCGCCTCCTCCATCACGCGGCCGTCGGCGACATAGGAGCCGTCATCCGTGAAGAACGCCGCACCCGCCTCGGCGAGCCGTTCGAGTTCCGCAACCCTTTCGCCGCGCCGCCCCACCGTGATGCAGGCGGAGGGAAAGATGCGCACGGGGAGCGAGACATCCTCAATCTGCTCGCGAAGCCACGCCACGCTGTCACCCGCCGGCTCCGTGTTCGGCATCGTCACAACGGCGGCGAAACCGCCGCGAAAGGCCGCCGCACTCCCGCTCGCCCGCGTCTCCGCCGCCGGGACGCCGGGATCTCGAAAGTGGACGTGCACGTCCACGAAGCCGGGAAATGTGAGTTCGTTCGTCATGAGCAAAGGAGTTTGTCGCCGACCTCAAGCGGCCGCCCGCGAAGGAATGCCCCGCCGTCCATCAGCGAACTGCCCTCGGGCTTGAGTTGGGTCAGGAGAAGCGCCGTGTCGCCGCATTTCACAATCGGACCCGGCACGACGCTCGGATCCCCCTTCACGCGGTTCGGGATGATTTTCACGACCGTCCCCGGCGCGGCGGATTTCCACCCCGCCTCCATGCGGACGGGCAGACGCGCCTGGACGATGACAACGCGCCCGCTGTTGCCCTTCTTGCGGAAACGTTCGGGGAGAAAGGTGTAGCACCCCGGCCACGGCGAATAGGCGCGGACGTTCCGCTCAATCGTCAATACTGGATTCGTCCAGTCGATGAGTCCGTCCGTCTTCTTCAATTTGTGGGCGAACGTCGCCTCGTCGTTCGACTGGGGAATCTCCGGCGGCAACTTGCCCTCGGACATCAGACGCAGGGTCTTCGCCAACGTCACGCCGCCCGTCACGGCCAGCCCGTCCATCAGGCTGCCGCCCGTCGCGTCGGAATAGATCGGCTCGTAACTCTGCATCAGAACCGGCCCGTCATCCATGCCGATTCCCATGCGAATCACGCTCACGCCCGTCAGGCGGTCGCCCGCCGCCAGCGCGGCGATGACGGGCGAAGCGCCGCGATACTTCGGCAGAAGCGAGAAATGGCAGTTGATGCACCCGTGCGGCGGCAAGTCGAGAAGCGGCTTTTTCAGGAACTGGCCGAACGCCACGACCGCCACCACGTCCGGCTTCCACGCACGCAACTGCGCCATCGCCTCTTCGGAATTCACGCTTTCGGGCGTAATGATCTCAGTCAAGCCGTGTTCAACGGCAAAAGCCTTGCACGGACAAGGCGTAACGACCTTGCCGCGCCCGACCGGCCGGTCGGGCTGCGTCACGACGCCGACGACCTGCAGCTCCGGCTCGCGAAGAATCGCCCGGAGACACGTTGCACTCGCCGCGCTCGAACCCATAAATACAACTCTCATTGCGCATATTATACCAAAA
>CAVFWY010000127.1:0-5370 GCA_963626175.1 Gemmiger sp.
CCCATGTAGGTGACCCAGAAGAAGAGCTTGCAGAAAATCCAACTGCACAGCGTCCAGAACGGATACCCCGGCGGATGCGGCACGCCGAGGTGCGCACCCGCCGTGGCGAGTTCTCCGGAATCCTCAAGCCCGACGGAAGGGCCGAGCGTGAAAAAGTAAACGGCAAACGTCGCGAGCGTCGCCGTCCAGAACGCCGCCCAGTCGAGTCTTGAGAAAAACCGGTCTTTCTTCATGGTTGATTGCAATTAGAACACGTTACGCACGAGCCGACAGCACGTCGCACTCATACTTCTTCACGTCCGCGAGCCAGCCTTCGCCCGCATCCTTGCCTTCGCGGCGGCAGAACTCCGCCCACACGTCGCCCCACGGATAGCCCTTGAGCTCTTCCTGGAGGACGAGTTGCGCGGTGAACTCGCCCGCATCCTGCATCGCCTTCAGCGCGGCATTCGGCTGGAGCATCGCCTTGAGGAGTTCCTTCTGCATGTTGCGCATGCCGAGCACCCACGCCGCAATGCGGTTGATCGAGGCGTCGAAGTAGTCGAGCGCGATGATGAAGTTCTCGGGCCCCATCTTCACGATTTCCTGCGCCGCGCCGCGAAGGTCGTCGTTCTGGCGGATGACGTGATCCGAATCCCAGCGCACGGGACGCGAGATGTGGAACGCGACCTTGCCGAACGTCATCAGGAAGGAGCTGATCTTGTCCGCCACGTTCTCCGAGATGTGGAAGTGACCCATGTCGAGAAGCCCCAGGATGCCGCGCTTCATCGCATAGCCCATCACGAACTCGTGCGAAGCGACGGTGTAGCTTTCGACACCGATGCCGAAGAGTTTCGATTCGAGCGTCGGCACGACGAGTTTCCTGTTATACTTCGTGCGGAAGATGCGGTCGAGCGAATCGGCCATGCGCTGACGCGGCCCGAGACGGTCGGAAGGCTCGTCCTTGTAGCCGTCGGGCATCCAGTAGTTGATGGTGCAGGGGCTCTTGAGTTCCTTCGCGAAGTATTCCGCGATCTTCAGGCACTGCACGCCGTGCTTCACCCAGAACGCCCGGATCTTCGGATCGGGGTTCGAGAGGGTCAGCCCGTCCGCCGCCTTCGGGTGCGAGAAGAAGGTCGGGTTGAAGTCAAGCCCGATGCCGCGCTTCTTCGCCCAGTCCACCCACGGCTTGAAGTTCGCGGGCTCGAGTTTGTCGCGGTCGGTCACCGCCTTGCCGTGAACGCCGTAGCAGGCATGGAGGTTCAGGCGGTGACGGCCCGGAATCAGGGACATCGCGAAATCGACGTCCGCCATCAGTTCCTGCGGCGTCCGCGCCTTGCCGGGATAGTTACCCGTCGTCTGGATGCCGCCCGAAGCCCCGCCCGTCGTCTCGAACCCCGTGACGTCGTCGCCCTGCCAGCAGTGCATCGAAATCGAGATGCCCTTGAGTTCCTTGATCGCCTTCTCGGTATCCACCCCGATCTTGGCGTATTTGCGTTTCGCTTCCGCGTAACTCATGCCCGTTCTCCTTCTTGTGTTGTTTTGGTTTTAGTGACGTAAATCTTCGCCATGTCGGTCTTGAACGCCGATTTTTCCGAAATGTCGAGTTCCTCGAACAGTTTCTCGCCCGGACGAATGCCGATGAACACGATGGGTATGTCGACATACGGACGGTAGCCCTCTTGCGCAATCATGCCCTCGGCAAGGTCGAGAATGCGGACGGGTTCGCCCATGTCGAGCGTGTAGATGGCGCGTTCCCCGCGGCTCGCCGCCTGAAGGACGAGCCCGACGGCCTCCTGAATCGTCATGAAGTAGCGCTTCATGTCGGGATGCGTCACGGTCACGGGACGCCGCGCGGCAATCTGCTCCCTGAACAGCGGCACGACCGAACCCGAACTCCCGAAGACGTTGCCGAAGCGGACGGCGCAGAAGGAAGTCCCGCCTTCCTCGTTCATCCCCATCACCACCCCTTCCGCCGCGAGTTTCGTCTTGCCCATCACCGACACGGGATTGACGGCCTTATCCGTCGAGATCAACACGAATCGCGCCACGTCGTGCGCCTTGGCGAGTTCCGCAACCGTGCGCGTGCCCTCGACGTTGTTGCTCCAGCCCTCCTCGGGATTCAGCTCGACCATCGGCACGTGCTTGCTCGCGGCGGCGTGAAGCACGACCTGCGGGCGATGCTCGCCGAAAATCTTCTCCATTCGCACCCGATTCCCGCAGTCCACCATCAGCGGCACGAGTTCCACCCGTCCGCCCGCGCCGCGCATCCTGCGGTCGATTTCGTAAAGCGCGTTCTCGCACCGCTCGACGAGCAGAATCCGCCGCGCTCCCGCCGCCGCGACCTGACGGACGATTTCCGAACCGATCGAACCGCCCGCACCCGTCACCATCACCGTCTTCCCGTTCAGGAAACGAGCCGCCACCGCATTGTCAAAAGTGTTCTCCCGGCGTTCGAGGAGGTCGCCCGTCCCCAGTTCCTTCGCCCGCGCCGCCATATAGAGCCGCCAGAGAATGCGGACGACCACGATGCCCGCCGTCGCCAGCACGAAACACATCAGGTTGACCGAATAGGGCGGACGAATCCGAAAGTAAGCCTCGCCCGAAAGCCAGAACCGAAGCCCCGTGAGAACGAGACACGCAAGCGCCATCGCGCCGACGTAGCGCGGCAGATCGCACACGCGGATTCGCCGCCACGCAAGGCGGTAGCATCCGCAGGCAAACAGCGCGAGAACGTGCACCGCACCGACCGTCAGATAGGAAACCGCGACCGCCCGCCATCCCCAGCGCGGCGCGGAGAAGTCGAAGCGCAGGAGAAACGCCGTGAGATAGGCGAAGCCGACAACCGCCGCGTCCACGGCGACGGCCACGACCCGCGTCGCCAGGAACTTCACCCACGCCTCTCTCGACCGCGTCATCGTCAGATGAACGGCGTCAGCAGCGCCGGTGCGAAAATGAGTGAATCGAACATATCAAGGAAGCCGCCCATGCCGGCGGGCATGAACGTCGCCGAATCCTTCACGCCGCATTCGCGCTTCATGCGGCTCTCGATGAGGTCGCCCGCCGTGCCGATGAGCGCCGCCGCGACGCCGAACGCGAGCGCCTTCGGGAACGCGAAATGCGTAATCGGCATGAACGCCGCCGACATCAGGCACGAACCGAGCACGCTACCACCAAGCCCTTCCCAACTCTTCTTCGGCGAAATCGACGGACACATCTTGTGCCGCCCGAACAGCATCCCGACGGCGAATCCGCCCATGTCCGAGAACTTGACGATGGCAATGAGATAAATGAGCATCGGCACGCCGAACTCAATCGGCACGCGGATGAAAAGCGAGAGCATCACGGGAATGTAGAGGATGCCGAGCAGCGTGACGGCGAGAACCCGAATCGGACTTTCGCACTTGCCGAACAGCACGCGCAGAGCCAGGAGGAAGACAATCGGTATCAGCACGTAGCCGCAGTCGAAGTCGTAGTAGACCTTGTAGAGCATGATCGCCACGCCTGAAAGGACGCCGAGCTTCACGAGAATCGGGTGCTTGCGCGCCACCATCTGGCTGAACTCGAGGTGCACGAGCGCAACGAGAAGAATCATCGCCGGCAGAATGACATTGAGCGGCGCATAGCACAGCGCCAGAATCACCAGCGCCGCCGTCGAAAGTGCCGCCACCACGCGCTTGACTACTTGCATCGTCCTCCCATCCGGCGTTCGCGCGTCGCATACGCGGCAATCGCCTTGTCGAATTCCGCCCGGTCAAAGTCGGGCCACAACACGTCCGTGAAATAGTATTCCGAATACGCCGACTCCCAGAGCAGGAAGTTGCTCGTCCTCAGTTCGCCGCTCGTGCGGACGATGAGGTCGGGGTCGGGCACGTCCGGCGCATAGAGGTAGTCGGCGAACGACCGCTCGGTGAGTTCCTTCTCGCACGCCCGAATCGCCGCGTTCGCGGCATCCACGATTTCCGCCCGACCGCCGTAGGAAAGCGCGACGAGAAGCGTGAAGTCGCCCCCTTTCGTCCGCTCCTCCAGCGCGGCAATCTGCCCGCGCAACTTCTCCGGCAGGTCGTCCCGCCGCCCGATTGTGCGGAAGCGGACGCCGTTCGCCACGAGTTCGTCCGCCTTCGTGGTGACGTAGTGGGCGAGAAGTTTCATCAGCCCCGAGACCTCGCCCTTGGAACGCTTCCAGTTTTCCGTCGAGAACGCATACACCGTCAGGTAGCGGATGCCCGCCTCGCGGCAGTAGTGCATCACGCGATCGAGCGCGTCCGCCCCGGCGCGGTGTCCCATGAGACGCGGCAGCCGGCGGGCTTTCGCCCACCGTCCGTTGCCGTCCATGATGATTGCGAGGTGTTCCATCCGCCGTTGTCAGATGTTGATTCGGAGCGTCGTCTCGCGAGCCGGGCCGACCGAGAGAACGCCCAGCTGACCGCCCACGAGTTCGATGATGCGGTTCACGTAGGCCTTCGCGTTCTCCGGCAGTTCGGCGTAGTCGGTCACCTTCGAGGTTTCGCACTGCCAGCCGGGCATTTCCTCGTAAACCGGCTCGCAGACCGCCAGCGCGTCGAGATCCGCCGGGAAGGTCGTGTAGACGAACCCGTCGGGACGGCGGTAGCCCGTGCAGATCTTGACGACGGGGAAGGTGTCGAGCACGTCGAGCTTCGTCATCGCCCAGAAGTCAATGCCGTTCACGCGCTGGGCATACCGCGCCACCACCGCGTCGAACCAGCCGCACCGCCGCGGACGTCCCGTCGTCGCCCCGAACTCGCCGCCGCGCTGGCGCAGCGTTTCGCCGTCCGCATCCGTCAGTTCCGTCGGGAACGGGCCTTCGCCGACGCGGGTCGTGTAAAGTTTCAAGACGCCGATCACGCGGTCGATCGCGCGGGGTCCGATCCCCGAACCCGTGCAAGCCCCGCCCGCCGTCGGATTCGACGACGTCACGAACGGGTAGGTGCCGAAGTCGATGTCGAGCATCGTCGCCTGCGCACCCTCGAAAAGGACGGACTGCTTTCCCTCCAGTCTCTCGTGCAGGAACTGGATCGTATCCGTCACGTAGGGCATCAGCGCCGGCACCATCGGCGTGTAGAGCCGCACCATCTCGTCCGCATCGAGCGCGTGCGCGCCGAGCGCGACGAGCGTGCGGTTCGCGTCCTCGACCTGACTGCGGATCAAATCCGTGAAGTTCGGCTTCAGGATGTCGCCGACGCGCATCCCGTAGCGCCCCACCTTCGCCGCGTAGGCGGGACCGATGCCGCGCCCCGTCGTGCCGATCTTCTTGCCTTCGGGACGCGCCGCCTCCTCCGCCTTGTCGATGGCGCGATGCCACTGCATCACCATCTGGGCGCGTTCGGAAATGTGAAACCGCCCCTTCAGTTCAAAGCCCCAGCTCTCGACCTG
>CAVFWY010000128.1:0-5288 GCA_963626175.1 Gemmiger sp.
CTGACGGGCTTCTGGACGAACGCCTGGAACACCGTCACCTTCCGCATGGGGAAGTCCGCCGACGAGATCGAGCAGAACGGCGAGCGGATGACCGAGGCGATGAAGAAGATCGCCGAGACGTGTTAACCATCGGAGTTTCTTACGCCGCCCAGGACGGGTGCCGGTGCGATTTGCTATAATATTCGGCGATTTGACGGTTTCAGGACGAATCAGAGGTAGCATATGATGGCAGAGATGGCGGCTGAACCCTGCTGCTTAACGGTTGCGGGGTCGGATTCGGGCGGCAATGCGGGCGTACCGGCCGACTTGCGGGCGTTTCACGCCTACGGTCTGCACGGCTGCACGGTCTTCGCCGCCCTGACGGCGCAAAATCCGTTCGGCGTGTCGGCGATTCTGCCGATTCCGCCCGACTTTGTCGCGGCGCAACTCGACGCGGTGCTCGGCGTCTACAACGTCCGCGCACTCAAGACCGGCATGCTCGCGGACGCGGCGGCCATCGGGGTCGTGGCGGAGAAATTGCGTCCGCACCCCGAAATCGCGAAGGTAATCGACCCCGTGATGGTGGCGACGAGCGGGGCGAAGTTGATTGAAGACGCGGCAATCGCGACGCTGGAGCGCGAACTTCTGCCGCTTGCGACGGTCATCACGCCGAATCTGCCCGAAGCGGAAGTCCTTTGCGGCAACGGCTTCGCGTCCGACGCGCAGCGGACGGGCGATGTCGCGCACGCGAAGGAACTCGCACGGCGACTCCACGGGAAGTTCGGCTGCGCCGTCATCGTGAAAGGCGGACACGGCGCGGGCGATTCGGCGGTGGACGTGCTTTTCGACGGACGCGACTGCCGCGAATATGCGATGCCGCGCATTGCGAACCCCGTCTCGACGCACGGCACGGGCTGTTCGTTCGCGGCGGCTCTCGCGGCGGAATTGGCGAAGGGGCGCGATGTCGCGGCGGCGGTCGAGGGGGCGAAGCGCTACGTCCACGCGGCGATTGCGAACGCACGGTGGGTCGGCTCGAAATGCGGCGTCCTGGGATTTGTCCACGGCTTGACGGAGATATGAAAATGAACGAAATGACGATTGACGAACTTGTTGCGGAACTGAAGAGGGGGATGCGCGTCATCCTTCAGGTGCGCCACGCGGAACGCACGAAGATCGACCCCGACGACCCGACTTTCGGGGATGCCGTGGCAATTACGCCGGAAGGCATCCGAACCGCACGCCTTTTTGGCGAGAAACTTCGCGATTTCGCGGGAAACGTGCAGTTTTGCGCGAGTCCCCTCTTGCGGACGCGGATGACGGCGGAAAAGATCGCCGAGGGGATGGGGCTCGCGAATCCCGCAATCCCGACGGACGAAAAACTCGGCAACGACTCCTTCTATTATGCCGATCCGGCGGAGGTTTTGGACGTTTTTCGTCCGGAAAACTTCTTTAACGCCAGTTTTGAGTATATGGCAACGGGACACCAGCGCGGCTTCCACGATCTCCACGCGGCTTCGGACGCACTGGAGAAGTGGCTGTTCGAGCGGTTCAGCAAGCAGCTTTTCATCGCCGTCACGCACGACCTTTATATAGCCTCGTTCCTCGCGGCGCGGAAGGCGGTAGAGAGGTTTACGCGCGAAACGTGGACGCGATTCCTCGATTCGGCGGCGATTCTCGTCGCTCCTGACGGTTCGCGGCGGTATGCGCTCGTCCGGGCGGGTCTTTCGGACGGCATCTGCGGCGTGACGCTATAGGCGAATCGCTCAACCACCCCCTTTGATGCGCATCAACTACCCCCCTTGATGCGCATCAAGGCCCCTCGGTGATGCGAAAGGCGGTACGAGACCGCGCAATGTCCCCTTTTTTGGTATAATACGGGATATGAAACTTTCTCTGAACAAGGAGTTCGCCCTTCGGCATCTCTTCGTCACCCTGCTGATGGTGGCGATGGGTGGCTGGTTCGGCTATGACGGTTTTGTCGCCTATCCCTCCCAGACGGCGCGGGAACTCTACGTGAGTTGCCACCAGGGCGAGGAGCCGGCGAACGACCTCGCGGCGGAAAAGTTCCGTGCGGCGGCGATTCCGCGTCAGAAGCAGTTCATGGCGCTCTGCCTTCTGGCGGCGGCGCTGATCGGCGGTCACCTGTGGCTCGTGTCGCGTCTGCGCGTCGAATTTGACGCGGAAGGCTTCATTTGGCGCGGACGGCGGTTCGCGTATGCGGACGTCACGAAGGTGGATGACTCGAGCTGGAGCAAGAAGGGGATCGTGCGTCTGACGACCCCGGCGGGCGTTTTGACGCTCGATTCGTGGCATCACACGGGCGTCAGGGACTTCCGCGAGCGACTTGACGAGACTTTGAAGGGCCGGAATGGTGGAATGGCAGACGCAGCGGACTTAAAATCCGCAGGGCGGTAATCGTCCGTGCGGGTTCGAGTCCCGCTTCCGGCACCACGAACAAACTGGAAACACAGAATAAGAACAAGAAAACGAAAGGAAAAGAAAAATGATGAATCGCCGTGAATTCCTGCTATCGTCGGGAGCGTTTGCATTTCCGTTTCTCACGGGATGCGCGGGGTTTGGCTACCGGGCGAACGAGAAGGTCAACCTCGCCGTCATCGGCATCGGAGCGCGTGGCGCGGAGGACGTGGAGGCGTTCGCCGAGACGGGGCTCGTGAACTTCGTCGCGTTCGCGGATACGGAGATTCGCGGCGACTGGACGGCGAAGGTGCGCAAGGCGTATCCGACCGTGCCCTGCTTCGACGACTTCCGCGAGATGTTCGACAAGATGGCCGACGAGATTGACGCGGTGCTCGTGGCGACGCCCGACCACTCCCATTTCGCGGCCTGCATGGCGGCGATGCAGTGCGGCAAGAGCGTCTACACCGAGAAGCCGATGGGCAACACGTTCCGCGAGATTCAGGTGATGATGGACATGGCCGCCAAGAATCCCCGCCTCGTCACGCAGATGGGCAACCAGGGGCATTCGCTCGCGAACTACTATCAGGCGAAGGAGATGGCGAAGCGCGGCATGTTCAACGGCGCGGTGAAGGTCGTCGCGCACATGAACAACGGCCGGCGCTGGCACAAGTGGAACGGGTCGGTTCGCGAGATGTTCCCGGCGGGCGAGCCCGCGCCGGACTACCTGAACTGGAACGCCTGGCTCGCGCAGCGTCCCGACCGCCCCTACAACGTCAACTACATCCACGGCGACTGGCGGTGCTTCTACGAATACGGCAACGGTGCGCTCGGCGACTGGGGTGCGCACACCTTCGACACGGCGCACGAGTTCCTCGACCTCGGCCTGCCCGAGTCGGTCGGTCTGATCAACATCGAGGGCTGGACGCCCGTCGTGTTCCCGATGTCGTCCGCGCTTTCGTTCAAGTTCCCCGAGCGGTCGAAGGACTTGCCCGCGTGCGAACTGCAGTGGTGGGAGGGCGTCGGCAACCTGCCGAGCCTGCCGAAGGGCTTCCGCTTCGACATGAAGAGCGATACGCCGTTCATCGGCGGCGTCGTGGACGCGAAGAAGACGAACCTCGCGCCCGGCCGCGAAATCTACCTTCAGAACGGGACGGTCTACCAGGGCACGTCGCACGGCTCCGAGGTCATCGCCTGCGACGGCACGAAAGTCCCGTCCTTCGCGGCGGAAGTCGGCGAGGGCGGTGGGACGACCGCCCATGCGCGGAACTTCCTCCGTGCCGTGCGCGGCGAAACGAAGGCGACTTCGCCGTTCGCGGTTGCGGGCGTTCTTTCGCAGGTGATGACAATCGGGTGCGTCGCGCAGAAACTGCAGGCGAAGCATCTCGCCTTCGACCGCGTCACGAAGCGGTTCACGGCGGGCGACGGCGTCGCGGCGGCGAACGCGCTGCTGGACGGGCCCGCGCCGCGCAAGGAGTGGGAGCAGTTCTACAAGGTCTGATCCGATTGACTGACATACGGGAACACATAAAGGAGAAAAGATGAACATGAAGTTTTCGACGGTAAAGGTCGCGGCGGTTGTCGCGGGGGCGTGTCTCGCGGGGTGCGTGTCGGTTGCGCCGAACACGCTGAGCGAGGCCGAGAAACAGGAGGGGTGGGAACTCCTCTGGGACGGCAAGACGACGGACGGCTGGGTCGGCGTGAAGGACGGGTGCAAGTCCTTCCCGAAGTCGAGCTGGGTCATCGCGGACGGCGTCCTGACGGTCTATCCCGTGAAGGGGACGGAGGCGAAGCCGTGGACGAAGGCCCCGACGGCGGAGGTCTGGGCGCAGGCGGGCGGCGACATCGTCACGACCCGCACGTTCAGGGACTTCGCGTTCAAGGTCGACTTCCGCCTCACGCCCGCCGCGAACTCGGGCTTCAAGTATTTCTTCAACGAGAACGAGAACAACGGCACGACGCTCGAATACCAGATGCTCGACAAGGGCCACGCCGACTGGGGCAAGGGACGGGACGGCAACCGCCGCGTCGCCTCGCTTTACGACATGCTGCCCGCGAACGCCGACCAGTATCTGAAGCCCGTCGGCGAGTGGAACACGGCGATGGTCGTCTCGAAGGGCAGCCACGTCGAGCACTGGCTGAACGGCGTGAAGGTTCTCGAATACGAACGCGGCGGAAAGGCGTTCATGGATGCCTTCAACCGGTCGAAATATGCCGATGCGAGCTACTTCAACCTGAACGGCAAATGGGGTCTCGCCCCGACGGGACGCCTCCTCCTGCAGGATCACACCGACTCGACGGTCTCCTTCCGCAACATCAAGGTCAGGGAACTCTGACGCCGTGACCCGTCCGTTATGGTATAATATGGAGAACCATACGAGATTAACAGACTATGCATCCTTATCGTACACATACATGCAATGAGCTCCGCGCAAGTGACGCGGGCAAGACCGTTCGACTTTCCGGCTGGATGTTCCGCCTGCGCGACCACGGCGGCATCCTTTTCGTCGATTTGCGCGACCACTACGGGCTGACGCAGGTCGTCATCCATCCGTCGCGTTCGTTCTTCGGTCTTGTGGAGAAGGCGCACCTCGAGAGCGTCATCACGGTGACGGGCGAGGTGAAGCTCCGCACCCCCGACACGATCAACCCCGACCTGCCGACGGGCGAAATCGAGATCGAGGCGAACGAACTCGTGATGGAGGGCGCGTCCGAAGTCACGCCGATCTACGTGCCGGACGAGAAGGCGGACGAATCGGAGGATATGCGCCTCAAGTACCGCTACCTCGACCTCCGCCGCGAGAAACTGCACAACAACATCATTCTCCGCTCGAAGGTCATCCGCTTCCTGCGCGAGCAGATGTGGGAGAAGGGCTTCAACGAGTTCCAGACGC
>CAVFWY010000129.1:0-5235 GCA_963626175.1 Gemmiger sp.
CGATGAATCCGTGTCCCTGCGGCTATTTCAACGATCCGACGCACGAGTGCCGCTGTTCCCAGACGCAGATCTTGCGCTACCAGCGTCGCGTGTCGGGTCCGCTTCTGGACCGAATCGACATTCAGGTCGGCGTTTCCGCCGTGCCGTTCCGCGAACTGATTGACGCGAAGCCGGGACGGCCGAGCGCGGAAATCCGGGCGGAAGTCGTGCGGGCGCGGCAGATTCAGGCGGAGCGCTACCGCGACATGACGGGAATCCTGACGAATGCAGACGTGAAGAGCCGCGATTTGCCCGCCGTCTGCCAGTTGGATGCCAACGCACAGGAAAACCTCCGCCGCACGATCGAACGGCTGAACCTTTCCGCCCGCGCCTACGACCGCATCTTGCGCGTCTCTCGCACAATCGCCGACCTTCGCGGTTCGGTTCGCGTTGAGCAGGCGGATATCATGGAGGCGGCGGGCTATCGCCAGCTTGACGATGAGGGAAGAAGCTTTTGGGCGTGACGGGTGTCGCGTCCCCTGAAAAGAAAAGAAAGGAACGAAACAATGAACGAAACAATCAGTGCGAACAGTGCTGCAACGCGGGAATATCGTCCCGAGTTCTCAATCTACCATCCGAACGGGAAAGGAACGGGCTGCGCCTTTCGGATGACCCTTCATCCGGCTCACGCCCGCCGCGACGGGTGCATTATGCTGGAGCTTGCGAATCAGCGCACGATCGGCGACCGCCGTGCGGCGATTCCGAAGTTCCCGACCTTCGACTGGGAGAATCGGCTGGTTGTCAAACTGGGCTTTTCAGACCTTTGCAAGATGCTGCAGGTCCTTCGCAACGGAAGCGAATCCCTGGAAGACGGCAAGGGACTCTACCATCGTTCGGCACGGCATTCGACGCGCATCGTCTTGCGTCATCTGACCGAACCCATTCAGGGATATTCGCTCGAGATTTACCGGAATTCAACGAACAAGTCGGATGCGGACAGAAGCGCACGGATTATCCTGACCCACTGGGAGGCACTCGGCATTGCCCTGGCGATCGAAGATTCAATCGGATACATCT
This sequence comes from Gemmiger sp., assembly GCA_963626175.1. Lineage (GTDB taxonomy): Bacteria > Verrucomicrobiota > Kiritimatiellia > RFP12 > UBA1067 > UBA1067. The sequence goes on from CAVFWY010000129.1 coordinate 1,057, forward strand.
GCTTTGGCATTCCGAAGGTGATGACCCGAGAACCGGTCGGAGAGAGCGAAACGCCAGAGGTGAACGATGTTTCGGCGGCGTGAGAGCGAAAACGTCGGCGTTTGCCACGGAAAATGGGGCGAGGATGTCGCGGTGGAATGTCTGCGGCTTGAGGGCTGCGAAATCATCGAACGCAACGCCCGCCCCTGTTCGTGGGATCGCCGTCTCGAAGTCGACATCATCGCCTATGACCGAAAGGTCGATGCGATGGTCTTCGTCGAAGTCAAACAGCATGCGCGGCATTCTGACTTTGAGAGCAGGTTGAGAAGCGTAAATCGGCGGAAGCGGAATCTTCTGCGTCTCGCCTGCAATTCGTGGCGGCTGAGGAACCGGTGGTCGGGGAACTACCGTTTTGACGTGATTGAGGTCTTTGGCGTGCCGGGAAGCACCCGACCCGAAGTCGATCACATTCGTCAGGTCAACCTGTTCACGCCGTCCGCACGGGCGGTTAACTGGAGTTTGTAAAATGAACGAGACAATCTTGGAACGTGTCGGCGGTGCCCTCGACGAGGCATTGCGCGGCATTCGCAAACAGTTCGGCGAAATGTCCGTGCTGCGTCTCGGCGAAAAGACGCAGCAGGATGTGGAAGCCATTCCGACGGGCGCGCTCTCGCTCGACCTGGCCCTTGGCGTCGGCGGATTGCCGCGTGGACGGATTGTGGAATGCTACGGTCACGAATCGTCCGGCAAGACGACTTTGGCCCTTCACGTGATTGCGAACGCACAGAAGGCGGGGGGAACGGCCGCGTTTATTGACGCTGAACATGCGCTTGACCCCGGTTATGCGCGTAAAATCGGCGTCAATCTTTCGGAACTCATCGTTTCGCAACCGTCAAGCGGCGAGGAAGCCCTGACGATTTGTGAAGAACTCGTGAAATCTGGTGCAATCGATGTCGTTGTGGTCGATTCGGTTGCCGCACTGACGCCGAGAGCGGAAATCGACGGAGAGATGGGAGCGGCGCATGTGGGACTCCAGGCGAGACTGATGTCGCAGGCCATGCGAAAACTCACCTCCTCTCTCGCCAAGACGCGGACATTGTGCATCTTTACGAATCAAGTGCGCGAGAAGATCGGGGTCGTGTTCGGCAACCCCGAAACGACCCCCGGGGGGAAGGCGCTCAAGTTCTATGCGTCCTGTCGGTTGCAGGTGCAGAGAATCGGGGCGATTAAAAGTGCGGGGGGTGAAGTCATTGGGAATCGAACGCGCGTCAAGGTTGTGAAGAACAAGGTTGCCGCGCCATTTGCCGAAGCCGAGTTTGACATACTCTATTCGTGTGGAATCTCCTATGAAGGCTCGGTGATTGAGGCGGCGCTTGTCCGAGGGCTTGTCGAACGGCGCGGCAGTTGGCTGGCCTTCGGACAGGAACAACTCGGGCAGGGCACGCTCGCGGCGATTGAACGCCTGAGAACCGAACCGGAGCTCTGCGAACGATTGGTTGAACTCGTGCGAAAAACGCCGATTCAGCCCGAAAAGTCAAAGCCGCCGCGTAAAATGGCCGCCTAACGATGAAACGATTCAAGCGAGAATGCCTCTTTTACGGGGAGAGGGGCGAAACCATCACTGAACGCCATGTCCAGGCGATTTGGTATGATCGCGCCTTTCGTCCGTCGCGTCTGATGACGACGGCGGGCGAGGAAGTCCGTGTCGTCTATCCCGGCGAGTGGAATCTCGGAGCGGGTCCCGACTTTCGTCAGGCAGTCCTTGAAATCGGACCCGAACGGCGGCGTTTTGTCGGTGATGTCGAGATCCACCTGAATCCATCCGACTGGGATGCGCACGGGCATGGGACGGATGCCGCCTACGCGAACGTAATTGCCCATGCGACCTGGCGGAAGGGTGCGCCGCCGCGTTCATTGCCGAATGGGGCGATTTCCATCTGGCTGGGGCGTTCCTTTCTGGAGAATCCGTCGTTTTCGCCCGAGCAGATTGATTTGGCGGCGTATCCGTTCGCCCGAATGCCCGACTGCGAGAGACCGTGCTTTCGCCATTTGCAGGATAAGCGCGAATTGGCGGAAGAACTTCTCGTCGAAGCGGGGAAAGATCGCCTTCAGATGAAGGCGCGGCGGTTGCGTCGGCTTTTGGCGGACGGGGAACGCGAACAGGTTCTCTATGAGGAGATGATGGGGGCGTTCGGCTACAACAAGAACGTCATGGGTTTTCGCGCCGTTGCCCGTGCCGTGCCGTATGCGCTGGTTCGGGAGGAGCCGGAGAACATTCCCGTCGCCTTCGAGACGGCAGCGGAGTTCACCGAATGGAATCATGCCGGTATGCGTCCCGACAACCGCCCCGATGTTCGTCTTCGTGCGGCGGCGGACTTCTTCACGAAAGTCCCGCTTCGAGAAGTCCTGAGGCGCGGCGATTTCTCAAAAGACGGATGCACGGAAATTCTCCGCCTTCTGACACGAGGCAATCATCTCGGACGCGGGCGTGCTTCGGCGATTCTGTCCAATGTCATCGTGCCTTTTGCCCTGGCGGAGGGACGGCTTTCGGAGTCCCCCAACTGGTTGCCGCCGGAGGACATCTCGGCCCCCGTGCGCCTGACGGCATACCGCCTGTTCGGGCGCGACCACAATCCCACGGTTCTTTACGCGGCAAACGGCGTTCGCATACAGGGTCTCATCCAGATCCACCGCAACTTCTGCCTTCAGGTTCACCCCGACTGCGGGAATTGCAGCCTTATCGGCGAAGCCGATTCCGCGCCGACTGCGACACCGGCTTTGGCTTATTGCGCGTGAATGGCGTTCATTGCGCTCTTGCGCATCTGCACGGCGCGTTCTTCGGTAAGGAATTTGGGGCGATAGGTGAGTTTCGTCACGTCGAAGTCGTAGAGTTTCGCCATCCACACGCAGGCCTGAAGATATTCGCCCTCGCGGTTGAGGTGGAACTTGTCTTTGCCCTTGGGCTGCCCGCAGGGGTCGCCCGTGATGCCGTCGGGGCTGGGCATTGCCTTGCGGAAGTCCTGAACCGCCGCGCCCGTCGGGATGATGGGCAGGCCAAATTGCGCGGCGAACTTCGCATAAGCGGCGCGGAGGCGGTCATACATCTCGTTTTGGTCGATTCCCCATTTGGCGAGCCTTCCGTCGAAAGGGGTATAAGACCACGTTTCCTGCACATAGACCTTCGCCTGTGGGGCGACGCGGCGGATTTCACGCAGAAGGTTCTCGCCATACGGAAGGTAGGTCTCGGGTCTCCAACTTTCGCCGCTCGCCTGCTGGATGGTGATGACGTCCCACCTGTCCGCCGAAAGGAGGTCGTGAATGTTCGCGTGAGCCGTGCCGGACTTGTCGAAGACGACATACCTTGCAATCGGTGCGGTGGAATCGGTGACGCCGTGGTAATTCCAATTGATGCGGTAGGGGCGGAACGCCGCGTTCGTCGCGGCGATTTCGTAGTCGCGCCAGTGATCCCTGAGAGGACGGCCGCCGACATACATCGAGCAGAGGTCGAGTTCAAGCCCCGGCACGGACGCGACGCACGCCGGCATTTGCCGCAGGACGCAGATTGAAAAGCTGTTGCCAATCATCAGGACTTTGAGGGATTTCTTTGCCGGCGCGTTCGTCGCGGCGGTTTCGTCGGCGGCAAGGATCGCAAAGTGAAGGGATGTTACCGCACATGCGGCAAGAACGAGGGTTTTAATGGTTTTCATGGTCAGGATTATAGCACAGAGAGCCGCGTTTTGACAAGTTGCAACGGAAACCACGTTTCACCCCCGAAAAGTCGGATAAGGCGAATGGGAGATGGTCACTTGCGGCGTGAAAAGTCGATGCGCGGGTCAATGAGCATATAGAGGATGTCGGAAATGAGGTTGCCAATCAGCTGAAAGAGCGAAGTCAACGCCAACAGGGCAAGGAAGACCGCATAGTCGCGCCCAATCAGCGCGTCCCAACTGAGCCGTCCCATCCCCGGTATCTCGAAGATTGTCTCGATGATGATTGACCCGGCGAAGAGCAACCCGACCATCGGGCCGATTCCCGTGGCAATCGGGATCAGGGCGTTGCGGAAGGCGTGAAGCCAGATGGCGCGGCGGCGTGAGGCGCCCTTCGCGATCACCGTGCGAATGTAGTCCGCCGAAATCTGGTCGAGGAGCGAGTTCTTCATCAGGAGCGTCAGCATGGCGAAACTCCCCGCGACATAGCAGG
>CAVFWY010000130.1:0-5212 GCA_963626175.1 Gemmiger sp.
TGCTGGTCTAAAAAGATTTTGATGCTGGTCTAGAATAAATCTGATGCTGGTCTAAAAAGGCTGACATCGTGGTCTATGGATGCGGCAAGGCAATGAAATACTTTCAAGAGCAAAGGTAACTGATGTTTTGGGCAAAGGTAACTGACCTTTGGGGCAAAGGTCGTTTAGACCAAGAACCTTGGCAACGGGGAATACCCACACAAAAAGAGTTATAGAAGGATTTGGACGGGGCCAAACTTTCTGCCGTGGTGTGTTTTTTACTACGGAAATCGCGGAAGGGAACGGAAATTCCATTCCCGTTGGGCGAGAAACCTAGAATCGGCCACACTTCGGCCGGTTGGCTGCTCTTTCCGTCTCCTTCCGCAGATTTCAGTTCCTTCCGTAGTAAAAAAACCGAATTTGGAAGACCATAGATCGGGAACTGACGCGGCGACGCCGCGCTCCACCCCGCGACCACCTGTCATAGGCTAAACGGACGAACGCCAATCGCTTGGTGCGTAGACGAATCTGCGAATATCCATCACCTTACCGATGACGCAGTAGAAAACGTAGTAGTTGCCAACGTGGATGCGATAATACGGATGTTCCCGATCCTTGGATGAGGGAATTGGCTCAAACGCTTCAGGGGCGAAACTTCGCTTTCGTAGGGCTTCTTCAGTTCGATCGATGAGACGAGAGGCCGCTTCAGGATTTCGCAGTTCCGTCGCAATGTAGCGAACGGCATTCGCCAGTTCTTCGCCGAAGAGTTCGGTATACTCAAGCGTGTAGGCTTCGCCCAACATTCAAGACCTCCCGCGCCTTGCCAAAGACCTCGCCATGGGACAGTCGCGCATCGTGAACGCGGCAATAGTCGTCCGTCTCGTCGAGAATCGTTTCCATTCGTGCGTCAGGAATCGTTCTTCGCCGAAGGCTGAAGGGAATGCCCTGATAACGGACGACCTCGTTAACGAAGACATTGATTGCGCCTGAGAAGGTCATTCCGAGGTCTTGGAAGATTGCTTCCGCCTCCTGCTTCTTCGCGGAATCAATTCGCGCTGTAATTGTAGATGTCATATCTTCGCCCTTTGTTGTGTTCGGAACGCGCACAATTATATCAAATCTGCTTCGTGAGAGGCAAGTGGCTGGAGATACCCATTTGTCTTATCACCTTATACCATAATTTCGGCTCACCCCGCCACCCAGGCGCGGATTTTGGTATAATACGGAGCGTTCTGCCGACGGCGTGACTGGCGGCGGAGCCCATAGGTCGGGAACTGACGCGGCGACGCCACGCTCCACCCCGCGACCACATAGTTTAGCGCTAAGGACGATAGAGAAAGTGGAGAACCGCCAGAGATGAAGAATGAAAATCAACAGCCGAATGTCAGTTCGGCATTAATCCCTCTTGAAGATAATGAAAGTGTCGCGAACCCTTCCCTTACTGCCGTTGCGTTGAAGTTGTTTGCGGAGAGGCGGATGGGGGAATGGCTGGAGGCGGGGCGAGATGTAAACGCGAAGGTTCGCGAATTCGTCGCCTCGCTCACGCCTGAAAGACTTGCCGCGTTTAGCGACGAGCAGATTGCCGAGTTCTTCTGCGGTCAGAAGAATGTTGATGGCAAGGCCGTATTCAGACCAATGTGGTCGGGTGGGATTGGCACCGTTTGGAATCACATCAAGTCGTCCTTATCCGCCGAGAGACAGAATATCTGCGACTTCCTTGTGCGATTGCGTTCTGATGCTGGCGCGGCGGCGGAATTCCGTCAGGACGGCTTCAGGCATCCGAAGGGATTCGGTCACGCCGTTATCTCCGAACTGCTGATGAAGTTCCACCCGGAGTCGTGCTTCAAGTATGGTCACACAACTTACGATGTTTTGTCGTGGCTTGGACTTCTCGAGCTCGATCATCCGTTCAGGGACAACTTCTCCGACTCGGACTACAAGCGTGTCTGCGGCGTTGCGGCGAAACTGATTGCGGAGATGTCCGCGATGGAAGTGCCGCGCTCTATCAACGCCGACGGCACAGGCGATGGCGAACCCCCGGACTACCTGACTGTCAACGAGTTCATCTTGTTCGTGGACGAAAACCGTGACCTCATCATGCAGGAATGGAGTAGAAATACGAAACACGAGATTGTGATCGGCAGCCAAACGCCCGTCGATGCGGACGGGTTCGCGGCGTTTATCCGAAAGTTCAGCGATGCCGTCCGTTCCGCCGGGCTGACCTACGACGACAGCCTCGTCACGCGGTTCGTCTGCGCCCTGCTCGCGAAGCCGTTCGTCGTCCTGACAGGCCTGAGCGGCAGCGGCAAGACGAAGCTCGCCCAGTCCTTCGCGCAGTGGATTGCGGCGGACGGCACGTGGAAGATCGTGTCCGTCGGCGCGGACTGGACGAACAGCGAGAAGCTGCTCGGCTACCCGAACGCACTCGACCCGAACGGCTACGTCCTGCCGGATACGGGCGTCCTGAAACTGCTGATTGACGCGAACGACAACCCGTCCGTCCCCTTCTTCCTCGTCCTCGACGAGATGAACCTCAGCCACGTCGAGCGGTATTTCGCGGACTTCCTGAGCGCGATGGAGAGCGCGGGGGAGATTCGGCTCTACGACGGCGAGAAGGTGCGCCGGGCGGGGGACGGCACGCCCGTGCCGCCGTCGATTCCGTTCCCGAAGAACCTCTTCGTCATCGGCACGATGAACGTGGACGAGACGACGCACGCCTTTTCGCCGAAGGTGCTTGACCGTGCGCAGGTCATCGAGTTCCGCGTGAACGAGGAGCAGATCAACGCCTTTCTCGACCGTCCGACGCGCCCCGACCTCGCCAAGATCGCGGGGGCGGGGGTGGAATACGCGGCGGCGTTCCTGAAACTGCACGAGACCCCGCTAGCGCTTTCGGACGAGGACAAGGCGAAGATGGGCGAGCCGCTCAAGCGATTCTTCCCCGTGCTTGCCGAGTTGGGTGCGGAGTTCGCGTTCCGCACGGCGGGCGAGGCGCTCGCGTTCTGCGGATTCGCGCGCACGGCGGGAATGAGCACGGACGAGGCAATCGACGCGGCGATCATGCAGAAACTCCTCCCGAAACTCCACGGTTCGCGCCGCCGCCTTGCCGCGCCCCTCGAGGCATTCTGGGGCTTCTGCCGCAAGGACGGCATGGAACAGACGATCGCCGACCTCTGCAAGGGGGACGCGACGGCGAAGGTCGCCGACGTGGCGAAGTTCCCCGTCAGCGCGGAGAAGATCCGGCGGCTCTACAAGGCCGCCGAGCAGAACGGGTTCGCGAGTTACGCCGAGGCGTAGGGGCGGGAGCGATGGGCGTCGCCTTCAAAGTCCCGATTCTGCCGCCGCACGGCGATGCGTCCGTCGGCGTGATGCGGCTCTACGCGGTTCGCGAGGCGTTCTGTGCCGAGATTGACGCCGCCGAGGCACGCGCCAACGGGGAGGCGCGGTGGCAGATTCGCGAGGGCTGCGAATACGAATACGCCCTGCCGAACGGCTGGCAGTTCCGCGACCATCCCGCCGTCTCGGCATCCGAGCGGAACGCGAGCGAGGGACGGATTCGACCGGGCAACTATGTCGGGCGGCTCTCGCTTGCGGTCATCGACGAACGCGGCACTTCAATCGGCGTGGTCGAGTTGGAGTCCACCAGCGTGAAGATGGACTACCGCACGGACTACCAGACGATGCTGAACGAACTCGCCGAGAAGTCCGCCGAACTGCTGATGTCGAGCGAGGAGTTCGTCTTCCAGCAGTTCGAGATCGACCCGTCCGCCGACGCGGAAACGCTCTACCAGCAGTTCGCCTTCGCCAAGTCGCTGATTGCGTCCGAGGCGTTTGACGCGGCGATTTCGCGGATTTGCGCGTCGCCACTGAAGGCGATGGAGACGATTCGCGAGGTGCGGGCGGCGGGGTGCAGCGGGCGGCTGGGACGCGGCGAATTGCGGCAGTTCGCGGCGGCTTCGCGGCGAGACCCGCTGCCGGGCGGCAGCCACCTGGCGCGGCGCTTCGGGTGGGCGGACGTTCCCCACGCGGTCGAGTGCGACGTGCGCGAGGAGACCGCCGACATCCCGGAGAACCGCTTCGTCAAGTTCGTGCTGGAGTCGTTCATGGACTTCCTCCGCGACATTTCGCGCCTCGAAAACGCCTCCCCCGCGCTGAAGACGGAGGCGGAGGCCCTGGCGGAGCGGCTGGACGGACGGCTCGGCGACCCGCTGTTTCGCGGCGTTTCGCGCCTTGACCGCCTGCCGCTGGCGAGTCCCGCCCTGCAGCGGCGCGAGGGCTACCGCGAGGTTCTGCGGGCGTGGCTGACGTTTGACGCGGCGGCGAAGATCGCGTGGGGCGGCGGCGAGGACGTCTACCGAGGCGGCAAGCGGAACGTGGCGGCGCTTTACGAATACTGGGCGTTCTTCAAGTTGCTCGACATCGTCTCGCACATCTTCGACTTCCCGAAGGATGAGGTCGGCAAACTCGTCGTCTGCGGCAAGAATCGGCTGGAACTCTCCCTCCGCCAGGGCAGGGAGATGGTCTTTTGCGGCAGTTATGCGCCGGCGGACGGGTCGCGTCCGCTACGGGCGCAGTTCGCCTACAACAAAACCTTCCGACACGAGGAGAACCTTGAACTTCAGGGCAGTTGGACGGTCGATATGCGCCCCGACTATACGCTTTCCGTCTGGCCGGCGGACTTCCAGAGGATTGAAGATGCGGAAAAGAATGACGCGGTCGTGCACATCCACTTCGACGCCAAATACAAGATTGAACACATTCTCGACCTCTTCGGGCAGGGAGAGGACGCGGCGGATGACGAGAAAGGCTACAAGCGCGACGACCTCCTGAAGATGCACGCCTACAACGACGCCATTCGCCGCACCTACGGCTCGTACATCCTCTATCCCGGCGACAAGGACGACCCGAGGCGGCGGTATCGGGAGATTATCCCCGGTCTTGGCGCATTCACGCTCAAACCGGGGCGGAAGGAGATGACCGGGGCGAGTAAGATCGAGGATTTCGTTCGGGAGGTGGTGCGCTCCCTGCAGAATCGGCTCACGCAGCGCGAACGCACGGCGGTCTACGGCTGGAGCGTCCATCGGGTCAATCCCGTCGAACTCCCGTCGGCGGCGCGGAACGTCGTCCTTCCGGTCACGAACAGTCGCGGCGCGGCGTTCGTGCCGGCGGAAGAGCCGGTTCTCGTCGGGTATTACCACGCCGAGAAATGGGACTGGATTCGGAAGAACGGCTACAA
>CAVFWY010000131.1:0-3225 GCA_963626175.1 Gemmiger sp.
GTGCGAACTTCCTGTTCTTCGTGCGGCCGCGGCGCTTCGGGAAGTCCCTCCTCTGCGAGACGCTGCGCTGCTACTATGAAGTCGCGGAGAAGGAGAATTTCCAGCGGCTCTTCGGCGACCTCGCCATCGGCAAGAACCCGACGAAGGATGCGAACAAGTATTTTGTCCTTTCGCTCGATTTCTCCTTTGTCGGCAAGAACAAGGGGGCGTGCTGGGCTGACAAGTTTGAGATCTACATTGATACGGCACTTAATAATCTCATTGATCTGCATCGCGACTTGCTCTCGTCATTGACGGATGTGGATGCGCTGATGAAGAATCCCGTGGCAGGCGCCAAGTGTGAGGCGCTCGTTCAACTTGTGCATCGCCTCGGATTGAAGTTCTATGTCATCGTTGATGAATATGACAATTTCACCAACGAGATCGTGTCCTCGGCAGAGGGCAGGACTTCCTATCAGGAAATCACGCACGGGACGGGCTTCTATCGCGGATGGTTCAAGCTTTTCAAGGGCGTTTGCGACCGCATCTTCATGACGGGCGTTTCGCCCGTGACGATGGACGACCTCACGAGCGGATTCAACATCGCGACGAACATCACGCAAGAAGAGGATTTCGGCGCGATGGTTGGCTTCACGGAAGAAGAGACGCGGCGGCTCTTCGAGGACTTCCAAGGCACGGGTAAGTTCACGGGCGACGTCGCGTCGCACCTCGCCACCGTCAAGGCGTGGTACGACAGTTATTGCTTCTCGGAGTCGTGCGTGGGCAGGGAGTCGCTCTACAACTGCGATATGGCTCTCTACTACCTCGGCAAACTCGTCGCGACGGGTGAGCCACCGCGCAACCTCATTGACGGTAACATCCGCAGCGACTGGAACAAACTGAACATGATCCTTGCCGCGCAGCGCCACGCCGAGACGTTCGACGGCGTTTTGCCGCTTACGGAGGAACTCGCGGACCGGGACGAAGTGTCGTTTGACCTCGTCGAGTCGTTCCCGATCGAGTCGATCTGCGACGCGAAGAACTTCAAGTCGCTCTACTACTACTACGGCATCGTCACGATGGGCCGCTTCCACCGCGGCAACCTGACGTTCCGCATCCCGAACGAATGCGTCCGTCGCCAGATCTTCGACTACATGCGCGCGCAATACGCCTCGCGACCGAACGCCGTCGATGTCTCGGAGTTCATCGAGAAGTTTGACGCCTTCGCGTGGGACGGCGAATGGCGCGAGTTCCTGACCTACCTCGCGGAGAAATACCGCGACAACGGTTCGCCGCGCGACGGGCTTTACGGTGAAGCGCGTATCAACGGCTACCTCCGCGCCTATTTGACGATGAAGAGCGTCTATATGGTGAAGCCCGAATTGTCGCATCCGTGCGGCTTCTCGGACTATGCGCTCTTCCCGAACCGGATGCTCCCCGAAGGCTCGATTCCCGAGCAGAGCTACGTGATTGAGATGAAGCACTCGAAGGCGGACGCTCCCGACTCTGAAATCGCGGCGAAGCACGAGGAGGCGGTCGCCCAGCTGAGGCTTTACGCGGCAGACCCCAATCTTGCCGCGCTCGCGGGTGGCACGCCCGTCCACTTCCTCTGCTACGAGTTCAAGGGGCGCGACCTTGTTCGGCTTGAAGAAGTCTTTTCCCAAAATAAATAAACCACGGATAACACGAATTGACACGGATAGGAAGGGTTGATGTGTTATTTGAGAATGAGACTCCGAGCATTCCACGTAATTAACAAAAATCCGTGTCAATCCGTGAAATCCGTGGCGATAGCCAGTAAAGAATGAAAGCAGTACACATCATATCGGGTATTTCGCGGGAAGGGGGCGGCCCGTCGCGCTCTTCTCAGGCATTGGTCGCGGCATTGAATGCAGCGGGGTGCGATACGTGGCTTTTGAGCTGCTCGGTCGGTGATGTCGCGTGGATGGAGGGCGTCTCGCATTTTGCTGCACCCGAGAAAGGTGAGCGGCATACGCATTTCTTTGCGCGGGTGTTTGCAGAGATAAAGCCGGATATCATACATCTGCATGGCATCTGGTCTTGGCAGATTCATTTGGCGGCGAAAATGGCGCGAAGAATGGAAATTCCGTATGTTATTGCGCCGCGAGGGATGTTGGAGCCCTGGTCGCTGAAGGCAAAATGGCTCAAGAAGAGAATTGCGCGTTTCCTCTATCAGGATAGGGATTTGAAGAAGGCGGCGGCGCTTCACGCGACCGCCGCGAGTGAGGCGGAGCAATTCCGGAAACTGGGGCTTAAGAATCCGATTATCGTCTCGCCAAACGGAGTTAGTTTACCGAGGGAGGGGGAAGTGTCGAAGTCGAAAGTTGAAGTCGAACAGCGGGGGGAGAGATTCCGCCGCGTGTTGTTCGTGAGCCGGATGCATGCGAAAAAAGGAGTGTTGGAACTGGTCGAGGCATGGGCGAAAGTGAAGCCGCAAGGCTGGCAGTGCGAACTTGTCTACACGCTGAACGGCGATGAGGAGCGGGCATATGAGGCGCGGGTGAAGGCGAGAATCGGTGAGTTGGGAATGCCTTGTGGGACGGAGATGAGGTCAAACTCCGACTTCATTCTCACGGGTCCGTTGAATGATGACGCAAAATGGACGGCTTATGCGCGGGCGGATCTCTTCGTATTGCCGACTTATTCGGAGAACTTTGGCATTGTTGTCGTCGAGGCGCTTTGGGCGGGAGTGCCCGTCATCACAACGAAAGGAACGCCGTGGCAGGAGCTGGAGGAGCGCAAATGCGGCTGGTGGATAGACCTCCCGCCGAAAGAGAGCCTTGTTTCGGCGTTGCGAGAGGCGACAAGTCTGCCGTGCGAGGCACTGCGCGAGATGGGCGCGAGGGGGCGGAGGCTCGTGGAGGAGAAGTATCAATGGCCGGCGATTGGGCGGCAGATGGCAAGCGCGTATGAGGAGATTTGCTGCGGAGAAGAGGGCTGATTCGGCCGTGGAGATCGGGAGGATGTGGAGAACGTGTTTGGCTTTGCTTCCGTAGTGAAAACACAACACGAGACAAACCGTCCGCCAAGAACTACGAAGAACCCAGGAGTCGATTAAAGTGTAAAAGTTATTTTTTTACGCCGCCTAAAAGGCGACACATTGGAATTTAAGGTGACACCGAATGTTGATTCGGCGAAATGGCTTAAGATGCGTCCCTCCCGCCGATGCCCTTCCTCTCCCGATTCTCCCGATCACCACGGCAATCCCCCCCTCTCTCCCCCCCC
>CAVFWY010000131.1:3261-5202 GCA_963626175.1 Gemmiger sp.
CCCCCCCCCCCCCCCCCCCCCCCCCCCCGATCCGTGAAAATCCGTGAAATCCGTGGTGATAACAATCCCGTAGCCCCGCCAAGCGCATCGTCCGAAGGTTTGATGCGCATCAAGACCCCCTGTCGATGCGCATCAACACCCCCCTTTGATGCGCATCAACCACCCCCCTTGATGCGCATCAAGACCCCCAGTTGATGCGCATCAACTACCCCCTTTGATGCGCATCGACCACCTCCCGAGATGCGCATCACCCCCCAATCCGTGAAAATCCGTGGAGACTAGTCACGCGCGACACTAGGGTCGGTTGTTGATTTTGCCGCGACATATTTGCTATACTATCGCATCAGAAAGTGTGGAATATGGCTGAAAATACCTATAAATTGAACTTGCTCGGCTACAAGAACCGGCACTCGATGAGGTCGCGAATCGTCCGCGTCATTTGGAACGTTGCCTGGCTTTTCCTTGCCCGCTGGACGCCTCAGCGCGGCATTCGGCTTTTCAACACCTGGCGCATCTTCCTTTTGCGCCTGTTTGGGGCGAAAATCGGGAAAAAGAGCTGGGTAATGTCCAGTTGCGAGATCTGGCAGCCGTGGAATCTCGTCATTGGCGACTATGTCTCGATTGCCGAACACGTTGTTCTTTATAATGTGGATACGATTGCGATTGGCAATCAGGTGGTCATCAGCCGCGAGGCGTTTCTCTGTGCCGCGAGCCACGATGTGACGAGTCCGATCATGGAACTAACCCATGCGCCGATTGAGATTGGGAGCGAGGCGTGGATTGCCGCGCGGGCGTTCATCGTGCCGGGCGTGAAGGTGGGGGAGGGGGCGGTCGTCGCCGCCGCCGCCGTCGCGGCGAAGGATGTCCCCGCCTGGACGGTCGTCGCGGGCAATCCCGCGAAGGTCGTGAAGGAACGGAGAATTTTAGCCGTATAGATCGAGAGAATTGGGAGGAATTGGATATGAATAGCCGTGTAGATCGGGAGAGCCGGGAGGAATTGGATATGAATAGCCGTGTAGATCGGGAGAGCCGGGAGGAATTGGATATGAATAGCCGTGTAGATCGGGAGAGCCGGGAGGAATTGGATATGAATAGCCGTGTAGATCGGGAGAGCCGGGAGGAATTGGATATGAATAGCCGTGTAGATCGGGAGAGCCGGGAGGAATTGGATATGAATGGCCGTGTAGATCGGGAGAGCCGGGAGGAGTTGGGGATGAATAGCCGAGAGATTGATAAATTGATTGAGGAGGTTAGGCAGGTGGCTTATCGGTTGCATGTCTATCTTGGCAATGGCTTACTTGAGAAAGTTTATGAAAACGGCCTTCGGCATCGGTTGGAGATGTCCGGATACAAGGTTGAAGCGCAAAAGTCGCTCAAGGTGGTTGACGAGGACGGGTTCATTCTTGGTGAATATTTTGCGGACTTGGTGGTGAATGATTCTTTGATTATTGAACTTAAATCGTGCAAAGCAATTGCCAACGAGCATTTGGCACAACTTTTAAACTATCTGACGATTACACGGCAACTAGCAGGGTTGCTGATTAATTTCGGTTCTTATCGGTTTGAGTCCCGCGTCGTTCACGCTGTCTCTTCCGATTCACCCGATCTCCACGGCAAGTCCCCCACCCGCTTTCTTTCTTCCGATTTTCCCGATCTCCACGGCAAATCCCCCTTCCGTTCTCTTTCTCCCGATTCTCCCGATTCTCCCGATCTCCACGGCTAACCCCCCCCCCCCTCGCTCTCTTTTTCCGATTCTCCCGATCTCCACGGCTAACCCCCCCCCTCGCTCTCTTTTTCCGATTCTCCCGATTTCTACGGCTAAAAATCCCCATCTCCCTATGAAAACCGACATCGACGTCATCATCCTTCAGAAAGACGAAGCCCTTCATATCAGGCGGTGTCTCGAGCGGCTCGCGCCTCTCGCGCCGCGCAACGTCTTTG
>CAVFWY010000132.1:0-5073 GCA_963626175.1 Gemmiger sp.
ACCGTGGTGATCGGGAGAGGGGGGGAAAGGGGGTTAGGGGATAGCCGTGGTGATCGGGAGGATCGGGGGAGAGGGGGTTAGGGGATAGCCGTGGTGATCGGGAGAGGGGGAGAGGGGTGGGAAGAAGTTGAAGTGGGAGTTGAAGTTGAAGAATAACAAAAAAGGGTCGCCCCATGCGGAGCGACCCCTTTTACAGACGCACGAGGGGCGTTTAGCCCTCGACGATCGTGACGACCTTGCCGTCCTTGATGAACTTCACCTTGCCGTCCTTAAGGGCGAAAAGGGTGAAGTCGCGACCCTGACCGACGTTCTTGCCGGGATGGATCTTCGTGCCGCGCTGGCGGACGATGATGGAACCCGTCGTGAGCTTCTGGCCATCATAGGCCTTCACGCCGAGATACTTCGGGTTGGAATCGCGACCATTGCGCGCAGATGCGGAAGTTGCCATTTCGATTCCTCCTTAGGCGATTGCCTTGACCGTCGCAACGGTAATGGACTGACGGTGACCGACGAGACGACGCGAACCTTTCCGGCGCTTCGCCTTGAAGTTGAGAACCTTCTTGCCGCGCTTGACGCCATCAACCGTCAGCGTGACCTTCGCACCCTCCACGTAGGGGGCGCCAACCTTGAGGGTCGTTCCGTCCGAAACGGCGCAAACCGTATCGAGCACGGCATCCTGACCCGCTTCGACCGCGATCTTTTCAATCTCGATCTTGTCGCCGACGTGAACAAGCGTCTGCTTGCCGCCGGTTTCGAGAACAGCGTATGCTTCCATTTTCTTTACCTTCTTTATTCCCGCTCTCCTTGTGGAAACCTATTTCCCACGAAGAACTGGGGCGCATAGTATACCGAAAACCACCGCCTTCTGTCAATGGGGCCCGCGCCACGCGCCATAATGGGTCATTTGCGGGTGTTTGTCGCTGTCATTGCCTGTGAGGCGGTCGACCAGTTCCTTAAGCGTAGGCGGCGAGGGCGGGGGTTGCACGAGAGGAGCGGAGCGGCTCGCCGCCGTAGGAGAGGCGATGTCCGCAACCACAGACCTGGTCAAGGCAGGGCTGACTGAACGAAGTTCCTTGTCTACGCGCGAAAGGCGGCACGAGGCCGCGCAGCGACGGATCGGGCGACACCCGAACGAGCCTCCGCAGCGATCAGGATCGGTCTGGCACGCAAACGTCCAATTCATTACATGTGCGCCAAGTTGAATGCGCGGGGCGGGCTAGAATATGGTATAATTTACGCCGTTCCTGAAGAAAAGAGGATGTAATGGCAGATTATCTGACGAAAATACTCAATTCAACCGTCTACGACGTCGCGTCCGTCACGCCGTTGGAGCCTGCGGTCGCGCTTTCGCGGCGGTTTGGATGTCATTTCTTGCTGAAACGCGAGGATTTGCAGCCCGTTCACTCGTTTAAGTTGCGCGGCGCCTACAACAAGATGAGCCAACTGCCGCGCAAGGATCTCGACAAGGGCGTGATTTGCGCGTCCGCCGGGAATCACGCGCAGGGCGTCGCCCTGTCGGCGAAGCGTCTCGGCTGCAAGGCGACGATCGTCATGCCCGTGACGACCCCCGAAATCAAGATTTCGGCGGTGCGCTCCTACGGTGCGTCCATCGTCCTGCACGGCGACTCCTACTCCGACACCTACGAGGAGCTGGAGGCGCAGATCAAGGCGCACGGCTACACCTATGTCGCGCCGTTCGACGACCCCGACGTGATTGCGGGGCAGGGCACGATTGCAAAGGAAATCCTCGAACAGGCCGGGCGGACGCTCGACGCCGTGTTCGTCCCGATCGGGGGCGGCGGACTTGCCGCGGGCGTCGCGGCCTACGTAAAGGCGGTGCGTCCCGAAGTGAAGGTCTACGGCGTCGAACCCGTCGATTCGGACTGCATGCGCCGCTCGATTGAGGCGGGGCGAATCGTGACGCTGGAGAATCCGGGGCTGTTCGCGGACGGCGTGTGCGTGAAGACGCCGGGCAAGGAGACGTTCCGCATTTGCCGCGAATGCCTGGACGGCATCGTGCTCGTCTCGACGGCGGAGACGTGCGCGGCGATCAAGGACATCTTCGAGGCGACGCGGGCTATTTGCGAACCGGCGGGTGCGCTCGCCCTCGCGGCGGCGAAGAAGACCCTCGGGAAGGACGAGACGGGGGCTTGCATCGTCTCGGGCGCGAACATGAACTTCGACAACATCCGCTTCGTCTCGGAACAGACGGAGATCGGGGAAGGACGCGAGGCGATTCTCGACTGCTGCATCCCCGAACGGCGCGGCAGTTTCAAGAGGTTCATCTCGCGGCTCGGCAAGCGCCGCGTGACAGAGTTCAACTACCGTCTCAGCGATTCGACGCGGGCGCACGTCTTCGTGGGCATCGGCGTGAAAGACCCGAAGGAGGTCGCGGCAATCATCAGCGGCTTCGAGAAGGCGGGCTATCCGACGGTCGACCTCTCCAATGACGCGATTGCGAAGGAACACGTCCGCTACATGGTGGGCGGGCGCGTGAGCGGACTGAAGGACGAGATCGTGATGACGTTCGAGTTCCCGGAGAAGCCGGGGGCGCTTCGGAACTTCCTCTCGGAACTCGCCGACCGCTGGAACATCTCGATGTTCCACTACCGCAACCACGGGGCCGATCACGGCAAGATTCTCGCGGGCTTTCAGGTGCCGAAGAGCGAGCGCAGGGCGTTCACCGACGCACTGAAGCGAATCGGCTACGCCTTCAGCGACGTCACGAACGACGCGGCCTACAGAAGCTTCCTCGGCGACAACGCCTGACAACGCTTACCACACATCGACAAAAGGAACAGAAAGATGGAGATTATCTCGACTGAAAAGGCGCCGGCGGCGCTTGGGCCGTATTCACAGGCAATCAAGGCGCACGGCTACATCTGGTGCTCGGGGCAGATTCCGATCGACCCCGCGACGGGGACGATCCACGCCGAGGGCATCGAGGCCCAGGCGCGGCAGTCAATCGCCAACCTCAAGAGCGTGCTGGAAGCCGCAGGGTCGAGCCTCGACCGCGTCGTGAAGACGACCGTCTTCATCCGTCACATGGACGACTTCGCCGCGCTCAACGCGGTGTATGCGGAACTCTTCGGCGCGGCGAAACCCGCTCGCAGTTGCGTGGAAGTCTCGTGCCTCCCGAAGGGTGCGCTCGTCGAGATCGAGGCGATCGCCACCTGCCGCTGTCCCTCCGAAGCGTAATCAGGGTTCGACGATGACCCGCGTGCCGACGCGGCAGAGCGAATAGAGCCGCGCGGCATTCCAGTTCGAGACACGAAAGCATCCGTGCGATTCCGCACGGCCGATGCGTTCGGGGACGGGCGTTCCGTGAATGCCATAGCCGGGCAGGGAAAGTCCGAGCCAGGCGACTCCGACGGGATTGTTCGGCCCTTCCATGAAGATTTGCCGCGACTGCCGCGAATCGTCCGGCGTGTAGGTGTAGTTCGGGTTTGGCACGAGCGAGACAATCTTGAGTTCGCCCTGCGGCACTTTCGCCTTGTTCCGTGCAATCGAGCAGGGAAAGAGTCCGAGCACCGTCCCGCTCGCATCGTAGGCGACAATCTCGAACTTCGAAAGCGAAATGCGCACGAGCGTCGCCTCGGGGCGCGTCGCATCACCCGGCAGGGTGCGCGTTCCGGCGGCGAGGTCGTCCGCCATCGAACGAAAGTCCGGGAGCGTAACCTTCGCACCGGGCTTGAGCCGTTCCCAGTTGAGACCCGGATTGAGCCGCTCAAGCGTCCTACGGCTCACGTGACCGCGTTCGGCGAACGCCTCCTTCAGCGACTCGTAGCCGAGGCGCGGCAGTTTCGCCTTCGCGGCGGGGTCGGTCGGAATCGACACGAGCGAGGCGAGATCCGCCGCCGTCACCGCGTCCTGACGGAAGAGCCGTCCGCCGATGGAGAAGAACTTGTCGTAGGCGTCTTCGGGAGTCTCTGGAACGGGGAGTTTACGGTCGGCGCAATAGCGTTCGAGGGCAGACTGGGACTTCCGCCCCCACTGCCCGTCAATCGTGTTGCAGGAGTAGCCGAGCCGATCGAGCCGGATCTGGACGGCGAGCGTCTTCGACTCGGCGAACGCCAAGGTGGCACACAGCATAAGCGTCGCAAACATACGAAGTTCAGTTGCCTTTCTCGTCCATTCGCTCAATCACACCGTCTTCCATGTATATCGGGGGAGAGAAGGGACTTCCGAACCTGTCGCGGTTTGCCGCGTCCGTTCCGACCGTCGCCTCAATGCGGTAGGTAGCCATTCTGCGCTTCTGCTCGTCAAACCCGATCGCCGAGTCCTCCTTCGGAAGCGGACTTCTCAACACGACGGACACCTTGCAGCCAGTCAGTCGCGACCGACGGCCGATTGAAAAGAAAATACGCTGGATGCGTCCACTCCCATAGGAGGCCGCTCCATCAAGTTGCACATTCGTGAAGACCAGCCGCCGTCCGGCAAGTCGCCGCTCCAAATCTTCAATCTGGAATGGCGTCAGAGCCGTCTTCCGCCGCGAAAGCATCTTTGAGAGTTCGTCAACCGTGATGGTCGCCGCGTCGAAGTCGGGAAGTTCCTCCGTCGGCACGACGAGCTGGTAGTCGATATCCGTCAGGCAGAATCCTCTGTCGTCGCACCTGTCCGTGCAATTTCCGCCACTTTCCCACGCCACGACGCCCGAGACGTTCGTCAGCTGAACATCCGTCGTCAGTTCGCGTAACGCCCGCTCCTTCTGCTCCCCGGCAAAAATCGCCCAGATTCGCCGGGCGGGCGGATAGCGTTTCCACTTGGCGTCCGATTTGTCGAAGTCAAGACTGACGCGGATGGCATTCTCCTTGGGTGGTGCGCGGAATTCGCCCCCATCCCATCCGACGGTGCAGCGGGAGAAGGTGAGCCGCCGTCCCTCCATCATCCGAAGCATTCGCTGAACCTTGGCCTGTCTCGTGGCGGACTCAAAGCCAAGCGCCATGTCCATGAGTTCGTCGCCCGTGAGGGTCGCCACGTCAAAGGACGGCAGTTTCTCGTTCTGCCATGCGACCTCGAAAGTCGCATCCTCAAGGGGAATCCCCTCCGGCCAGAAGCCGAACTTGTTTTTCT
>CAVFWY010000133.1:0-5071 GCA_963626175.1 Gemmiger sp.
GGTCGGTGACGGGATACGCGACGCCTTCGCCGAACGGCAGGATCAGGTCGTCCCCTGCGCGCGTCGTCCATCCGCACGGATAGTTCAGCGGCGCCTTCATCAAGCGACCGCTCGGCGCGGACAGGTAAAGGTCTAGCGTGCGCGGGTTTGACGCGGACTTTTCCCATACCGCGCGCACCGGCCCGTCCGCCGTCGCGAGCTCCATCTCGACGCGTCCTCTCTCGCGGGACTTGACCGTCGCGGGGATGGTGTTCGCCGATTCGAAGGATTGTCCGTCGAAACCGACCCTGACTAGCCCTCTCTCGTCGATCTCGACCGTGAGGGCCTCTTTCTCTGACGTCTTCTCCGGGATGTCCGCCCGAACGGCGGCCGCGCCGAGAGCGAAGGCGGCCATCGCTCCCGTTGCCGTGAGACTCATCAGTGCAAAACGATTGACAAACCTTGTTTTCATGCTTCTTTCCTCTCAGGATTTCCTCATCGTCGCACATTATACCAAATCTCGGTTTTAATTAAAAGTGAGAGTCGTTTCCGTCCGCACTTTGACAACCTCATTACAAGGTCGCCGGACAGGTCGCGCAATCCGTAGGTTCGCGCAATCCGCAGGCGTGGATTTATGGTATAATTCATCCTGTTCTTCCGTCAAGGAAGAAAGAAAGGAATACATGACGATGAAAAAGAGTGTTGGGTTGGAATTGGTGACGGTGCTTGGCGTGTGCGCGGGGACGCTTTTCGCAGACCCGTTCGGCGCGCCGCCGGATGCGAAGCACGCATGGGCCGTGCATGACGACAACCGCCCCGGCGTGAAGAAGATCGCCGCGTTGCCGGGCAAGGTGCCCTCGGATGCGAAGATCCTGTTCGACGGCTCGGCGAAGTCGATTGCCGACAACTGGTGCGACTCGAAGGGCGAACCGACGAAATGGACGCTTGACGAGAACGGCGAACTGATTTCCGTGCGCGGCGCGGGCTACATCTTCACGAAGGACAAGTTCTCCGACTTCCAGCTGCACGTCGAGTGGGCGTCCCCCAAGAATGTCGTGGGCAAGGGACAGGGGCGCGGCAATTCGGGCGTGTTTCTGATGGGCAATTACGAGATTCAGGTGCTCGACTCTTATGAGACCGATCCCGATGCGCCCGACGGCAACAAGAATCCGAACTACTCCGACGGCATCGCGGGTGCGGTCTACGGTCAGAATCCGCCGCTCGTGAACCCCAGCCGTGCGCCGGGCGAGTTCAATTCCTATGACATCATCTTCCACGCGCCTGTTGCCGACGGGAAGGGCGAGGTCGTTCGTCCGGCGACCGTGACCGTGCTCTTCAACGGCGTGGTCGTTCAGGATCACTGGCTCTTCGACGGGCCGACGGGCTATCGGAACCGTGCGACCTACGAACGGGCGACCGGCGATACGGGGCTGAAGCGCGAGGCGAAGATGCCGATCGCCTTTCAGGACCACGGCAATCCCGTGCACTACCGCAACGTCTGGATTCGCGAACTGCCGACCCCCGAAGCCAACGTGACCCACGGCAACTACTACGCGAAGGAGGACAAGGTGGCGGAACTCCGCCGCGCCACCGCCGACAGGCTCGACGCCGAGTTTGACGCGAAGTGGGGCAATGAGAAGCTCGGGCGCAAGATGGTCGAGGCTTGGCGCATCGTCGCCTATGCGTCCACGCCCGAGCGCGTGGCCCGCGCCAAGAAACTCGAGGCGGACTATCTCGCGGCAATCAAGGACTTCACGAAGCGTGATGAAGTGGAGGCACTGGGAGCTGGCCAGTGGAGTCTCTGCGTCTACTATGGCGGACTCGTGAAGGCGGGGTTGACCACGGAAGACAATCCCGTGCTGAAGAAACTGCGCTCGCTCAAGTAAGAGGGGAGGTTTCCGAATGAAGGTCTCGGCCTGTGGGTTGGTCATTGTCCTGTCGGTTCTCGGTCTGACGGGGTGTTTCACGCTTGACGAGACGGAATATCCGTCCGTCAGGCTGTCGCCCCTCGCGGCGGACGCGACGAATTGCACGGTCACGGTGCGCGGATTCGAGGCGACGGTTACCGAGACGCTTCTGGTCACGGGCTACGAGACGGTTTACGTTCCGGGCGGATACGGCCGCCGCCACTATCACCCCGGCGGCTACGAGCTGGTGCGCACGACGGCGGAAATCCCCCAGTCGCGGCGGACGGACATCTTCCTCGAGCGGGCGAAGAACCTGATGGAGGAAAGCGGATTCAACATCATGGCGAATCCGGCGGACTACATTGTCGAGGCGCGGTTTTCGGGTCCCTTCACCGAGTCGAACGAAGATGCGATGCGTTTGCTCTGGTGGGTGGGAACGGTGTTCACCTGCGACAGCTATGGACAAGGCTGGCGCGCGAAACTCAAGATCTACGACAACCGCACGGGCAAGCTCGTTTTCACCCACGACTACGACCAGCGATACGAGGCGACGATGTTCTCCCCCGTCCCGCTTTTCGGCATCGCGTCCTACGACAGGACGGATACGGAATACATCAAGCGGTGGTGTCTGACGGCGCTGACCGACCGCATGGCGGCGGATGCGACCGCGTTCCTTTCCGCGAAGAAGTGAAGGTGCGGGCGTTGCCGACATGAGAATCTTTCGCAAGGAAGTGACGGTTTCGACGAACCTTGACGCGCGGTCGGGGCAGGCGGGCGATGTTTTCCTTGCCGAGTTCCAGACGGGCGGACGCGGACGGCTGGATCACCGGTGGCAGTCTCCGAAGGGCGCGAACCTAACATTCTCCGTCGTGATGGATGTCGGCGATGCGGCCCCGGCGGAAGTCGCGACGCTTCCACTTGTCGTGGGGCTTTCGGTCGTCGATGCGGTCAAGACGCTTCTGGGCAAGGACGGGGCGGACGCAATCGCGCTCAAGTGGCCGAACGACGTCTTCTTCAACGGGCGCAAACTCTGCGGCATTCTCTGCGAACGGAACGGGGACAGCGTGATAGCCGGGGTCGGAATCAACGTCAATCAGGTCGATTTTCCGTCCGAGATTGCCGTGCGGGCGACCTCCCTGTTCCTTTCGGCGGGGCGGCCGTTCGACCGCGAAACCGTGCTTTCGACGGTTCTTGCCGCGCTTGAGGTGCGCCACCGCCAGTGGATGAAGGAGGGATTTGCCGCGCTTCATCCCGATTTCGCCGCGATTGACTACTTGAAGGGACGGACGATTTCGGTCTACCAGACCGACGCCGACCCCGAACCGCTCGCGGGGCTTTGCGAGGGCATTCAGCCGGACGGCACGATTCGCGTGGGCGGCGCGAGCGTCTTTGCGGGCGAAGCCCACGTCGTCCTTTGACGAAGAACAAGCGAAAGGAGGCGGAGGGTGAACGTTTTTGGCAGTTATTGGTTTCAGGTGCGCTCCTACGAGTGCGGGAGCGATGGGCGGGCGACGCTCCCGACGGTGTGCAACTACCTGCAGGAGGCCGCGTCGCTTCATGCGGAAGCCCTCGCCTTTTCTCGGACGGACTTCGCGTCCGCCGGCGAGAACATCTCGTGGGTTCTGACGCGGCTTCGGGTGAAGATGAGCCGCTATCCGCGCTGGAACGAGAAGGTCGAGGTCGTCACCTTCCCACGCGGCGGACGGAAGATTGTCGCCTGGCGCGATTTCACGGTGCGCACGGCGGAAGGGGAGGTTCTCGGCGTGGCGACGAGCGAGTGGATGATCATCGACCTCGCCACGCGGCGCATCGTCTCCATCCCCGATTCGGTCTTTGAGATTTCCGGGCAGGTGAAGGAGGCGGTTCTCGGTCTCGACCCGTTTACGCCGCGTCTGCGCTTCCCGACGGACGTTGCGCCGGACGGACGGTGCGAGTTCGTGGCGCAGCATTCCGACATCGACCTCAACGGACACGTCAACAACGTTCACTACATCGAGTGGATGCTGGAGCCGTGCTTCGCGAAAGGCCCGTCCGCCGCGTGTCCGAACGAGATGGAAATCGTCTTCCGCTCCGAGACGTTCGCGGGCGAGAAGGTCGTCGTTGAAGTCGGCACGGACTGGGAGAAGGGGCGCGCCTACCACCGCGTCGCTTCTGCGGATGGCAGGGATCACGTCGTCGCGTGGACGCGCACGGGGGCTTCCGCTTGAAGGTCTCGATCGAGATTCTGTATGAGGATGCGGATATTCTCGTCGTCAACAAGCCGGCGGGGATGATCGTTCATCCCGCACCCGGACACGAGACGGGAACGCTGACGGATGCGCTGGTCGCGCACTGTCCGCAGATGGCGGCGGTCGGCAGCCGCGAACGCCCCGGCGTCGTCCATCGCCTTGACGTCGGCACGAGCGGGGTGATGGTTTTCGCCAAGACGCGGCGAGCCTACCTGAAGTTGAGGGAGGCGTTTGAGTCGCATCGCGGCGTCCGCAAGACCTATCTCGCCGTCCTGCGGGGTGCGCCGAAGGAGCGCACGGGGACGGTTGACGCGCCGATTGGGCGCAAGCCGTGGGACGCGAAGCGCATGGCGGTCGGTGTGCCGGACGGCAAGCGAGCCGTCACGCACTGGACGGTTCTCTCGAAGCACGGGTCGCTTGCGCTCGTCGAGTTCGTCATTGAGACGGGGCGGATGCACCAGATTCGCGTCCACGCCGCCCATCTCGGTCATCCCGTCGTCGGCGACGACCTCTACGGCAACCCGTCGGCGGATTCGCACCTCGCCTCGCGTCCGTCGCGTCCGCTCCTTCACGCGGTTGAACTGGAGTTCGCCCACCCCGTCACGGGCAAGCGCCTGTGTTTTGCCGCCAAGCCACCCCCCGACATCCTCTACGCCCGCTGACTGTTTTGCGTCTGCCGCTGGGCATTGCCTGCGTTTTGCCCCGCCAGTTTTCAGGCGTAGGCGGCGAGGGCGGGGGTTGCACGAGAGGAGCGCATTTGTTTTCAACGCAAAGATCGCGAAGGTTTGACGCAAAGGGGACGCAAAGACTTTGCGCACGTTACGTTCCCTTTGCGAACTTTGCGTCAAAAACAGCCATCCCAAAAAATCCAGTCAATCCTTTTATGAGAACAATTGTCAATAGCCAGAATCGCTGTGCGATTCTCCTTCCTGGCCGGTCCGCCCGTTCGCGGTTCCG
>CAVFWY010000134.1:0-5028 GCA_963626175.1 Gemmiger sp.
TCTACCCGAATAGTGGACAGTTAACAAAGTGGTCGCTTACCACACTTCAGCCACGGACGGGTTCGTCCAAAAAAAAACAGATTTGTCGTTGTCAATAAAACAAGGAAGGTAAGCTAACAATGAGCGCAGAACGCAAGGTATTCGGCAAGCTTCAGGGCATGGCCGAGACCCCTCCGGATCTGATTGAAATCCAGACCAAGTCGTATCGGGAATTCCTGCAGGCCGACGTTGCGCCGCAGAAGCGCGCGAATGTCGGTCTTCAGGCGATTTTCAAGGAGATTTTCCCTATTTCGAGTTACGACGGGCGCTACAAGATCGATTTCGTCAGCTATCAGCTCGACCCGCCGAAGAAGTCCTATCTGCAGGCGTTGATGGACGGCGAGACGTATGCGCGTCCGCTTCGGGCGACGTTCCGTCTGTTGGAAGGCGAGGACGTGCGCGAGGAGCAGGTGTTCCTCGGCGACATGCCGGTGATGACCCCCGACGGGGCTTTCGTCATCAATGGTGCGGAGCGCGTGATTGTCTCGCAGTTGCACCGCAGCCCCGGCATCTCGACCGAACGGCAGGTTCATGCGAACGGTCAGCCTCTTCTTTCGGTGCGCATCATCCCCGATCGCGGCAACTGGATTGAGGTGATGTTCGACACGAACGACGTGATGTGGTGCTTCATGGATCAGCGCCGCCGCCGTCGGAAGTTCTATGCGACCACGCTTCTCCGTGCGTTCGGCTACGGGCTTGACGAGCAGTTGATGCAGCTCTTCTACGACTTCAAGAAACTCCCGACCGGTACGAAATACGCCGACAAGGATCTCCGTCTGCTCGTGATGAAGGACGATCTCGTCGACGCCGACTCCCAGGCCGTGATTGCGCGGCGCTACGACCCCGTGACCCCCGCGATGATGGAACAGGTCGCGGCGGCGGGCATCACCGAAGTCGAAGTCGTGGATGTCGCCGTTGACAATGGCACGCTCATCAAGACGCTGCGCGAAGATGCGAAGGCGGGCATCCACAACGAGGAGGACGCGCTCAAGGAAATCTACCGTCGCATGCGTCCGGGCGATCCGCCGACCGCGTCGAACTCGAAGCAGATGATTCACCGCATGTTCTTCGAGCTGTCGCACTACGACCTCGGCTACGTCGGGCGGCACAAGATTAACAAGAAACTCGGTCTGACGGGCAAGGTGGACGAAAACCTGCGCACCCTTCATGAGTCGGGCATCGACGTGATCGAGGCGATTCGCCTTCTCCTGAAGATTTACGTCGGCAAGGAGCAGGTGGACGACATCGACCACCTCGGCAACCGCCGCATCCGCACGACGGGCGAACTGCTTGAGAACCAGTGCCGCGTTGGCCTCGCCCGCACGGAACGCCTGATTCGCGAGCGTATGACGTCGCACAACCCCGAACAGGGTCCGCTGACTCCGCAGCGTCTCGTGAACTCGAAGACGTTCAGCGCGGTCGTCACCGACTTCTTCGCGCGTTCCCAGCTGTCCCAGTTCATGGATCAGACGAATCCGCTTTCGGCGCTTGCCCACAAGCGCCGTCTCTCGGCTCTCGGCCCTGGCGGCCTGAGTCGCGAGCGCGCGGGTTTCGAGGTGCGCGACGTGCATCCCTCGCATTACGGTCGAATCTGCCCGATTGAGACGCCTGAAGGGCCGAACATCGGTCTGATCTCGTCGCTCGGCATCTACGCGCAGGTGAACCGCTTCGGCTTCATCGAGACGCCCTACCGCAAGGTCATCGGCGGCAAGGTGACGGACGAGATCGAGTACCTGCCCGCCGACAACGAGGAGCAGTTCGTGATTGCCCAGGCGAATGCGCCGCTGAAGGCGAACCGCACGTTCGCCGAAGACCGCGTCACCTGCCGCTACCGCACGGAGTTCTGCGAGAAGCCGGCGCGTGAAGTCCAGTATATGGACGTCGCGCCGATGCAGGTCATTTCCATCGCGGCGGGTCTGATTCCGTTCCTCGAGCACGATGACGCGAACCGTGCGCTCATGGGCGCGAACATGATGCGCCAGGGCGTGCCGCTGATGACGACGGAACGTCCCTACGTCGGCACGGGGCTCGAAGGCGTGAGCGCGAAGGATTCGCGCGTGATTGTCACCGCGCAGGAAGATGGCGTCGTCGCCTATGTCTCGGCGGAAATCATCCTCACGACGAAGAACGGGTCGCTGCCGGCGGGCGTTGAGCCGAATCCGGCGAATCCCGACGAATATGACTTCGCGAAGGAGGCGGAAAAGGGCGTTCGTCGCTACCGTCTGCAGAAGTTCCGCCGCTGCAATGCGGGTACGTGCTTCAACCAGAAGCCGATCGTCAAGCGCGGCCAGACCGTGAAGGCTGGCGACTGCCTGGCGGACGGCCCCGCGACCGACCAGGGCGAACTCGCCCTCGGCAAGAACCTGCTCGTGGCGTTCATGAGCTGGCGCGGCTACAACTTCGAGGACGCGATTCTCGTGAACGAGCGGCTCGTGCGCGAAGACGCGCTCACCTCGCTCCACATCATCACCTTTGAGTGCGGTGCGCGCGACACGAAACTCGGTCCGGAGGAAATTACCCGCGACATTCCGAACGTCGGCGAAGATGCGCTCAAGAACCTCGGGCCGGACGGCATCGTCCGCGTCGGAGCGGAAGTGAAGCCCGGCGACATTCTCGTCGGCAAGGTGACGCCGAAGGGCGAGACCGAACTTTCGCCCGAAGAGCGTCTTCTCCGCGCCATTTTCGGCGAGAAGGCCGCCGACGTGCGCGACACGTCGCTCACCGTTCCGCCGGGCACGACGGGTGTCGTGATGGGCGTTCAGGTCTCGACCGCGCAGAATACCGAAGCGCCTGACGAGAAGCGCACGAAGCGTGCGATCAAGGACGCCGAGAAGAAGCGCAAGAACCAGCTCGTGAAGATTGAGAAGGAACTCATCTCGCGTCTCGCTTCCGAGATCATGAACGAGAAACTCCCCGTTGACATCACCGATGCCGAGACGGGCGACGTGATCGTTCCGGCGAACAAGAAGATCAAGAAGTCTCAGCTCGCCATGCTCGCCAAGGCTCACGCCCACTGGCAGATGGAGGAGGGGCCCGCGAAGGCCCGCGTGAGCGGCATCATGGCTCCGTTCGAGGAGCAGTTCGCGGAGATCGAGGACGCGGCGGAAAATCCCGACGGCGGGCTTTTCGGCGACTTCAGCGGCGATGGCGAGGTCGTGAAGCAGGTTCGCGTGTTCCTCGTCGACAAGAAGAACCTCTCCGTCGGCGACAAGATGGCCGGCCGTCACGGAAACAAGGGCGTCGTCTCGCGCATTCTGCCGAGTTGCGACATGCCGTTCCTGCCGGACGGCCGCCCCGTGGACATCGTTCTGAACCCGCTCGGCGTGCCTTCGCGCATGAACCTCGGCCAGCTCTTCGAGACCTACCTCGGGCTAGCCTGTCGTTTGCTGAACTTCCACGCGGCGACGCCGGTGTTCGACGGTGTTCAGGAAACCGAGATTGACGAACTTCTCAAGCAGGCTCGCTCCGTGCAGGAGAAGGAGGAAGGCCCGCAGGCCTGGATTTGCCCCGAAGGCAAGACGGTGCTCTACGATGGTCTGACGGGCGATCCGTTCGAGCAGCGCGTGGTCGTCGGCGTGATCTACATGCTGAAACTCCACCACCTCGTGACGGACAAGATCCACGCCCGCGCGGTCGGGCCCTACTCGCTCGTCACGCAGCAGCCTCTGGGCGGTAAGGCTCAGCTCGGCGGTCAGCGCATGGGCGAAATGGAGGTGTGGGCGCTCGAGGCGTATGGTGTGGCCTACGCGCTTCAGGAGTTGCTCACCGTTAAGTCCGACGACGTTCAGGGACGCACGCGGATCTACGAATCGATTGTCAAGGGCACGAACATCCTCGATTCGGGGATGCCGGAATCCTTCTCGGTTCTCATCCACGAACTTCGCGGCCTCTGCCTTGACACCCAGCTCCTCGGCGGCGAGATTGACTCGCGCCGCAAGAGCGAAGGCGCCCCTGCGACGACAACGCCGCCGCCGGCTGCCGCCGCCGCGGACGACCTCCTCGCGGGTGCGCTCAACCTCTAATCGGGAAACTTTCAGGAGACACAATCAATGAATCCTTACAACACTTCCGACATTTTCGGCGGCTCGTTCAATGCGTCCGCCCACTATGACGCCGTCAAGGTTCAGCTCGCCTCCCCGGAGACGATTCGCAGCTGGTCTCACGGTGAAGTGAAGAATCCGGAAACCATCAACTACCGCACCTATCGTCCCGAGAAGGACGGTCTTTTCTGCGAAAAGATCTTCGGACCGACGAAGGACTGGGAGTGCGCCTGCGGCAAGTACAAGCGCATCAAGAACAAGGGCATCGTCTGCGACCGCTGCGGTGTGGAAGTCACGCTCGCCTCGGTGCGCCGCCAGCGCATGGGCCACATCGAACTCGCGGTTCCCGTGAGCCACATCTGGTTCTTCAAGTGCTCGCCCTCGCGCATGGGACTTCTGCTCGACAAGACGACGAACGAACTCGAGCGCGTGCTCTACTATCAGGACTGGATGGTGATCGAGCCGGGCGACACGCCGCTCAAAGAGGGCCAGATCCTCTCCGACCAGGAATACGTCGACGCGCAGGAGAAATACGACGACGCCTTCAAGGCCGAGATGGGTGCCGAGGCCGTTCGCAAGCTTCTCCGCAAGCTTGACCTTGACGCGCTGATGGCGGAGCTCGAGGAGGAGATGGAAAACACCCGCTCCAAACAGAACCGCAAGAAAATCGCCAAGCGCATGAAGGTCGTCGAGGGCTTCCGCACGTCGCAGTCGAAGCCCGAATGGATGGTTCTCGACGTTCTGCCGGTCATCCCGCCGGAACTCCGTCCGCTCGTACCGCTGGAAGGCGGCAAGTTCGCGACGAGCGACCTGAACGACCTCTACCGTCGCGTCATCAACCGCAACAACCGTCTGCGCAACCTGCTCGCGCTCAAGACCCCGGACGTCATCATTCGCAACGAGAAGCGCATGCTGCAGGAGGCGGTGGACGCGGTGTTCGACAACGGCC
>CAVFWY010000135.1:0-5027 GCA_963626175.1 Gemmiger sp.
CGCGGTGGGCGATTTCGGCGAAGAGATAGGTCGGCTTGATTTTCGCGTAGTTTGGGTTAATCTTCAGCATGGTGATGCGTTCCCTTGTCGTTGGAGTGTGCCTGATGACTGCCGTGCGGGATGAATCCGTCGAGCGCGGCGAGTTCGGTAAAGAAAAGGAAGAGGATGGCCGGCGAGCGCAGGGGACAGTCGCCGAACGCATGGACGAGCGTCGCCGCCGCCGTCGCGAGCACGCAGAACGCCCCCGGGGGAAGCGCGAAGAGCGCACGGGGGGATGGCGGCGTCTTCCCCTTCGGCGCAAACCGCGCCGCCTTGGCGAACGCACACCACGCCTTCGAGACGGGAATCAGCAGAATGCCGACAATCGCCGCGAGACACGCGAACCCGACAATGCCGTGCTCAGCCAGGAACTGCAGATAGTCGTTGTGCACGTTGATGCCGCCGGTCGATCCGACGAATTTCCTCCCGGGCTCATCCTCGCTCGCCGCCACGGCCTGGAAATGCATGAAACCCCAGCCGCCACAGCCGAAGACCGGGTAGTCCTTCCACAGCCGGATGCTCTGCCGCGCAAGCGCGTCATTCTTGCCCGTCACGCGATTCAGCACTTCGCCCGTGTTGAGCGTCGAGACCTCGCGCTGAAGGTCGTCCGGCATGAAGATTGACGCGAGCACGGCGATGACAATCAGGATAAGGCAACTGTAGGCCCACGCCTTCACCCGCGCCGCCTTCTTCATCCGCGAAAGAAACGAGATCGCCGTGTGGAAGAAGAACACGACCGCCAATGTCGATACGAGGATGATTGTCGCGCGCGACAGCGTGCTCATCGCACCGATGAAGTTGATGCAGGCGGGAATGAGCATGTAGTGCTTGCTCCAGAAGAAATGGCGGCCGAGCGACTTCCCCTCCCGGCGAAGGTCGGATTCCCGCTTGCGCACCTCGTCCACGCGGAAGCGCCACAGCGCGACCGAAAGGCCGAAGAGCGTCGTGAAGTAGTCGCCGCCCATGTTCGGATAGCCGAACGTCGAGAAGAAATGTCCGGCGTGTTTGCCCATCAGGTTCGACCAGAGCGGACCCGGAGCCTCCGCAAGCTGCTGAAGTCCACCCATTGCCGCGAGGGCGACGCCATTCCAGACGACCATTTCAAGAAAGACCCGTTTGCCGCTGCGCGTCAGCGAATGACGCACGGCGAGCATCGCAATCAGCGCCGGGAGAAACCACAGGAATACGCCCAAGTGGTGCAGACGGTTCACGCAAAACGGCAGGAATCGGGCGAACGGGTCCGGATTCGCCCCGGCGGCAATCGCCTCGGCGTCACATGTCGGACACAGCCCGACATTGACGAACGGAATCGCGAGAATCACGACGAATGCCAGCACGACGAGCGTCAGCGGGTCGTGGGTCAGCGTGATCCACACGCGCTCCCGCGCCTCGAAACTCGTCTCGTCATTCCGTCGCTGCGGAAAAAACAGCATCCCCTCGAACAGCAACAGGCAGAGCCAGGGCGTGACCCCCAGCATCACGCTGCCAATCGTCCCGCCGTAAAGCCAGGCGAAAACCGCCGCCGTCGCCGCCAGCACCAGCGGCAACATGTTCCTATAGATGCATGACATGGTTCAACACCTCCCTTGCGGCATCCTTTTCGGACACCTTGCCCACCAACTGCCCGCGCTTGTAAAGCAGAAACTCGCCCTTGCCGCCGCAGAGCGCGACATCCGCGTCCTTCGCCTCGCCGGGACCGTTCACGACGCACCCCATCACGGCAACATGGGGGAACGGACGCGTTTCGCCCGCCATCCGTCGGTAATGATAGAGTTTTTCGAGTTCGAGTTCGACTTCCGACGCGACGCCGAAGACATCCGCCTGCGTCCGTCCGCACGTCGGACACGAGGTGATCGACGGGCCCTGCGGCTTCAGTCCGAGCGACCGAAGGATCTCCATTCCGACGCGCACCTCCCGTTCGGGCCTGTCCGTCAGCGAGACGCGAATCGTGTCGCCGATTCCTTCCGCGAGCAAAATGCCGAGCGCGACGGAACTCCTCACCGTCCCCGGCAGGAACGTGCCCGCCTCGGTCACGCCGATGTGCAGGGGGCAGTCCGTCTTTTCCGCCAGAAGCCGATAGGCGGCGAGCGTATCCGCCACATTCGAGGCCTTCACCGAGATGACGATGTCACGGAAGTCCTCGTTCTCGAGCAGTTTTACGTGGCGCAGGGCCGACGCGCAGAGGGCTTCCGCGACAGAAAGCGTCTGGGCGCGAACCTGCGCGTCGAGAT
Source organism: Gemmiger sp. (assembly GCA_963626175.1). Lineage (GTDB taxonomy): Bacteria > Verrucomicrobiota > Kiritimatiellia > RFP12 > UBA1067 > UBA1067. The sequence goes on from CAVFWY010000135.1 coordinate 2,271, forward strand.
CCTTCTCGAGACTGCCGTGGTTCACGCCGATGCGAATCGGGATGCCCTTCGCCTTCGCCGCCCGCGCCACGGCCTGAACGCGGTCGCGTGCGCCGATGTTGCCGGGGTTGAGCCGCAGCGCGTCCGTCCCCGCCTCAATCGCGGCGAGTGCGCACCGGTAGTCGAAGTGGATGTCGGCGACGAGCGCGAGGGGCGTCGCCTTCTTCACCTCGCCGAGAACCCGCGCCGCCTCGAGGTCCGGCACGGTCAGCCGAAAGACGTCGCACCCGAGTGCCGCGCAGGCGTTTGCCTGTGCCGTCAGGGTCGCCGCGTCGTGCGGATCGACGTTCGCCATCGTCTGCACGCTGACGGGGGCGCCGCCGCCGAGCGGCAGGTTACCGATCTTGAGTGCCCGTGTCTGCGCTCTCGTTCGCATTCGTTCCCTCCTCCACTTGCGCCGCTTTCGCCGCGTTCTGAACCTTCCAGTTGTGAATCCGCCAGCTCCGCTTGCCATCCCTTACGATGAGCGTCCCCATCATCAGTATGAGAAGGCACATGAACACCATCGTAAGTCCCCCCACGATCTTCTCCGGCACGCGGCGACGGAACACGAGCGCAATCAGCGCGAAGAGGATGAGCCCGCCGTCCAGCACCGGTATCGGCAACAGGTTCAGCACGGCAAGGTTGACGTTCAGGAAGCGGAGAAATCCGATGCCGTCCCAGAAGTCGTTGCGCATCGAATCGTAAATGCTCTGCGCAATCATCACGGGTCCGCCCACAGCCTTGGCGACGGCCTTCGTCTCGTTCGGCGTGACGAGTCCCTTCAGGATGCGGAAGATTCCGCCCGCATCCCACGCGAGCTGCTTGAGGGGATTGCGGTCGGGCATCCACGCCGCCGCGCCCGTCGTGTTCGTCCGCGCCGCGAGAATCACGTAGGCTTCAGTCACGGGCTCTTGCTTCGGCGTCACCGAAAGCGTCAGTTCCGTTCCGCCGCGAGCGATGACGAAGTCGGCGGGCTTGCCGTCCGTCAGCTGGATTTCCGTCATCATCTCCGTCCAGGTCGAGACGGGCTTCCCCGCAATGGAAATGACGCGGTCGCCCGCCCGGATTCCCGCCGCCGCCGCAGGACCGCCCTCGAATACCATGTCAATCTCGGCAGGCGTTTCACCGAACTTCACGCCCGGCACGAGTGCCAGCACCACCGCCAGCACTACCGCCAGAACGACGTTCATCAGCGGACCCGCCACCGAGACGAGAATCTCCTTCCATGCCGGAATCCGCGTTCGGGCGGCGGATTCGCCGCTCCCCTGAAGTTTCTTCGTTCCTTCGGGATCCACATCGGGAATCGAGACGTAGCCGCCGAGCGGAATCGCACTGATTCGGTATTCGACGCCACCGATTTTCTTCTTCCAAAGGGCTGGCCCGAAGCCGAGCGAGAAAACCTCCACCCGCAGCCCGAGCTTGAGCGCGACGATGAAGTGACCGAATTCGTGAATCGCAATCGCCAGTGAGAACAGCAGAACACACGCGGCAATATAGAGGATGGTTGTCAGAATCTCCATTTATCTTCGTCTTTCCACCTGTTAAAGGTCGTTTTCTTTAAGAAATCGTTGTGTCCAGTTTGTTGCCTCCCAGACGGCTTCCAGCGAATCGCAGGGAATGCGCGGCGCATGTTCAAGACACCGCGCCACGGTCGCGGCGATTTCCGTATAGCGTATCCGCCCGGCAAGAAACGCCGCGACCGCCCATTCGTCCGCCGCCGCAAGGACGGCGGTTGCGCAGCCGCCCATCGCCAACGCCTCCTTCACGAGCCGGAGACACGGAAACCGCGCGGAATCGGGCGCACGGAACGTCAGTTTGCCGAGTTTCGCAAGATCCAGCCGTTCGCGGACGGACGGCAGCCGCCTTGGCCACGTGAGCGCATACTGAATCGCCACGCGCATATCGGGTGGCGAGAGTTGAGCGAGCGTCGCGCCGTCCGTAAAGGTGACGAGCGAATGCACAATCGATTCGGGATGCACGACAACCTCGATGCGCTCCACAGGCACGTCGAAAAGCCATCGCGCTTCCAGCACCTCAAAACCTTTGTTCATCATCGTCGAGGAATCGATTGTCACCTTCGGGCCCATCTTCCAACGCGGATGGTTCAGAGCCTCCGCCGCCGTCACGGCGGACAGGTCGGCAGGCGCATCAAGGAACGGTCCGCCCGAAGCCGTCAGAATGAGGCGATCGACCTCACCGCCGCCTTGCAGACACTGGAAAATCGCCGAATGTTCGCTATCGACGGGCAAAAAGCGCACTTTTCGCCGTTTTGCCGCGGCCGTCACGAACTCACCCGCCATGACCATCACTTCCTTCGTGGCGAGCGCGACATCCATCCCCTTCTCAATCGCCGCGAGAGTCGGCTTCAGACCGCTCATCCCAACCGTCGCCACAAGACAGACATCGGCCTCATTCTCCTCCACGGCGCGAAGTGCCGCGTCCTCGCCCGCATACGCCTTCGCACCGAACTCGCGCGCCAGTGCCTCGCACTTCTCCTTCGAGTGGAGCACGGCCAGGGCGGCGATTTCAAAGGCATCGGAATGCGTCCGCACGACATCGATGGCGTTCATGCCGATCGATCCCGTCGCGCCAAGTATGATGATGCGCTTGCGTTCGCTCATAATTCAGTTAAACTTCCCCTGTATTATACCATAATCGTATGCCCCCTGTAACCTGATGCGCATCTGGAGTTTACCCATTTTTTGTGCTCTTCCGGCTGGCGGGTGAAAAAAGGGC
>CAVFWY010000136.1:0-5026 GCA_963626175.1 Gemmiger sp.
CAGCCTGGTAGCGCGTTTGCTTGGGGTGCAAAAGGTCACGAGTTCAAATCTCGTCGGTCCGACCAATTAACCCAACTGCTTTTTTAGGCTCAAACACCGAATAAATGGCCGTAAAGATCGGGAGATTGGGTAGCCGTGCTGGCTTGATGCGCATCAGAACACCCCTTTGATGCGCATCAAACCTCAAACCCGTCAGATTCGTGGTGACGCAACTCGTCACAAATAAGGCAATACAGGTCTTGATTGAACTCCCTGACACACGAAAGTGTTTCTTCAACGCCCTCCTTATTGTCCATGCCCCTCTCTTTCTCAATAACCTTGACCTTCACCAATGGACAACCGCGCCGCATCAGCGAGACGGGAAAGAGCGTTAGGTCTGTAAGAGTCCGCTCCTGTCCGTCAAGGACAAAGGCACTTTTCCCGACGAAACCATTCTCCTCCAGCACATGCGTCAGCCGCATCTCATACTTGACAATCACGGAAATGACCGACCCTTCCTTCTGAACCCCACGCATGAAGGAATCAAAACATGGCGAGAGGAAGACCCTGCGCTTGAACAAGAGAAAATACGACTGTAAGTGCCGTTGCCCATACCAGTTCTCGGAAAGTCCCCAGAAATCGCAATCGGCAGCCGTCATTTCCGCAAAAACCTTCGCAAAAGGCGTAACGGGACCGTAGCAACTGTCGTTGCAAAACAGCAGTTCCTTGCTCGTTGACAGGACAGGATGTCGCATCACATATTCATACCCACGCTTGTATGACCCGAAATCATACTCGCCATGCCGTCCGAAGGAGCAATAACGCACAACCGATGGCAACTTAGAGACTTCATCGGGGATAATGGGGCAATCGCCAAAAACAACTACATTATCCGCAACATCTCCCAATTTGTCGATGTAATACCGCGTTGTTTCCCTAATCCGCCCATCCCTTGAGAACATCGCGAATACAACCGTCCGCCCATTCGGCACGGCGTCAGTCAACTGCCGCGCCACCGACACGGCCTGGGCGGGGAAATTCACCGGTTTGAACGGTTCGGGTCGCATCAGAAAATACGGAAGGCAGAACCTGACGATTCTACGAATGCGCATCCAAACCCCCTGATAATAAAAGAGGGGAATATCTTCCTGCTTGTGCAGGAATCGACAGCGAAACCAAATGACAAGTCCATAAGGGAGCAAGCCTATCAAACTATTCTTCATATGACTGTTCCTATCAAAAGCACGACCATCCCATTGACGGCAATCACATAATATCAACTGTCAGATCCGTGGTGATAACAGAGATTGGCCGCCATCGACGGGGATCACGCAACCGCTCGTCGATTCCGCCGAAAGCAAGAAGGCGACGGCCGCCGCGACTTGCTCGGGGGTGGGACGGCCGAACGGCGTGAGCCCCGCCTTTTCGCGAACGCCGACGGGGACCATCACGGGGCCCGGCGCAACGCCATTCACCCGAAGCGTCGCCCGATGCCGCGCAGCACTTGCGCGTGTTTCCTCAAGCAAACTGCGCTTTGCCGCGCAATAGGCGGACTCGTCAACCGTCCCCCGTCCGTTCAAAACGCGGCAGTCGAGAATGTTGACGACGCACCCGCCCCCCGTCTCACGCTTCGCCATCAGTTCCGCAAGGCGACGCGGCGATTCGAAATTGACGCGGCGAAGAGTTTCGTCCGTTCCCGTGAAAAGCGCGGCATTGTTGACGAGCGCATCGGGCGGAATCCCTCCGTTCAAGGCGCAGACTGCCGCGAAAAGGCGGTCCGCCCCGGTCGGGTCGGCGAGATCCGCGACAATGTCCGCATCCGACGCGGTGCGGTGAGAGCTCGTGAAGACCCGCCAGCCGTGCGCACGAAGATGGTCGGCGATCACCTTGCCGAGTCGCGTCGTGCCGCCCGTCACCAAAACCGTCCGCATCATGATGCCGCCGCAGTTGCCAGCATGCCGAGGGCGTGGTCAATCGCCTGGGCGCGAACCGCCGCGCGGTCGCCCGTGAAGACCATTCGCTCGGTGTGCGTATCCGTGGGCGTGGAAAGCCCGAACCAGACGAGGCCGACGGGCTTTTCGGCAGTGCCGCCGTTCGGGCCGGCGATTCCGGTCAGGCTCACGGCGAGATCCGTCTTCAAGAGCCGCCGCGCACCGTCGGCCATTTGCGCGGCGACTTCGCCCGAGACCGCACCGACCGCCGCCAGCGTCGCGGCGGATACGCCCAGCACCTCGCGCTTCACCTCGTTGGAATAGGAAATCACGCCGCCCGCGAAGACTTCACTCGCCCCCGCGACGGATGTGATGGCGAAGCCCACGCCGCCGCCCGTGCAACTCTCGGCCGTCGCACAGGTCAGTCCGCGCGTCTTCAGAAGCCCAACCAGCCTTTCCGCCGTCGCCATCAGAAGCCGCCTCCCTGCGTGCGCTCGAGTTCATCGTCCATCAGTTCTCGCGGCATCTCGATTGGCGCGATTCCCATATCGCGCAAGTTCGCATTCACACTCATCCACGCCGCATAACGGTAGTTCTCGGGTGCGCGTTCCACGCTCCGCGCCGCCTTTTCGCGCAATGCGCGCTCCTGTTGCTGACGCTCCTCAAGCAGTTCGAAGTAATCGCCGACCGTGCCGCCCGCCGCGAGATAAGCCTTCATCTCGTCTCGCATCCACGCGACGATGTTCCGCATCTGACGATATTCGGAACGCTCGGCCTCCTCGTGCCGCACGGGCTTTCGCAGCTCGTCAGAGATGCTCTCGAACTCATCGGGCGTCAGGAGCGGCGGCGAAGCCGTCCGCCCAGGAAGCGCATAGGCGACAAGATAGCGGTCAAGCGGACTCTCAAAGACGTTCGCCCAACCGTTGAACGCCGCCGCCGCAACCACCGCGGCATCGCCCTGAATCTGCTGACGCACCATCGGGGCCTTCGGGTCTTCCGCCCTTCGGACGAACACTGCCGAGGCAATGACTGCGCCCAAGATGCCGACGAGCACGATAATCGACCCGTCCGTCACCCACTTCCGCCAGCGTCCGGGGTCGTCGCCGATGACGCGGTAGGGGCGAATGCCGCCTTTGCGGAGCGCGGCATAAGCCTCGGCACGGTTGGGAGCCTGAATCCAGCCATCCCGCGTCTCGTTCGTGCTCGTCTGGTAATAATAGTGATACTTCACGACTTGCGCCTCGGTTTCTGCCCCGGCAGAATGCGAATTGGATTCGTCGGTCCCCGTCGGCGTTCGTCGAGCACGGACTTCCAGACGGTACGCTGCACGTCGTTCGTCGGCTTTGCGGCCCACCCCTCGATGCAGGCCTGACGATAGGTGACAAATCGCGGAGCAACCGCCGCGACCACATTCGTCGAAGCCTCGCCCGTGCGCGGCACTTGCACAAGCCCGCCATCCGCCTCGATCCCGGCGAACGCCGCCAGCGGAAGGAGAAAGGCACAGGTCAGCGCCGTCCGCCAAACACGGTTTGCAGAATGTCCGCTCATGCTCATTTCCGCCGCGCCATCATTTCATGGTAATCCGAATAGCCGCCCTCGAACCACACGGTCTTGCCGTCGCCCTCGAAGGCGAGGATGTGCGTGGCGATGCGGTCGAGGAACCAGCGGTCGTGCGAGACGACCATCACGCAGCCGCCGAAGTCCTGAAGCCCCTCCTCCAGCGAGCGCAGGGTCGCCACGTCGAGGTCGTTCGTCGGTTCGTCGAGCAGGAGCAGGTTGCCGCCGCTCGTCAGGAGTTTCGCGAGATGGACGCGGTTGCGTTCGCCGCCCGAAAGCACCCCGACCTTCTTCTGCTGCTCCGCCCCACGGAAGTTGAAGCGACTGCAATAGGCGCGACCGTTCATCATCGTCGTGCCGGCGAGATTCACGAATTCGCCGCCGCCCGTAATCGCCTCGTAGACCGTCTCGTCCGCCTTCAGTTCGCTGCGCGTCTGGTCGACGTAACTCAACTTCACGGTGTCGCCGACGGAGAACGTGCCGGCTACGGGCTGAAGCTGACCCGTGATCAGCTTGAAGAGGGTGGTCTTGCCCGCGCCGTTCGGACCGATCACGCCGACGATTCCGCCACGCGGCAGATCGAAGTTCAGGTCGTCGTAGAGCACGCGGTCGCCGAACGCCATCTTGACGTGCTCCGCCCGCACGACGAGATTGCCGAGACGCGGACCCGGCGGGATGCGGATCACGAGATCGTCCTCGCGCGTCGAGACTTCCTGCTTCTGCAGTTCCTCGTAGCGCTTCACGCGGGCCTGGCTCTTCGAGTGCCGGCCCGAGGGATTCGTCTGAATCCACTTGAGTTCGTTCTCAATCAGCTTCTGCCGCGACTTCTCAGCCTTCGCCTCGCGCGCCAGCATCGCCTCCTTCTGCTTCAGCCACTCCTCGTAGTTGCCCTTGTAGGGATAGCAGACGCCGTGGTCAAGTTCGAGAATCCAGTCCGTCACGTCCGAGAGGAAGTAGCGGTCGTGCGTCACGACGATGAGCGTGCCCTTGAACGGCTTGAGGTAGTCCTCCAGCCACTGCACGGTCTCTGCGTCAAGGTGGTTCGTCGGTTCGTCGAGCAGCAGCACGTCCGGCTCGGTGAGCAGCAGACGGCAGATGGCGACGCGGCGGCGTTCGCCGCCCGACAGCACGGACACCTTCTGGTCGGCGGGCGGACAGTGCATCGCCGCCATCGACCGCTCGACGAGCGAATCGACGTTCCAATAGTCGTGCGCGTCGATTTCATCCTGAAGCCGCGCCATTTCGGCCTCCGCCTTCGGGTCATCGAGATTGCAGCAGAGTTCCTCGTAGCGGTCGAGTTTCGCCTTGATCGGCGCGACGGCTTCGGCGACGACCTCCCCCACGGTCTTCGTGTCGTCCAGCACGGGCTCCTGCGGCAGATAGCCGACCTTCGTCCCCTTCGCAACCTGCACCGTGCCCATGAGGTCGGTGTCCAGCCCGGCGAGGATCTTCAGGAGCGAGGACTTGCCCGCGCCGTTCCCGCCGATGACGCCGATGTGTGCGCCGTAGAAGAAGGAGAGGTTCACGTCCTTGAGGATGGTCTTCGTGCCAACCTGCTT
>CAVFWY010000137.1:0-4995 GCA_963626175.1 Gemmiger sp.
CCGCTCGCGCAGTCGCCGACGCAGAAGACGTTCCGCTCGGGGGCGGGAACGAGCGCCGTGCGCGGCGTCTGGGCGAGCATCAGCTGCTTGACGATCGGGTGGTCGGTCGGCACGCCCGTGAAGCCCATTGCGAGCAGAACGAGATCCGCGTCGATGACCTCCTTCGTGTCGGGCTTGGGGGCGAACTTCAGGGGCTTGCCGAGCGGCGAAAGTTCCCATTCGACCGTCTCGACCTCCACGCCCGACACCGCGCCGCGTCCGCGAAACTTCAGCGAATTCAGATTCCACCGCCGCGTGCAGCCCTCCAGATGGCTGGAACTCGTGCGGAGCTGGTAGGGCCAGAGCGGCCACGGGGTGGAGGGACTGCGTTCCTCCGGCGGACGCGGCATGATTTCGATTTGCGTGACGGAAGCCGCGCCCTGGCGAATCGCCGTGCCCACGCAGTCCGAACCCGTGTCGCCGCCGCCGATGACGAGGACGCGCTTGCCTTTCGCACTGATCGGCACGGACGGAATCTCGCCGCCGAGTGCGCGGTTCTCGCCGCCGAGGAAGTCGAGGGCGAGGTAGATGCCGCGCAGTTCGCGGCCGGGGATGCGCAGGTCGCGGGCGGCGGGCGTGCCGATGGCGAGGACGACCGCCTCGAAGGCGCGGGCGAGATAGTCCGCCGACACGTCCTTGCCGATTTCGGTGTTGGTCACGAAGCGGATGCCCTCCGCCTCGAGAATGCCGCGACGGCGGTCGATGAGCGCCTTGTCGAGCTTGAAGTAGGGGATGCCGTAGCGGAGAAGTCCGCCGATGTTCCTTTCCTTCTCGTAGACCGTGACGTTCCAGCCCCGGCGGCGGAGCGTGACGGCGGCGGAAAGTCCCGCCGGGCCTGCGCCGACGACGGCGACGCGCCGCCCGTTCTCCTTCGTCGGCGGATGCGGCACGACCCAACCCTTTTCAAAGGCGGTGTCGATGATGAACTTCTCGCTCTGGCGCACCATCACCGACTCCTCGTCCAACTGCCGCACGCAACACGATTCGCAGAGCGCGGGGCAGATGCGCGAGGTGAATTCGGGGAAGTCGCTGTTTTTCGAGAGCAGTTCGTAGGCGCGCTTGAAGTCGCCCGCGAAGACGGCGCGGTTCTGGTCGGGCACGAGATTGCCGAGCGGACAGCCCGCGCCGTGGCAGAAGGGCACGCCGCAGTTCTGGCAGCGCTCGACCTGCGGCTTCAGTTCCTCGTAGGAAAGTCGACGCTCGACTTCGTTGAAGTCGTTCTTCCGTTCGTTGACGGGGCGGTAGTAATCGTGAATGCGGTTCATCTTAGTTCTCCTTCACCGGAACGACCTTGACGAAGCGGGGACGGTAGGATGACCAGTTCCCGAGGATGCGCTTCGCGAGCGGCGACTCCGTCCGTTTGTAGTGTTCGAGCACGAGTTCCTTGAGTTCGCGTTCGTCGTCCGATTCCGGCTCGACGGTCGCGAGGTCGATGGAATCGAGGTTGCAGCGGAGGTCGAAGTCGCCGCTGTCGTCCATCACGTAGGCGACGCCGCCCGTCATGCCCGCGCCGAAGTTCACGCCCGTCGGGCCGAGCACGACGACCTTGCCGCCCGTCATGTATTCGCACCCGTGGTCGCCGATGCCCTCGGCGACGAGCGTCACGCCCGAGTTGCGGATGGCGAAGCGTTCGCCCGCCTGCCCGTTCAGGAAGATCTTGCCCGCCGTGCCGCCGTAGGCGATCACGTTCCCGGCGATCACGTTCTCCTCCGGCTTGAAGCCGGTCGTTTCATACATCGAGGGATGGATGGCGGGACGGACGGCGATGATGCCGCCCGAGATGCCCTTGCCGACGAAGTCGTTCGCCTCGCCGTCGAGGTTGAAGGTCGCGCCCTTGGCGAGGAACGCGCCGAACGACTGCCCCGCCGTGCCGCGGAAGTTGACGCGGACGGATTCGTCGGGGAGCGCGTCCGCGCCGAAGCGCGAGACGAGTTCGCCCGAGAGTTCCGTGCCGACCGTGCGGTCGACGTTGCGGATCTCGCGGTCGAGCGAGACTTTGCCGCCCTTTTCGAGCGCGGCGAAATCGAGGTTCGGCAGCAGTTCGCGGCGGTCGTAGCCGTCGAACACGTAGGGGTTCGCACCCTTGACGTAGTGAAGCGCCGCGCCGCCTTCCTGCGCGAGGACGCGCGAGAAGTCGAAGCCAGCGGCGCGGTCGAGCGCGGCGTTCAGTTCGAGCAGGTCGGTTCGCCCGACCGCTTCCTCCAGCGAACGGAGGCCGAGCGCGGCGAGGCGTTCGCGCACTTCGCCCGCGAGAAGCCGCAGGAAGTTGACGATGTGCTCGCTTTTGCCCGTGAAGTGGCGGCGCAAGCATTCGTTCTGCGTGGCGATGCCGACGGGGCAGGTGTCGCAGTGGCAGCGGCGATCCTGCACGCAGCCGAGCGAGACGAGGAGCGTCGTGCCGAAGCCGAACTCCTCCGCACCGAGAATCGCGCCGATGACGACGTCGCGCCCCGTCTTGATCTGTCCGTCGACCTGCAGTTTCACGCGCCCGCGCAAGTCGTTCTTGACGAGCGTCTGCTGGGCTTCGGCGAGGCCGAGTTCCCACGGCAGACCCGCGTGCTTCATCGAGGTGAGCGGGGCCGCGCCCGTGCCGCCGTCGAAGCCGGAGATGAGCACGACGTCCGCGTGAGCCTTCGCCACGCCCGCCGCAATCGTGCCGACGCCCGCCTCCGAGACGAGTTTGACGGAGATGCGCGCCTTCGGGTTCGCGCACCGCAGGTCGTAGATGAGCTGGGCGAGATCCTCAATCGAGTAGATGTCGTGGTGCGGCGGCGGCGAGATGAGGGTCGTGCCGGGCCGCGCATGGCGCAGTTTCGCGACGAACTCGTTCACCTTGTGGGCGGGGAGCTGGCCGCCTTCGCCCGGCTTCGCGCCCTGGGCGAGCTTGATCTGGATGTCCTTCGCGTTGCGGAGGTATTCGATCGTCACGCCGAAGCGTCCCGAGGCGACCTGCTTGATGCCGCAGTTCGCGTCCGTGCCGAAGCGTTCCGCGTTTTCGCCGCCTTCGCCCGAGTTGGACATCGAGCCGATGGAGTTGAAGGCGCGGGCAATCGCCTCGTGCGCTTCCGGGGAGAGCGAGCCAAGGCTCATCGCGCCGCCCACGAAGTGGCGCATGATGTCCTCGACGCTCTCCACCTCGTCCAGCGGAATGCCCGCCGTCGGCTTGAAGGTGAGAAGCCCGCGCAGGGTGCAGCTCCGCCGCGACTGATCGTCGATCGCGGCGGAATATTCCGCGAACTTTGCCGCGTCATTGCCGCGCACGGCGAGGCGGAAGGCGGTCACGGTCTGCGGCGTCCAGAGGTGCTCTTCCGCGCCCTTGCGGAAGCGGTATTGTCCGCCCGCCTCCAGCAGGGTGGAGGGCGTCGCGGCGGCTTCGGCGTCGCGGCGCAGGGCGGCTTCGATTTCGCGGAAGCCGCGTCCGCCCACGCGCGAGGGCGTGCCGGGGAAGCAGGCGTCGATGACTTCCTTCGAGAGCCCCACCGCCTCGAACATCTGCGCACTGCGGTAACTCCGCAAAGTCGAGATGCCCATCTTCGACATGATCTTGAGCAGTCCCTTGCTGACGGCCTTGATGTAGTTCGAGGCCGCCGCGACCGCGTCGTTCGGGCAGAGCGCGGAGACGGTCTCGAGCGCGAGATAGGGGTTCACCGCCGTCGCGCCGTAGCCGAGCAGGACGGCGAAGTGGTGCACTTCGCGCGCCTCGCCCGTCTGCGCGACCAGCCCGACGGAGGGACGCAGACCCGCCGCGACGAGCGCACGGTTCACGGCGGCGACCGCCATGAGCGAGGGCAGCGCGGGCAGGTTGCCGGGGTTCAGTTCCGGCTTGTCGGAAAGGACGATGATCCGCGCCCCGCTCCCCACGGCGGAGACCGCGTCGGACGCGAGCCGCCCGAGCGCGACTTCAAGGCTGCCGTCGAAGAAGGTCGGCAGCGTCTTCACGGGGAAGCGGTTCTCGTCCGCCTTTTCGATGCGCACGAGTTCGTCTTCCGTCAGCACGGGGCGGCGGAGTTTGATGAGGCGGGCGTGTTCGGGGGTTTCTTCCAGCACGTTGCCGAGATTGCCGATGTAGGTCATCAGCGACATCACGAGTTCCTCGCGAATCGGGTCGATCGGCGGGTTCGTCACCTGGGCGAAGAGCTGGTGGAAGTAGTCGAAGAGCGTCCGTCGCCGGTCGGAGAGACAGGCGAGCGCGGCGTCGTTGCCCATCGAGCCGACGGGTTCCTTGCCGGTCTTCGCCATCGGCGCGAGGATGAGTTCGATGTCTTCGTCGGTATAGCCGAACTGCCGCTGTCGGGCGGTGAGGTCGCTCGGCACGCCCGACGGGACGATTTCGGTGAAGAGTCCCTGAATGGAAATGCGGTTTTCCTCCACCCAGCGGCGGTAGGGTTTGCGCCGCGCATAGCGCGTCTTGATTTCGGCATCCTCGAGCAGTCGATGGTTCGGCAGGTCGAGATAGACCATCGAGCCGGGCTTGAGCCGCCCGCACCGCAGGATTTCGTCCGGCGGGATGTCTACGACGCCCGTTTCGGAGGCGAGGATGAAAAGGTTGTCCTTCGTCAGCGTCCACCGTGCGGGGCGCAGTCCGTTGCGGTCGAGCGCGGCGCCGGCGGTGATGCCGTCGGTGAAGGCGACGGCGGCCGGCCCGTCCCACGGTTCCATTAGGGCGGAGTGGTATTCGTAGAAGCCGCGCACGTCGTGCCCCATGTGGTATTTCGCGCCCCACGCCTGCGGCATCAGCATCAGCATCGCGTGGGCGGGGTCGCGTCCCGCCGCGACGAGCAACTCGAACACGTTGTCGAGCGACGCGGAGTCGGACTGACCCTCGCGCACGACCGGCAGGAGTTTCGCCATGTCCGCACCGAAGGCGGGCGACGCGAAGGACTGCTCACGCGCCCGCAGGGCGTTCAGGTTGCCCTTGAGCGTGTTGATTTCGCCGTTGTGGGCGAGCATGCGGAA
>CAVFWY010000138.1:0-4977 GCA_963626175.1 Gemmiger sp.
GAAACCGCGAGATGGCCGTGCTCATCGTCACGCACGACCGCCGCTTCCTGAAGCGGGTGGCGACGAAGATCTTCGATCTAGACCGCGGTGAACTCTCGGGCTGGGAGTGCGACTACGCGACGTTCGTGAAGCGCAAGGCGGAACTCCTGGCGGACGAAGCCGTCTACTGGGAGCGCAAGTCGAAGAAACTCGCACAGGAGGAGGCGTGGATTCGGCGTGGCGTGAAGGCGCGGACGACGCGCAACGAGGGGCGCGTCGCCGCGCTCGTGAAATTGCGCGAGGAGTTCGCGGCGCGGCGGAAGTCCGCCGGTTCGGCGACCCTCAAGCTCGACACCGCCGCGCCCGGCGGCGTCCGCGTCCTGAAAATCGAGAACCTCGGCTTTTCCTATGACGGCACGAAGCCCATCGTGTCTGACTTCACGGCGGACGTGCTGCGCGGCGAACGCATCGGCATCCTCGGCGGCAACGGCGCGGGAAAGACCACGCTTCTCAAACTCCTGACGGGTGCGCTCCAACCGACCACGGGGCGCGTGACAATCGGCACGAACGTCGAGATGGCGTTCTTCGACCAACTTCGCACGGAACTGAAGCCCGAACTTTCCGTAAAGGAGAACGTGGCGAGCGACCGCGACGAGGTTGTCGTCGGCGGCGTGAAGAAGCACGTCTACTCGTATCTCGCGGACTTCCTCTTCACCCCCGAACGCTGTCGCACGCCCGTGAAGGCCCTGTCGGGCGGCGAACGCGCACGCCTTCTGCTCGCCAAGCTCTTCATGCGCCCGGCGAACCTGCTCGTCATGGACGAGCCGACGAACGATCTCGACGTCGAAACGCTCGAACTCCTTGAAGAGCAGTTGCTCGCCTATTCGGGGACGCTCCTGCTCGTCTCGCACGACCGCGAATTCCTCGACAACGTCGTCACCTCGACGTTCGTCCTGGAAGGCGATGGGTCGGTCAAGTGCTATCCCGGCGGCTACGAGGACTACCTGCGGCAGCGTCCCGCCCCGGCGAAGGCGGCGGCGAAGACCGCGAAGCCCGCCGAATCCGCCGCGCAAACCGCCGCGAGCGCGAAGCCGCGCAAGCTTTCGTATGGCGAGAAGCGCGAACTGGACGCCCTGCCCGCGAAAATCGATGCGCTGGAGCAGGAAGTCGCCGCGCTTCACGCGGCGCTTGCCGACGGCTCGCTCTACCGCACAGACCCGAAGAAAGCGCAGGAACTCGCCGTGCGGACGCCTCTCGCGGAAGCCGAACTGGACGCGGCGGTCGAACGCTGGGCCGAACTCGGCGAACGCGCAGGGCTTTAACGGGGGGCGATTCACGAGTTCGGACGGCATCGTCAGAATGTCGCAGAAGTCGACATCACTTGCCGCCAAAAACCCCTGTTGCCGCGATACTGCGGACGAGTTGCTCAATCACGGGGACGGACACGCTGTTGCCGATGAGTTTCATCCAACGCGCACGCGTCGGCGGCAGAATGAAGTCGGGTGGAAAGCCCTGAATGCGACACGCCTCGCTTTTCGTGATGCGCCGATACCTCTTCGCCCTGTAGACTTCCTCAATGAATCGCCGCCGGTAAGTCTCGCGATCGGTTGCGGCAATCGAGAGGTCCGTCACGTAGTCGTTGGAATCGCTTGCGACGAGCGTCGGGAAGATGTTGGATGACGGCAGGAAGATTCGGTTGACACCAAACAGTCCCGTGCTGATTTTCGTGTAGCGGAAGTCGTAGCGCGTTTCCTCCGGCTCGACGACTCCCTTCTCCGTGAGCGAGCGGAATACCTCGTCGAACCTGACCTTCGCAATCTTGAGGTCGCGAGCCGTGCCGAAGTCGTCAGGGACGAGACGACCGCTTTCCGCGTGGTCGAGGACAAGGCGCTCATGCTCCGTCAGTTCATCTCTTTTCGTCGATAGAATCCGATAACTGTAAGTTTCTGGCTTGAGAATTCCCTTCTCGCACAGTGCGTCAATATCGGCTTGCGTAATCGAATTGTCGAGTGCTTGAAAGTGCTGAAGCGAAAGCGGATTGCCGTCCAGTTTGCCGTAGTCGTTCTTGCGTCGGTTGCGCAAAAGAAGCAGGCAGATGTGCTTTTCCTTCTGCGTCGTGTCGAGGATGTCCCACGAGTGAATCGTCGTGTCGCCGTTGCGGAGGTCGTTCAGGAGAAAGTAGTCGTTGAAGCCGTTGTTGTTGGCTGAAAGGCTGGTTCGTCCCGCGCTTTTGCGCACGACTTCGCCGAACAGGTCGCGTTCGTCATCCCTGTGAGGGCAAGTCTCCTCTGGGGTTGCATCATCCAGGATGTCACGAAGTTTCAGTTTGCCGCGAGACATGGGCGGCAGACGGAAGCGGTCATAATGTTTCTTGTCCGCAAAGCCGACGATGTAGATTCTCACGCGACTTTGCGGCACACCATAGTCAAACGAGTTGAGCACGTGGACGCTCGCGTGGTAGCCTGCCTCCGCGATGCGGCGCATGATGTAATCCAGCGCGGACTTGTTGCGCGGATCGACGAGTCCCTTCACGTTCTCGAAGAGGAACGCCTTGGGACGCGACTGATTCAAGAGGAAGATTGCGTCGTTCCAGAGTTGTCCGCGATCATCGTCAAAGCCGAGGTTGCGCCCGGCGATTGACCAACTCTGGCAGGGAACGCCGCCCGTGAGGAAGTCGTGCGGCGGCAGTTCACGGAGTTTCGTGATGTCGCCGAAGTTCGTTTCCTTCGCATCCGCATAGTTCGCCTCGTAGGTGGAGACGGCGTCAGGACTGATTTCGCTGTAGCCAATGCAGCGTCCGCCGTTGCGCGTCGCGGCAAGTCGAAAACCGCCGATTCCAGCGAAGAGGTCGATGTGTGTCCAAGACATGGGCGTATTCTATTTCAGCGTGATGCCCGTGGCGTTCTGCGGCGGCTCTATGCCGAGAAAGTCGCGGTAAATCGTCTCTTTGTAGCCGACTCCAAGCTTGTTCACCTCGTGAATGAATGTCGCGTAAGTTCCCTTACCGCCAATCAAGTCCCAGAACTCTTCGCCTATCAATACCGAAGAATCGTGCTGCATGTCAAACCAACGAGCGGGGAACGACCAGACATAATCGGCTTTCTTGCCATAGGGATTGTAGACGAGCGCATAGTAGGCGAAATCGACCGTCCTGGGTGTCATCGCCAGCAGTTTGAGCATCTTCTCTTTGCTGACTTTCGTTTGGTCGCTGTTCGGAAGTGGGGCCTTCAACTCAAAGGCGTATTTCTTTCCCGTCGCCTGACTGTCAATGAACAGGTCGCATGTGACGGGACATGGCACGAGTTCGCCGCCGCCCGCAAGAACATAGGCGAGTTCATCGTCCCAGTTCGGGTGCTTGCGCTGTCGTTCAGCCTTTGTCGCATGCTCAAGCCGATTCAAGACCTCCTGAATCCGACGCAAGCGTTCCTTTCCGATTGTTCCCTGAATCGTCACGCCCTTTTGACAGTCCCCGTGCTTTTCCTTGGCGACGACCATCGCCAACCTTTCCCAAACCGTCCCGAACGGTGTCACGAAACGCCGCTCAAAATGCGAACCTTTGAAGATTTCGTCGGGGACGAGCGCGGCATAGAGCGGCTTCGCGGCATGATGGTGTTCAGGCAAAAACGGGTCTTCGACAAGGACTTTGTTTAAGACCTTATCCATCATCGAGGCAATCACCTCGGCTATTCCGCTTGATATGCGCTGTTTCTTGGTATCTGAACGCATTTTAAATATTCCTTTAGCGAGACATTATACCATTTTCGGCGTTCCATTATGATGCATAATGAAATTCTGCACCTTCTGCGACCAATTCTGCGACAAAAACATACACATTTACGAAAGACATCACTGATGTTTACTCCAAAGGTCAGTGACATTGTAACTGAAGTCGCCTATGGAGTCCTCATGGGCGTTCGCCGAATCTCCCAATCCGTGAACATCCGTGAAATCCGTGGTGATAACGGTCACGCGAAGGGCGATTGATGCGCATCTCAAGGGTAGGTTGATGCGCAT
The DNA here is from genome assembly GCA_963626175.1 of Gemmiger sp. Classification (GTDB taxonomy): domain Bacteria; phylum Verrucomicrobiota; class Kiritimatiellia; order RFP12; family UBA1067; genus UBA1067. The sequence continues at coordinate 3,994 of CAVFWY010000138.1, forward strand.
CACCGAGGGTGGTTGATGCGCATCAAAGGGGTGTGTTGATGCGCATCAAGAGGGGGTGTTGATGCGCATCAAAGGGGGTGGTTGATGCGCATCAAATCTTCGGACGATGCGCAGGGCGGGCCTGTGTGTTATTCTACGGAAGCAATTGCGCCTTGGCGGCGACACCCTCTTCGAGGGCGCGGTGGAGACGGATGCGGTCACCGTCCGCCAGCGCGGCACGAAAGTCGTCCAATCGGGCGATATAACGTTCCAAAACTGGCAAAAGTGCCGCTCGATTCAGCATAAAGAGTTCCGTCCACACGTCCGGATCGGGTGCGCCGACCCGCGCCATGTCGCGAAAACTACCCGCCGAATAGCCGACATGCTCCTGCGCCAGCGGTTCGCGCACATAGGCGGACGAAATCAGGTGGCAAAGTTGGCTTGTGAAGGCAATCATCTCGTCATGATGCCGTGGATCGGTGTAAACGACCCGCGCAAAGCCGAAATCGCGGCAAATCTTCTCCAATAAGTCGAGCGGGGCGCGTCCGTATGTCGGATAAGGCACAAGGATCATGGATGCGCCATCAAAGAGGTCGGCGGACGCATTCGACCAGCCCGTGCGCTCCTTCCCCGCCATCGGATGCCCGCCGACAAAGACGAAATCTGCCGAATAGGCGTATTTCATGAGCGATTTGTAAACATATTCCTTCACGCCCGTGACATCGACGACTATCGCTCCCTTCTTCAGGTCGGGCACGATTGAATCCACCACGCCGACGACGGCGGAGGGCGGAACGGCGACGAACACGACATCCGCTTCGGCAACCTGCGGCTTCTCACCTTTGTCCGAGGCCGTCGCGCAGTAGCCCGCGCGTTCCGCCGCTTTGAGCAGCGAACCGCCAATCAGTCCCCTGCCAACAACCGAAATCTTCAGATTCTTCGCCTTTTCATTCATAAATGCCGCGTTTCCTTGATTGTCGTCCAAGCCGCGTTGACCTTTGCCAT
>CAVFWY010000139.1:0-4974 GCA_963626175.1 Gemmiger sp.
CCGGGTCTCGCCCACTGGCTGCCGAAGGGTGCGCGAATCCGCGTCGCCATCGAGGAATACTGGCGCAAGAAACACTACGAGGCGGGCTATGAAATCGTCTATACGCCGCATGTCGGGCGGTCGGTTCTCTGGCAGACCTCGGGGCATCTCGGCTTCTACAAGGAGGGAATGTTCCCCTGCATGAAGGTTCAGGAGGGTTCGGGCAACGACGCCTATATAGAGGAGTACTACGTCAAGCCGATGAACTGTCCGTTCCACATTCAGATCTACCAGTTCAAGAAGCGCAGTTATCGCGACTTGCCGATGCGCCTCGCCGAACTCGGCACTGTGTATCGCTACGAGAAGGACGGCGTTCGCCACGGACTCTTCCGCGTACGCGGCTTCACGCAGGATGACGCGCACATCTTCTGCACGCCCGAACAGATCGTGCAGGAAATCAAGGATACCGTCGAATTCGCCCGCAAGATGCTCGGTAAGTTCGGCTTTCACGACATCCAGGCCTATCTCTCGACGAAGCCCGCGAAGGCGGTGGGCGACCCCGCCCGCTGGGAACAGGCGACGCAGTCCCTGCGCGACGCGCTCGAGCAGGAGGGGATGCAGTATGAGGTTGACGAGGGCGGCGGCGCGTTCTACGGCCCGAAGATCGACATGAAGATCAAGGATGCGCTGGGTCGTCCGTGGCAGCTCGGCACGGTGCAGTTCGACTTCAACCTGCCGGAACGCTTCAACCTCACCTACATCGGCGACGACGGCAAGGAGCACCAGCCCTACATGGTGCACCGCGCCCTGCTCGGCTCGATCGAACGCTTCTTCGGCATCCTGATCGAGCATTACGCGGGGGCGTTCCCGCTGTGGCTCGCGCCGGAACAGGTGCGCATCCTGCCGATTTCCGACAAGGCGATGGACTATGCGAAGAAGGTTCAGGCGGCGCTTCGCGCGGCGGACTTCCGCGTGGATGTCGATGTCTCGGCGGAGAAGCTCGGCGCGAAGATTCGCGAGGCGACGATGCAGAAAGTCCCCTACCAGATCGTGGTCGGCCCGCGTGACGAGGCGGCGGGGACGATTTCCGTGCGCGCGCGCGCCGAGGGCGATCTCGGTGCGATGACGACGGATGCGCTCATCGCGAAACTGAAGACCGAAGAAGCGCAATGAGAAAACTTCCGTTCGACAGGGCGAAACTGGAGGAAATCGCCGCGAAGTGGCCGACTCCGTTTCACATCTACGATGCGCGGGCAATCCGCGAGAACGCGAAGCGGTTGCGGAAGGCGTTCGCCTGGAACAGGGGCTTTCGCGAATATTTCGCGGTGAAGGCCACGCCGAACCCGCACGTCATGTCGCTTCTGAAAGAGTTCGACTTCGGCAGCGACTGCTCGTCGATGGCGGAACTCGTGCTCGCCGAGCGCGTCGGGAACGTCGGCGAGTCCATCATGTTCACCTCGAACGACACGCCGGCGGAGGAGTTCCGCAAGGCGTGGGAGCTCGGGGCGATCATCAACCTCGACGACATCACGCACTGGGACTACCTGCGCGAAGCCGTACCCGAACTCGCGGCGAATCCGCTTTCGGCGGACGCGGCGAAGCACGTCTTCTGCTGCCGCTACAATCCGGGGCCGCTCAAGGGCGGCAACGCCATCATCGGCAAGCCGGAGGAGGCGAAATACGGCCTCACCCGCGAACAGCTCTTCGACTGCTACGCACGGATGAAGGCGGCGGGCGTGACGCGGTTCGGTCTGCACACGATGGTCGCCTCGAACGAACTCGACCCCGAATACATCATCGACACGGCGAAACTGCTCTTCGGTCTCGTCGCCGAACTGACGGAGAAGGTGGGCATTACTTTCGAGTTCGTCAACATCGGCGGCGGAATCGGCATCCCCTACAGGCCCGACCAGAAGGCGATGGACATCGACTACGTCGGCAAGGGCATCGAAAAGGCATATGACGAACTGGTCGTCGGAAGGGGACTGAAGCCGCTCAAGCTCTTCATGGAGTGCGGACGGTGCATTACGGGTCCCTACGGCTACCTCGTGGCGCGCGTCCGCCACATCAAGAACACCTACCGCCTCTACGCCGGGCTTGACGCCTGCATGGCGAACCTGATGCGTCCCGCGCTCTACGGGGCGTATCACGAGATTGTCGTGCCGGGCAAGGAGGCGAGCGGCGAGACGAGCGTCTACGACGTGACGGGCTCCCTCTGCGAGAACAACGACAAGTTCGCCATCCAGCGCGTGCTGCCCGTCCTGGAACGCGGCGATCTGGTGGTCATCTGCGACGCGGGGGCGCACGGGCACGCGATGGGCTTTCAGTATAACGGCAAGTTGCGCAGCGCGGAACTCCTGCTGGAGGCGGACGGCGAGGTTCGCGAAATCCGCCGCGCCGAGACGCTCGACGACTATTTCGCGACGCTCGTGGACTGAGCATGAAATTCCTGATCCATACCTACGGCTGCCAGATGAACGTGCGCGATTCGGAAGCCGTCGAGGCGCTTCTCGTCGCCGCCGGACACGAACGAGCCGCCGACGAGGCTTCCGCCGAACTCGTCATCGTTAACAGTTGCACCGTGCGGCAGAAGGCGGAGGAAAAGGCCGTCGGCAAGACGGGCAACCTGATTGCCGCCGGGAAGATCACGGGGCTGATGGGGTGCGCGGTGAAGCGGCTTGGCGAGGAAGTCTTCGCGAAACTCCCGAAACTCGACTTCGCCGTCGGGCCGCGGGCGTTCGGACTGATTCCGCGCATCGTCGAGAAGGTTGTCGCCAACCGCGCCGAAAACCGCCGCGAGCGCATCCTCGACCTTGGCGAGGATGCCGTGCCGAGCGGACTTGACGCGCACACGTTCGCCGCGCCCGATTCCGCCGCGTCCGCCTTTCAGGCGTTCGTGACGATTCTCATCGGGTGCGACAACCGGTGCAGCTACTGCATCGTCCCCGACGTGCGCGGCCACGAGTATTCGCGTCCGGCGCGGGAAGTCGTGGCAGAAGTCCGCGCACTCGCCGCGCACGGCGTGAAGGAGGTGTGTCTGCTCGGGCAGAGTGTCCTCCGCTACGGGGTGCGGAATGCCGCGTGGGACGCGGCGGACGCGCCCAGCCCCGGCGGCTACGTCGAGGCGTTCCCGCGCCTCCTCGAGGCGATTGCGTCCGTGTCGGGCATCGAGCGAATCCGCTTCACCTCGGCGCATCCGAAGGGCTGCACGGACGAACTGGTTCGCGCCTATCGCGAATTCCCGCAGATTTGCCGCCATCTTCACCTGCCCGTCCAGTCCGGCAGCGACCGCATTCTTCTCGACATGGGGCGGCACTACACCCGTGCGGAATATCTCGCGGCGGTTCGCAAGTTGCGCGACTTCGACCCCGAATTCGCCGTGACGACGGACGTCATCGTGGGCTATCCCGGCGAGACCGAGGAGGATTTCGAGGCGACGCGCTCGCTGATGGAGGAGGCGGGGTTCGACAATTCCTTCGTCTTCAAGTATTCGCCGCGACCGGGGACGCGGAGCGCGGCGCTTCCCGACGACGTGCCGACGGCGGAGAAGGAACGCCGCGACCAGATTCTGCTCGCGGATCAGGAACGCCGCGGCCAGTGCCGGAACGAACGGCTGGTCGGAACCGTCCGCGAGGTGATGGTCGAGGGGCCGAGCAAGCGGAACAAGGCGCGTTGGAGCGGACGCGACGGCGGCAACCGCATCGTCGTGTGGGACGTGCCGGCGGAAGGGCGCAGGCCCGCCGTCGGGTCGGTCGTCCGCATCGCGGTTGACGAGGCGCATCCGCAGATCCTCATCGGTCGTCCCGTGGAGGGAAAAGGGGCTTGAGATGGGCGATTGGCTTGACTTGAATCCCGACCCCGTGCACGTGAAGCGCGAACGCGCCAAGGCGCGCGAACTGCGGGCGACGGACTGGTGGAAGGCGCAGATTGCCGCCGGTGTCTGCCACTACTGCCACAGGAAGGTCGGCGCGGCGAACCTGACGCTCGACCACGTCGTGCCCGTGGCGCGGGGCGGCAGGTCGACACGCGGCAACTGCGTCCCCTGCTGTGTGGACTGCAACGCGAAGAAAAAGGCTTATACGCCCGCCGAGCAGATCCTGGACAAGCTCTTCCCGTCCGCCGGGGACGCCGCCGAGGTGTAGCCGTGGCAACGTGGACGCTTTGGATTCTTGCGAGTGCGTTCTTTCTCGCGCTCTACGACCTCGCGAAGAAGGCGAGCGTGAGGGCGAACGCGGTTCTGCCCGTCCTGCTCTGCTCGACCTCCTTCGGGTGCGCGGCATTCGTCTCGACCGTCGCCCTGAAGGGCGACCTCGCGGCGGTTCTTTCGCCGGGCGGGCGCGTGCTGCTGCTCGCGGCGTTGAAGGCAATCATCGTTTCCATTTCGTGGATGTTCACCTTCAAGGGACTTCAGACGCTGCCGATTTCGATTGCCACGCCGATTCGGGCGAGCGCCCCCGCGCTCGTCTTCGTGGTGGCGTTCTTCCTCTACGGGGAGATTCCCGGCGTCGTGCAGGGGCTGGGCATGCTGCTCGTCTTCTTCGGCTATTTCGTCTTTTCGTGGGCGGGACGGCACGAGGGCATCGACTTCTTTCGCAACCGCGCCGTCTGGTGCGCCTTCGCCGGCGCGTTCTTCTCGGCGGTGTCGGGCATCTTCGACAAGTATGTCTTTCAGGTCGCGAACGCACCCGTCGAGGCGACGCAGTTCTGGTTTCAGGTCTTTCTCGTCGGTTGCTACGGCACGTTCCTTCTGATCGGAAAGGCGGCGGGGCTTTCGCGCGACCGCTTCGAGTGGCGGTGGACGATTCCGTTCGTCGGCATCCTGCTTGCGTTTGCCGACTGGCTTTACTTCAACGGACTCGCCCTCCCGGACGTGCCGATTTCGGCGTGTTCGCTTCTGCGGCGCTTTTCGGTCGTGATTACCTTCCTGCTCGGGGCGAAACTCTTCCACGAGACGAATCTCGTCCGCAAGGGCGTCGCCCTCTCGGTCATCGTCGC
>CAVFWY010000140.1:0-4961 GCA_963626175.1 Gemmiger sp.
CGAGGCAGGGCTGACTGAACGAAGTTCCTTGTCTACGCGCGAAAGGCGGTACGAGGCCGCGTAGCGACGGATCGGGCGACACCCGACCGAGCCGCCGTAGCGGTCTCGTTTTTGGTATAATAGTGCCATGAGATTGGTGCAGACACCCTACGGCGAGAATGTCTTTAAGCGCATTCGCTTTGAAGACCTCCACGATGTTGACAAGACCGCGTTCATCCGCACGGTGGAATCCCGTGCGGACATCCTCTTCTTCGAGGCCTAACGCGCGAAATGAGTTGAGAGCGAGGGTGAAGAGTTGAAGTTGACCGTGATAACGGCGTGCTACAATGCGGAAGGCACGATTGGCGATGCGATGGCGAGCGTGGCGCGGCAGAAGGGCGTTCAAGTCGAATATCTGATTATGGACGGCGGCTCTTCTGATGGAACGCGGGCCAAAGTCGCCGCGTTTGCGGATGAGGCGTCGCGGTCGAATCCTCTGATAAGCGTCCGCTGGTGGAGCGAACGCGACGAAGGAATGTATGACGCACTCAACAAGGCGATTGCCCTTGCCACGGGCGACGTGGTGGGAATCTTGAATGCGGATGACGTCCTTGCCGACACGGATGCGCTCGCGACGGTTGCGGCGGCGTTTGCGGACGAGACGGATGCCGTCTACGCGGACATCCGCTTTGTGCGCACCCTGGGCGGGCGGACGGTTCGGTATTGTTCGGCGCGGTGGTTTCGTCCGTGGATGTTCCGTTTCGCGGTGATGGTTCCGCACCCGAGTTTCTATTGCCGCCGCGAACTCTTCGCGAGATACGGCGGATATTCGCTTGCCTATCGAATTTGCTCCGATTTTGAACTTCTCCTGCGGTTTATGTGGCGGAATCGCATTCGGACGCGTTATTTGCCGCGTTGCCTGGTTGTCATGCGCCTCGGGGGCGCTTCCACGGCGGGGCTTCGGAGCAACGTTGAAATCAACCGGGAAGACTTGCGGGCGCTTCGGGCAAACGGATACTGGAGTTGTCTGTCGCTCATCTATCTGAAGTATTTCTTCAAGGTCTGGGGGTTCTTGACGCGCCGTGACGGAAAGTGAAGTCCCCTGCGGGAAATATGGTATAATGTGAACGAACTAGACGAGTTGACTTCGCCACACGGGCGATGTCAACGGAAACGATAGACAAAAAGGAATCCGAACGATAACAGACTGAAACTGAAAGAGACAATTTGACGTAGCATCTAAGCTACGTGCTGTTCAGGAAAATACGACCAATATTAACCATAGAAACAGCATGTATGTGGAGATGCGCCCGTTTGGGCGTATTTTCTGCGTAGTGCATTTCTATGGGCCTTTGGTCGGGCTTTCCTGAGTGCATGAGAGAAAGTGCGCTCTTTTCTTTTGCATCGAACCTCCTTCGGCAGCCGCCGTAAGCGCAGGAAACACGATGCATGGAAAATCTGAATGATTTGCTTACGATAGTCATCCCGGCGAAGAACGAGATGAAGAATCTGCCGGCTTGCCTGGCGAGCGTCCGCGCCTTTGCAAATGTCGTGGTGGTGGATTCTGGTTCAACGGATGACACGACGAAAATTGCCGCGGATGCCGGGCGCGAGGTCGTGCAGTTCGCCTGGAACGGACGCTTTCCGAAGAAGCGCAACTGGACTCTTCGGCACTATCCGTTCAAGACGCCGTGGGCGATGTTCCTTGATGCGGATGAACGGATGACTTCCGCATTCGAGAGGGAACTGTCGGCATTTCTGAACTCGGATGAAGCGGGAAAGTGCGATGTGATCCGCTGCGTCTACAACAACTGGTTCGCCGGGCGGATGCTGAAGCACGGCGATCCCATGCGCAAAGCGGCAATCGTGCGCATCGGCGCGGCGGAATACGAGAAGATCGACGAGGATCGCTGGTCAAGCCTCGACATGGAAGTCCATGAGCACATTCAGCCCATGAGAGACGACGCAGAGCATGAGATTTGCGCACGGCTGGAGCATCACGACATGCGCTCGCTCGAAAGCCACTGGCAGAAGCACGTTGAATACGCGAACTGGGAGGCGGGTCGTTATCGGTTGCTGACCGCGAATCCCGAATGCTGGAAGCGACTGACCGACAGGCAGCGAATGAAATACGGAAACATCACCAGATGGTGGCTGGCCCCGGCATACTTCGTCGTTTGCTACATTGCCAAACTCGGTTTTCTCGACGGTTTTGCCGGATTCCGGTTCGCAAGGTTCAAATACCGGTATTTCCGCATGGTGCGCAAGAAGGTTCTTGCCGAATCGGCTTGTGGCCGTAAGAAGGGAAAGGAGCAATCATGAGCAAGATCCTTGACTTCATTCGCAATCTGTTCGCGTTCTGCCGCAGTTCGGGTGAGTTCGCCAAGGCGGACTGCGAACAACACGATCGAATTGTCCACGATCCGCAGTGAATCCGGCGGTTATTCGTAGCGGAGGCAGTCGATCGGGTTCAGCTTCGAGGCGCGGTAGGCGGGGTAGAAGCCGAAGAACATGCCGACGAACGCCGAGAAGAGGAACGCATAGACCGCACTCGTCGCCTCGATGACGATGGGCCAGTTCTGAATCTCGCCAATCGCCTGCGCCGCGCCGATGCCAAGCCCCACGCCAATCAGTCCGCCGACCGTCGAAAGCACGACCGCCTCGAGGATGAACTGCCAGAGGATGTTCGCCGGCGTCGCGCCGATCGCCATGCGAAGCCCGATCTCGCGGATGCGCTCCGTCACCGAAACGAGCATGATGTTCATGATGCCGATGCCGCCGACCAGGAGCGAAATCGCCGCGACGGCCGTCAGAAGCACCGTCATCAGCCCCGTCACCGACCCGATGGTGTTCATGATTTCCGTCGTGTCGCGTGTCTCGAAGTCGTTGTCCTGATAGTCCGCGAGCTTGTGCCGCTGACGCAGAAGCGCCGTAATCTCGCGCTTCGCCTCCTCCAGGTCGTCCATCGAGCGAAGCGAGATGTTCATCATCCGGATGGACTGGAACTTCGAGCGCTGCAGGACGCGCCCGACGGTCGTATACGGGGCCATCACCGTGTCGTCCTGATCCTGTCCCCAGCCGTTCGCGCCCTTTGAGGCGAGGATGCCCACCACCTTGAACGGCATCGCCCCGATGCGGACGATCTTGCCGATCGGGTTCTCGTCCTCGGCGAAGAGGTTGTTCTTCACCGTCACGCCGAGAACGCAAACGCGGGCGCACTTCTTCTGCTCGCTCTCGTCGAAGAAGCGGCCTTCGCCGACTTCCCAGTTGCGGATTTCGGGCATTTCGAACGAGACGCCGCTCACGCGCGTGTTCCAGTTGCGGTTCTCGCGGATCAGCTGGCTGGTCACGTTCACGGTGGGGCTGACCGCCGCGACGAGATGGCTGAGTTCGTTCTGAATCGCCTCGGCGTCGCCCGCCGTCATCGTCTCGCCCGAACCGAGGCTCGCGCGCACCGTGCCCTGCCGGTTGCGGTCGGGGAAGACCATGACGAGGTTGTTGCCCATCGACGAGATTTCCTTCACCATCATGGTCGAGGCGCCCTTGCCGATCGCCATCACCGCGATAACCGCCGCGATGCCCACGATGATGCCGATGCAGGTCAAAAGCGAGCGCGTCTTGTTGCGGAGGATGGCGAGGATCGCCACCTTGAAGATCATCACGAAGTTCATGCTCGGTGGTCGTCCTTTACGAGTTTGCCGTCGCGCATCAGCAGGTGTCGCTTCGCATACGCGGCGATGTCGTCCTCATGCGTCACCATGACGATGGTGATGCCCTCCTTGGAGAGGTCGGTGAAGAGGTTCATGATCTCGACCGAGCTCTTCGTGTCGAGGTTGCCCGTCGGTTCGTCGGCGAACAGGACGGGCGGCTGGTTCATGAGGGCGCGGGCGATGGCGACGCGCTGCTGCTGGCCGCCCGAGAGCTGGGCGGGCGTGTGCAGGGTGCGCTCGCCCAGGCCCACGCGGTTCAGGAGTTCGACGGCGCGGCGGCGGCGGGCGGCGCGGGTGAGCCGTCCGAGATAGAGGTCGGGCAACTCGACCTGCTCGACGGCGCTCGTGCGCGGCAGAAGGTTGAAGTTCTGGAAGACGAAGCCGAGCTTGCGGTTGCGGATGCGGGCGAGTTCCGCGCGCGAGCGTCGCGCAACCTCCAGCCCGTCCAGCAGATACGAGCCCGCCGTCGGCGTGTCGAGACAGCCGAGGATGTTCAGCATCGTGGACTTCCCCGAACCCGACGCGCCCATGATCGCGACGAATTCGCCGTTGTCGATCGAAAGCGACACGCCGTCGAGCGCGTGCACCGGCTCGTCGCCGATGGCGTAGGTCTTGCGGAGGTCGCGGATCTCGATGAGGTGTTCCATCACTTCTTCGGCTCCGGGGCCGTTCCCTTCGTGCCGCGCTGCGGCGGCTTGGGCATGAACGGATTCGTCGCGTCGTCCTTCAGCGCCTTCGCGGTCTGCGCCGTCTCGTAGCCGATCACGGCCTTGCGTCCGACGAGCTCGTCGGCGTTCTTCAGTTCGGTGAACGAGTCGTCCGACACGCCGTCGGCAACCGTCATCGCCTCCAGCTTGCCATCCGCCCGCTCGAGCCAGATCTTGCGTCCGCGCGGCACTTCCCCCTCCGCCTGATCCTCCGCCTTCGGACGGAAGCGGAACGCCGCCGCGCTCACCGCCGGCACGTCCTCCGCCCGCGCCGTCTCGATGGAGAGCGTCGCCGTCATGCCGGGGAACAGCATCTCGTCCGGGTTCTCCGCCTCGATGATGATCGGATAGGTGACGACGTTGTTCGTCGTCGTCGCGGCGAGCCGGATCTGCCGCACGCGCCCCGTGAACTTCCGCCGGTAGGCGTCCGCCGTAAAGGAGACCGCCTGACCGATCTGGATGTTGCCGACGTCCGCCTCCGGCACGGTGGCCTCGACCCAGATCGTCTGCAGGTCTTCCGCAATCGTCAGCACGGGGACGGCGTTCATCGACGAGACGACCGTCT
>CAVFWY010000141.1:0-4920 GCA_963626175.1 Gemmiger sp.
TCCGTGCGGAATCTACATCTTCGAGTTGAAGGTCGATGGGTCTGCGGACGAGGGGTTGAAGCAGATTCGCGAACGCGGCTACGCCGAGCCGTTCAAGGCGCGGGGCCTTCCGATTTACGCCTTTGGGCTTGCCTTCGACTCCGCGACGCGGCAGTTCATCGACGGCAAGGTCGAGAAGATTCAGTAGGGGCGGTGCGCACCGGAGGATGCTTTGGTGCGCACCAAAAAGAACGCGTAGCGACGGTTTGGGCAACACCCGCACGAGCCTCCGTCTGCCGCACCCGCCGCCGATTTTCAGCAATGCTGAAACAGTCTTGCTGAAAATTTGGTATACTATGCGCCATGAGAATCGAGAATCCATTTCCCGTGTTCGGCTACTTCGGGCCGACGTATTTCTGCGACCGCCGCGAGGAGACGCACAAACTGTGCGAGGCTCTGACGAACGGACGCAATGTCACGCTCGTTGCACCGCGACGCCTCGGGAAGACGGGGCTAATCCATCACGTGTTGCGCGAACTGGAGTCGCGTCGAACCGCACGGGGGGTCTATCTCGACATCTTCGCCGTGAAGACGCTGCCGGAGTTCGTTCAGGTGCTGGCGCGCGCCGTGTTCTCGACGCTGGAGACGCGGCTTGAACGGGCGGCGAAGGCGGCCGGCCAGTTTCTGAGTTCCTGTCGCCCGAATGTCACGATTGACAGCGTGACGGGTTCGCCAACCCTTTCGTTCTCGGTCGATGTCCAACGTGCCGAGCGGACGCTTGAGGACGTCTTCGCCTACTTGAAGGCGCGGCAAGGTCTCGTCGTGATTGCACTCGACGAGTTCCAGCAGGTCGCGGAGTTTCCCGAGAAAGGTGCGGAGGCCCTGTTGCGGAGTTACATCCAGTTCCTGCCAAACGTGCGTTTCGTGTTCGCGGGGTCGAAAGCCCATATGATGGCGGAGATGTTCATGACGGCAAATCGTCCGTTCTACAAGAGTACGCAGAACATTTCGCTCTCCCCGATTGAGGAGGGAACATATGGGAGGTTCGCCGCGCAATTCTTCGAGAAGGCGGGGCGGCGACTTTCTGACGAGGCGTTTGACTTCGCCTACCGACTGGTTGACGGCGTGACATGGGAGATTCAGTCCATCCTGAACCGCCTGTGGTCGCGGGGTGAGAAGAAGGTGGGGATTGCGTCCGTCCGCTCCGTCGTGGCGGACATCCTGAATGAGAATGCCGACGAATACGCCGGGCTGATGGCCTCCCTGACGGTTAACGAGGCGAAGGTGATGCGCGAGGTTGCTCGTCGGCGGTGTGTGATGTCGCCGACTGGGATGGACTTCGTTTCCGCCGTCGGCATTTCGCCCTCAAGCGTCAAGCTCGCCATCGACAACCTTGTGGCTCGGCAGCACCTCTACAGGGGTGAGGGCGGGGTGCTCGTCTACGACCGCTTCTTCGGACTCTGGCTTGCGCAGGGCTGAACGGCTTACAAGTAAAAAATGGTATAATATCCCCCTGATGCGCGGCAATGGATGCCGTCGTTGAAAGCGTGAGGTTTTGCGACAATGAAGCGTACAGACGTGAACAAGGTTCTTATCATCGGTTCGGGTCCGATTGTCATCGGGCAGGCGTGTGAATTCGACTATTCGGGCACACAGGCCTGCAAGGCGCTCCGTGCCTGCGGCTACAAGGTCGTGCTCGTCAACTCGAACCCGGCGACAATCATGACCGACCCCGTGATGGCGGACGCGACCTACATCGAGCCGCTGAACGAGGCGCGGCTCGAGCAGATCATCGCGAAGGAGCGTCCCGACGCGATTCTCCCCAACCTCGGCGGGCAGACGGGGCTGAACCTCTCGATGGAACTCGCGAAGAAGGGTGTGCTCGACAAGTATGGCGTGAAGGTCATCGGCGTGAATCTCGACGCGATCGAGCGCGGCGAAGACCGCGAGGTGTTCAAGGAGACGATGCGCCAGCTCGGCATCGAGACGCCGCGTTCGGGAATCGTGCATTCGGTGGAGGCGGCGGTCGAGCTCGTGGAGAAGGAGATCGGCTACCCCGTGGTGGTGCGCCCGGCCTATACGATGGGCGGCGCGGGCGGCGGCTTCTGCTACAACGTCGAGGAACTGCGCACGATCTGCGCGCGCGGACTCGACGCCTCGCTCACGCACCAGTGCCTGATCGAGGAGTCGATTCTCAACTGGGAGGAACTGGAGGTCGAGGTCGTGCGCGACTCGAAGAACCAGATGATCGCCGTCTGCTTCATCGAGAACATCGACGCGGTCGGCGTGCATACGGGCGACAGCTTCTGCGCCGCGCCGTTCCTCACGATTTCCAAGGATCTCGAGAAGCGCCTTCAGGAGATGGCGTTCCGCATCGTCGAGGCGATCGGCGTGATCGGCGGGACGAACGTGCAGTTCGCGCACGATCCGAAGACGGGGCGCGTCGTCATCATCGAGATCAACCCGCGCACGAGCCGCTCCTCCGCGCTCGCCTCGAAGGCGACGGGCTTCCCCATCGCGCTCGTCTCGGCGAAACTCGCGGCGGGGCTGACGCTGGACGAGATTCCCTACTGGCGCGACGGAACGCTCGAGAAGTATACGCCGTCGGGGGACTACGTCGTGCTCAAGTTCTCCCGCTGGGCGTTCGAGAAGTTCAGGGGCGTCGAAGACCGCCTCGGCACGCAGATGAAGGCCGTCGGCGAAGTGATGTCCATCGGCAAGACCTACAAGGAGACGTTCCAGAAGGCGATTCGCGCACTCGAACGCGGCCGCGCGGGGCTCGGCTTCGTGAAGGACTACCACGAGAAGAGCCTCGATGAACTCCTGAAACTCCTCGCCGTGCCGAACTCCGAGCGGCACTTCCAGATGTATGAGGCGCTGCGCAAGGGCGCGACGGACGAGCAGATCTTCGTCCGCACGGGCGTGAAGGGCTATTTCGTCGATCAGATGCGCGAACTCGTGCAGGAGGAGGAGCAGATCCTCCTGCACAAGGGCGGCTTTCTGCCGAACGACCAGCTCGTGCAGGCGAAGAAGGACGGCTTCTCCGACAAGTATCTCTCCCAGCTTCTCGGCGTTTCCGAGAAGGACATCCGCGCCCAGCGCACGGGCATCGGGTGCGTCGAGACGTGGCACAAGGTGCCCGTTTCGGGCGTGGAGAACCAGGCCTACTACTATTCCTCCTACAACGGCAAGGCGAACGAAGTCCCCGTTTCCGACAACCGGAAGAAGGTGATGATTCTCGGCGGCGGGCCGAACCGCATCGGTCAGGGCATTGAGTTCGACTACTGCTGCTGTCACGCGGCGATGGCGATGCGCGAGATGGGCTACGAGACGATCATCGTCAATTGCAACCCCGAGACGGTTTCGACGGACTACGACACCTCCGACAAGCTCTACTTTGAACCGGTGACGGTGGAGGACGTGCTTCAGATCTACGAGAACGAGAAGCCCGAGGGGATCATCGTGCAGTTCGGCGGGCAGACGCCGCTCAACATCGCGCGTGGACTTCAGGAGGCGGGCTGCCGCATCCTCGGCACGTCGGTCGATTCGATTGACGACGCGGAAGACCGCGACCTCTTCCACTCCATCATGACGAAACTCGGCATCCCGATGCCGGAGTCGATGATGGCGAGCGACCTCGACGGTGCGCTCGACTGCGCGGCGAAACTCGGCTATCCGCTCATCATCCGCCCGAGCTTCGTCCTCGGCGGACGCGGCATGGAGGTGATTTACGACGAGGTGATGCTGCGCGAATACGTGGCGAAGGCCGTCGGCGTCACGCCCGACCGCCCGCTCTACCTCGACCGATTCCTCTGCCACGCGCTCGAATGCGAGGCGGACGCGCTTTCGGACGGCTCGGACGTGTTCATTCCGGCGATCATGCAGCACATCGAACTGGCGGGCATCCACTCGGGCGACTCCGCCTGCGTGCTGCCCCCGGCGGGCATCCCGGAGGAGAACCGCGCAACGATTCTCGACTACACGCGGAAGATTGCGCAGGAACTGAAGGTCGTCGGTCTCATGAACATGCAGTTCGCGATTGAGAACGGCAAGGTTTACGTGATTGAGGCGAATCCCCGCGCCTCCCGCACCGTCCCGCTCGTCTCGAAGGTGGCGGGCATCCAGATGGCGCGGATCGCGACGCGGCTGATGCTTGGCGAGACGGTGAAGTCCCTCGGACTCGACCGCCGCCACGTGATACCCTACTTCGGCGTGAAGGAGGCGGTTCTGCCTTTCGAGAAGTTCCCGGAGGTCGATCCCGTGCTCGGGCCTGAAATGCGCTCGACGGGCGAGGTGCTGGGGCTTGCGGAGACGTTCGGTCTCGCCTACTACAAGTCGCAGGAGGCGGCGGGTTCGCCGCTCCCGACCGAGAAGGGCGAGGTGCTCGTTTCGCTGAGCGACAAGGTCGCGGACGCCATCGCGGCGGTGAAGAACTTCACGAAACTCGGCTTCGAGATCGTCGGCACGGAAGGCACGATCGCCTTCCTGAAGGAAAACGGCGTGGAAGGGCGCGTCATCGCCAAGATCGGCGAGGGTCGTCCCGACGTGCTGGACGCGATCAAGAACCGCGAGGTGAAACTCATCGTCAACACGCCGTCGGGTCGCCGCGATGCGCGGGCGGACGACTGCCGCATCCGCCAGGCGGCGATCAAGTATAAAGTCCCCTACCTGACGACCATCGCCGCCGCACAGGCTGCGGCGGAGGGCATCGCCGCCGCGATGAACGGCAAGGGCGAGGTGCGCTCCCTGCAGAGTTATCATGCGTCCATCAAGGCGTAAGCGATTCCGCCGCGTTCCCGCGCACCCACGGCTCAGCCGCGGGGTGTCGGGAGCGGAGAACGCGGCGGAAAGACTCTCTCATGGGGTGGGAAATCATTTTAGACCATGATGTCAGCCTTTTTAGACCAGCATCAGATTTATTCTAGACCAGCAT
Source organism: Gemmiger sp. (assembly GCA_963626175.1). Taxonomy (GTDB): domain Bacteria; phylum Verrucomicrobiota; class Kiritimatiellia; order RFP12; family UBA1067; genus UBA1067. The sequence continues at coordinate 4,913 of CAVFWY010000141.1, forward strand.
CAAAATCT
>CAVFWY010000142.1:0-4890 GCA_963626175.1 Gemmiger sp.
GCGAACTCCTGCGGGCGGATGCGCGGCACTCCATCGCCGCCTATCCCGGCTGGCATTTCACGAGTTCGGAGGAGTTCGCGATTCTCGACAACCTGCCCGCCAACCGCAGCCTCGTCGCGTGGTTGCGCAACGAAATGCCGTCCCTGCGCCGGGCGTATGCGGCGACAGTCCCGAGTCCCGTGGACGGCACGAACACGCTGGCCGTCGTGCGGATCTATGCGAACCGAGCCGATTATCTCGACGCCGTGGACGAGTCGATGAAGTGGAGCGCGGCGTATTGGAGCCCCCTGCGCCGCGAACTCGTCGCCTATCTGCCCGCGAATGGCGAGGACGAACTGAAGCGGACGATTCGCCACGAGGCCTTTCACCAGTATCTCTCCTATGCGACGGCGATGATCCCGACTTCCCCGTGGCTGAACGAGGGGTATGCGCAGTTCTTCGAGGCGCCGGACGAGCTGGCGTGGAAGATTCCGCTGGAGGAGGGCGACCTTGACCGCCTGGCGGAACTGATTCCCGCGCTGCTCAAGATGAACTACGCGGAGTTCTATGCGGGGACGGACGACGAACGGCGCACGAAGTATCGGCTCGCGTGGTCGCTCGCCCAGTTCATCGAGAAGGGTGCGCCGAACGTGCGCTTCGCCCCGTTCGAGAGTCTGAAGAAGGACTATGTTGCGGCGCTTCTGCGGACGCGGGATATGTTCGCCGCGACGGAGGCCGCCTTCGGTTCGGAAGAGAAACTGACGCTTTTCATCGCCGAATGGAAGAAGTTCTGGGAAAATACGTAGGGCGGCTTGCGCCGAGTCCGACGGGTGCGCTGCACCTCGGTAACGTGCGCACGTTCATGGTTGCGTGGCTTCGGGCGCGTTCGTGCGGCGGGCGCGTCGTCTTCCGCATGGAAGACCTCGACCATCCGCGTGACAAGCCGGGCGCGGCGCACGCGGCGGTCGAGGACTTGCGGTGGCTCGGCTTCGACTGGGACGAGGAATTCGTGCAGTCCGAGCGCAGGGAGTTCTACCGTGCGGCGCTTCGGAACCTGATTGAGAAGGGGGTTGTCTACCCCTGCACCTGTTCGCGGGCGGATGTCGAGCACGCCCAGTCCGCGCCCCATGCCGGCGAACAGCTCCACTATCCCGGGACGTGTCGCGGACGGTATGCGACGTGGGCGGAAGCGGCGGCGGCAATTTCGCCGCGAACGCCCTGCTGGCGGTTTCGCGTGCCAGATGGGGCGGTCGTTGCCTTTGACGATGCCTTCGCCGGACATTTCGAGCAGGACGTCCCGAAGGTTCTCGGGGACTTCCCCGTGGCGCGGGATGTGGACGGTGCGGGCTATACGCTCGCCGTCGTCGTCGATGACGCGGCGATGGGCGTGACGGAGGTCGTGCGCGGCGACGATTTGCTCGCGGCAACCCCGGCGCAAATCCTCATTCAGCGGGCGTTGGGTCTGCCGACCCCGGTCTATTGCCACGTTCCACTCGTCGTCGGCGCGGACGGCCGCCGCCTCGCGAAGCGGCACGGGGATACGCGCATCGCGTCCTATCGGGCGGCGGGGATGCGGCCCGAACGGCTGATCGGTGCGCTCGCGATGAGTTGCGGCTGGGCGGAGGCGGGCGAGGAACTGACGCTTGCGGATCTCCTCCCGCGTTTCACGCTCGCGACAATCCCCGCCGCGCCGGCGAAGGTCGAGGCGTTCGGCACGTTCGGCGAAAGCGTCGGCCTATCTCCTTGCGCCGGACGGCGCGCCAGGTCGTGACGGCGGAGGGCGGTTGCCGCGCCGTTCCGTGAACTCGATTGCATGGGAAAGTTTCTCGACGGCGCGCGCCATCGCCTCGTTGTCGGGGAAGCGCCGCAACAGTCCCTCGACCGTGCCTTTCGCTCGCTTCAGTTTGGCGAGCCGCTTGTCGGGAGCGGCGCGGTCCTCGTCCGTCGCCGTCAGCGCGGCGACGAGCGCATCCGCCGTGTTCGTCGCCTCGTCCTCGACCTGCGCAAGCGCGGCGGTCGTGCGCACGTATCCGACGGCGAGCGCGACGAAAAGCCCAAGCGCGAGAAGAAGTGCGGCGGCAACCCCGGCGGCGGCGGCGGGTTCGCGCCGCATCCAGAGCCGAATCCGTCGCGCAACGGACGGCGGACGCGCCGCGAGCGGCTCGTGCGAGAGGTAGCGGCGGAGATCGGCGGCGAGTGCCGCCATGCCGGCGTATCGGTCGGCGGGGGCTTCCGCCATCGCCTTGTCCAGGATCGCCGCGAAGTCGGCGTCCGGGCGTTCGTGCAGGAACGGCGCGGCCTCACTCGCGAGCGTCGCGCCAAGCGAATAGACGTCGGAGAGCGCCGTCGCGCCTTCGCCGCGACAGACTTCCGGCGCCATGTAGCCCTGCGTGCCCGAAGCGTCTGTCGCGACATCCGCGAAGCAGGCGAGGCCGAAGTCGCCAATCTTCACCGTGCCGTCGCGCCCGATGAGAATGTTCGCGGGCTTGATGTCGCGGTGCAGCACGCCGCATCCGTGTGCGTAGGCGAGTGCGTCCGCGACGACAACGCCAAACGCCGCGATTTCCGCGAGCGTGCGGAATGCGTGGTCGCGCTCCGTCGTGCCGTCCACGCACTCCATTGCAAAATAGCAGATCTTGCCGCAGGTGCCGGCCGCATAGACGTCGATGACGTTGGGGTGGTGGAGTTGGGCGACGAGACGGGATTCGGCGGCGAAGCGTTCGCGGAACGACGGTGAGTCGGAAAGGCGCGGAGAGAGAACCTTGACGGCGACGGTGCGGTCGAGGGAACGCTGGTGCGCGGCGTAGACGACGCCCATGCCGCCGCGCCCGAGCTCGGCGTAAGGCTCGAAGTCCGAGCCGTCGAGAGAGGGAATCGGCGCGTCTGTGGACGGCGCGTCCACGCGCCCCGCGAGCGCGTCCAGTTCGGCGGCGAGCGTCTTCAGGTTCTGCGGGATGTCAGAGTCCGTTTCCATATCAGCATCAGTGAGTTGCGAAGCACGAGAGTTCCATAAGCTTGCGCTGGAGGCGTTCGAGGGCGCGCACGTGGCGGATGGACGCGGCCTTCGGCTCGATGCCGAGGACGGCGGCGGCTTCGCCGTTGCCCATGCCGTCGAAGTGGCGCAGGACGAGAATCTGGCGGTCGGCTGGCGAAAGAGAGTCGAGGGCGTTGCGAAGGAGCGCGTGGCGTTCGTCGCGATCGACGCGCGAGACGGGCGAGGTGACGTCGGCGGCGAACTGCCCCCAGGCGAGTCCGCCCGTCCCCGCATCGTCCGCCGGCGCGTCGGCGACGGACACTTCGCGGAAGGCGTCGCGCCCGGCTGCGCCGAGGTTTCGTCGTTCGATGTCGGCGAGCGTCTGGAAGAGGAGCGTCCGCAGCTTGAAGTAGACGGGGACGTCCGCGTGTGCCGTGAAATAGGCGAGCCGCTTTGCGCACGCCGCATAGGTTTCGGAAAGGACGTCCTCCGGCGAGAGCCGTTTCAGGAGGACGGGCTTCAGGTTGCGAGCGGCGAGCGCGAGGAGGCGTTCGCGGTTCTCCGCGAACGCCTCCGCCAGCGCATGGACGGCTTGCTCGTCCCCGTCCGCCATGACCGGCATCGTTTTCCCTGTCTTGCTCTCGTCCATTGCCCCTTCATTATACCATAATCTGCCGCGGTTATTTCGTCTCCTTGACGACGCGGAAGCCGACCGTGGCGTAGGTGTGGTGCGGATCGCGCCCTTCGCCGCGCGTCTCCGTCCGGCATGACATCCGTCCCGAATCCCACGAGCCGCCCTTGATGGCGGAGACCTTCTTGCCTTTTTCCGCGCCGCGAGTCGCCGTGACCTCGGTTGCCGTCCACTCCCAGCAGTTGCCCCACATGTCCACCGCTCCGCAGGCGGCAAGCGTCGTCTCGTAGGCGTTGACCGGCGTCGTGCCGCCGCGTCCCGACGCCGCGCCCTTGTCCTTGCAGTTGAAGGCGGCGTCCTTGGGCATGTGACCGGCTGCGATTTCCCATTCCTCCTCCGTCGGCAGGCGGTAGGTCGCGGATGCGTCCTTCTTCGTCAGCCATGCGCAGTAGGCGAGTGCGTCGTCCCGCGAGACCCAGACGACGGGATGGGCTTCCTTGCCCGTCGGACACGCGCCGTCCGTCCAGTCACGCGGCGGTTTGCGCCCCGTCTCCTTCAGGAAACGCGCGTACTCGGCGTTCGTGACCGGCGTATGGGCGACGAAGACGCCTGCCTTGCCGCCGATGAGCGGATGGAAGCCGTCCCTGGCCTCACGCGCGCCGGGGCGAAGGCGCGGGTCGGTGAAGCGGCGCATCGACTGGGCGACGCGGCTCTCCTTGTCCGCAATCACTTCGCGGACGATTTCCTCCATCTCCTTGATCTTCGACTCGTGCTTCGCCGTCTTCCGAAGCTCCTCGAGCTTTGCCTGCTTGCGGGCGATGACCGCGTCGTAGTTGGCGCGAACCTTCTTCTCCAGCGCGGCGCGGTTAGCCTCGGACGGGTCGCGACGGTAGGCGGCGATGAGGGTCTTCGTCTCCTCGTCGAGCTGAGGACGCTCCTTCTCGACGGTTTTCGAGTAGCGGTAGAGTTTCGGGCCGTCGGCGGGTGCGCGGCGCGGCGGCCGTTCGGCGAATGCGGAGACGGCGGCGAACGCGGCGGACAGCGTGAGGGCGGCGATTGCGGCGGATTTGAGTTTCGTGTTCATGGTTTCGTTCCTTTCGGATGTGTCGGTTTCAGCGTGCGCCGGACGCCGGCCTCGTGCCGACGCCCCCGCACATCCGATAAGAACGCAACCGCCGCTGAAAATCTACAGGGCAGTCTTCTGAAAGTCAATCGGCAGTAGCGCCGATGACCTGACCGTCTGCCAGCAGACGGGCGCGGAGTTTCGCGTAATCGACGTCCTGAACGGCGACTTTCTCCTGCGTGG
>CAVFWY010000143.1:0-4782 GCA_963626175.1 Gemmiger sp.
TTTGCCTTTAGACAACCGAGATTATTGCATAATTCCCTCCCCGTGTCAACGGGGGTAGGCGAAGATTTTTAGCCGTGTAGATCGGGAGAACGTGGAGAGAAAGTTTTGACAGGATTAACAGGATTGACAGGATTTGAGAGTGATGGGAATTGACGTGGAGATCGGGAGAACGCGGAGAGAGAGGGTGAGGTTGTGGGGGTGGCGGAGGTGCGAGGGGGAGTGGAAGAAGTGAAGAACGCCCTTGTTTTATTGGGGTTTGCGGGGGTTCGGGCGAGAACGCGAAGGGCGGTCGCGCGGGAGCGCGACCCTCCCGGCGATGCGCACATACGCCCCCATGCGTCCAGCGTGACCGAGGGTAGGGCGCGACGTCCTCGGCGCGCCGCTGGGGTCTCGGTCGCGCGGGAGCACGACCCTCCCGAGGGGGTGAAAAAATATTTTTGACCGTCCCCCGAATGGGGGGCTGTCGCGCCCTCTCGTGCCCTTGCGAGGGGTCGGGCCGGTCGAGACGGCCTTGTCTCGCGGTTGCCCAATGCTCCTTTGTCGCACGATTTTCGCGGGCCATTTCGGCCATGACCTACTGCAATCTACTGGCGGTTTTCTGCCCACGGCAACGAGCGACACCCCAACGAATTGCGCCCAATCACGCCCCACCGATGTTGTCGGCTATCAGACGAAGGCGATGGAGGCGAACTTCAACTGGTGGTGCAACACGTTCGTCCCCGTCGGCAAGACGACGGATCAATTGACGCTCGGCGATATCACAGTCGATCCGTCCGAATTCAAGTTCTCGTCCATCGACTTCCTCGATCAGAATGGTAGCGGACTTTTGTTCGATGATCCTGATGTCGGCAAAGGAGTTCTTGCATCTTATACCTATTGGACAGCGGAGGATGCAACTGCGGGCGTAGCGGGATGGTATCTTGTTGAAGACACAAATGCTGAATATCCGCGTAATAGCCGCGTTATGCAGTTAGGTGAGTCGTACATCGCCGTTTGCTACAGCGGGGAGGAAGGTGCACAGTTGACCTTCAATGGCGAAGTCTGCAAAGAGAGCATGACGTATAAATTGACCGAGAATTATAACTGGTTGGGCAATTGCGCACCTGCGGACATTACGCTCGGCGATATCACTGTTGATCCGTCCGAATTCAAGTTCTCGTCCATCGACTTCCTTGATCAGAATGGTAGCGGACTTTTGTTCGATGACCCTGATGTCGGCAAAGGAGTTCTTGCATCTTATACCTATTGGACGGCGGGGGATGCAACTGCGGGTGTAGCGGGATGGTATCTTGTTGAGGACACAAGTGCTGAATATCCGCGTAATTCGCGTGTGGTTCCTTCGGGTTCCGCATTCATCGCTGTTTGCTACTCTGGTGAGGAAGGTGCAGTGTTTACGCTTCCTTCGGCTCTTTAAGATTTAACTGCCGCGCATAGTGTGCGGCGGTGAAGATGTGCCTTGTGCTTTGTGCAAGGTGCATCTACAACTGAAAGCACAAGATAAAGAAAGAAAACAGAAATGAAGAAACTCATAATTGCGATGGCGATTGCCGTGATGGCTGTTGTTTCGCAGGCGGCGTCCACAAAGTGGGTGTCCGGGACAGTTACGACTCACGCAACGAACGCGACGGCTGGAAAGGATGCGGTCACGATGTATGTCTTTAGCATCACCGCAGCTGACTACGCATCGCTTGCGGCGATGGAAGGCGAAACGCTCTCGAAGTACATCAGTGCGAACTATAGCACAGACAGTGCCTACAAGAGCGGCAACACGGTTGCCAAGGGCGGTGCGGTGACTATTACCAGCAACACAGAAACCTGGTCCGCTAACGATAAACTCTACACGGCGGTGTTGTTCGTTGACAATACAGACAGTGCCGTTGCTGGCAATGTTGCGACAATCACTGCGCCGGCTTCTGGCAATGCGCAGTTCACAAACCTCTTCACGCAATACGGCGGCACGGCCGAGGGTGGCTCGATTGCTTGGGCAACGGCGTCCGTTCCGGAACCCACGAGCGGGCTTCTCATGCTGCTTGGCATGGCTGGCTTGGCGCTCCGCCGCCGCCGCATCTAATCGCGCAGGACAGAGATAACAAAGAAGCCGCCCGATTGTTCGGACGGCTTCTCTGTTTGTCCCTGCCCCGCCCCCACGCACAAGGCACGAAGCACGAGGCACGAATCACGCGCGTTTGCGCTTGAGCGCGAGACCCGCCATGCCGAGGAGGAGAAGCAGCCCCGAAGTTGGTTCAGGAACGCTCTGCCATGAGGTCGCTGTGCCGGACGTGCCACCTCCAACGAATTGCGCGAGATTCGATGCCTGAGCCGCACCCGTACCTGACCAGTTGATGTCAGCAACGTTGCCCATCACATACGTCGGATCACTATTATTATCAACATAGATGAGTGCCGCATACTGATGACCCGCAACGGGTTCGCCATACGAAATGTTGGCTTTGCCCGTGGCCGCGCTATCTTTGGTTGCCTGCGCTATGGAAAGCGTTGCACCATAGGCATCCCAAAGCGTTGTGGTCAACTTGTCCGCAGCCAAGGCGGAGTATTTTCCATACGCGGTCGCGTCAATCGTAAACAGATATGCTGTAACAGCACCACTTCCAACTTGCGCTCCCGTGTGATCCGAAATGACGCCGGACTGCCACGAGTAACTCGCAGCCTGTGTTACAACTGCTGCGCAGACAATCGCAACAGCCATTATGAGTTTCTTCATTTTCGTTTACCTTTTTGTTTTTCCGCCTTATGACACCTTGCCATAAAGTTGAAACTTATTAGAGAGCTGAAGGGATCGAGATGATTACATCTTCACCGTCAGCATTGTAGACACACAATCCCTCACCGGCCTTGATGACCGTATCATTCTTCGGATATTCGGCATCGTTATCGGCATCGGACATGAGATACCAGCCAGCGACCTTGGCCGCCGTCCAGTTAGGATTGCTGATATAGACATACCGCTCTTCTGTCTCGCCAAGATTCGGGTCGTTGATTGTTCTAACCGGGCCATCCGAGGCAAGAATGTCGATTGACGAGCTCGAGAATTTCTCGTTGACAGTGATGTCTTTGAGCGTAATGTCGGACGGCGAGCAATTGCCAAGCCAGTTCATTTCATCGCCAAGCGTTATTGGAGCAGACTCGCTGTAAACAGCACCGCTGAAGTTCAACGACAGCCCTTCGCCGTCCGCGTTGTAGACGCACATACCCTCGCCGAGGGCGAGAGTGCGATCATTCTTCGGGAATTCAGCGTCGCTATCTGCATCGGACATGAGATACCAGCCAGCGACCTTGGCCGCCGTCCAGAGGGGGTTGCTGATATAGACATAACGCTCTTCTGTCTCGCCAAGATTAGGATCGTCAACCATGTGTATCGGGCCGTTGGACTCGAGGAAGTCAATCGACGAGCTGACAAAAGAGTCGCTTGGCTTGATGTCGCCCAATTTCATGCTATCCTTCTCGCCAGTGACTGGAACAAAGGTGTTGACCACCCAGTTCATTTTATCATTCGGAAGAGCCTTCGTCTGGTAGCCGACAACATCGGTGGGGCGTGATTGGGCGCAATTCGTTGGGGTGTCGCTCGTTGCCGTGGGCAGAAAACCGCCAGTAGATTGCAGTAGGTCATGGCCGAAATGGCCCGCGAAAATCGTGCGACAAAGGAGCATTGGGCAACCGCGAGACAAGGCCGTCTCGACCGGCCCGACCCCTCGCAAGGGCACGAGAGGGCGCGACAGCCCCCCATTCGGGGGACGGTCAAAAATATTTTTTCACCCCCTCGGGAGGGTCGTGCTCCCGCGCGACCGAGACCCCAGCGGCGCGCCGAGGACGTCGCGCCCTACCCTCGGTCACGCTGGACGCATGGGGGCGTATGTGCGCATCGCCGGGAGGGTCGCGCTCCCGCGCGACCGCCCTTCGCGTTCTCGCCCGAACCCCCGCAAACCCCAATAAAACAAGGGCGTTCTTCACTTCTTCCACTCCCCCTCGCACCTCCGCCACCCCCACAACCTCACCCTCTCTCTCCGCGTTCTCCCGATCTCCACGTCAATTCCCATCACTCTCAAATCCTGTCAATCCTGTTAATCCTGTCAAAACTTTCTCTCCACGTTCTCCCGATCTACACGGCTAAAAATCTTCGCCTACCCCCGTTGACACGGGGAGGGAATTATGCAATAATCTCGGTTGTCTAAAGGCAAATAGTGGCCACGCGGTGTGGTTGCGGCTGGCGGACACAACTGGGACTGGACGAGCGTTCATGCGGAATCGGGAATTAGAAGCGTTGGGCAAGTCGGTCTGGGAACCGTGCTGCTGTGCGTTTCGCGTTTCCGTTCTCGTGAGCAGGAATCCGATCTCGCGCTGAACCGATCAGGGAATCGGGACGGCAAAAAAAGGAACAAGAACATGAAGAAACTCATGACACTCGCAACGGTCGCGATTTGCACCGCTGCCATGGCTGACGGAATTGTAAGTTCGTCCATTGTCGGCTAAAACTGCGCAGAACGCGGAAACCCCAATAAAATCAAGGGAATTTCGATAATCGCGGTTGACTCGCACTGGTTTATACTGTACAATACGCGGCGTTCAGGGGGCAATCGGGCCTTCGGACGCTGATTTTTTTGCAAGGTATGGCAAATTGTGGCAAGGTGTGACAGTATGAACGACGGCGAACAGAACCCAACAACGACAGGGGTCGCGGGCGAAAGTGTGGATTCCGCGCCCGACCGTGACGCGGTGACGACAAACCAGTCTCCCGATTCGTCATCTGTGGCGATAGACCAGTTT
>CAVFWY010000144.1:0-4763 GCA_963626175.1 Gemmiger sp.
AAGACGCCGAGCGACGAGACGATGCTGATGTTCCTCGACGTGCTGATGAAGAACCGCGTGCAGACGATGCTTCGCCGCAGCCGGGGGAAGGATGCCAACGCCGCGTGCGGACAGCTCCGCCTCCGGCATCTCGCGCCACAAGTGGCGGAACATTGAATCCACAATCGGCGGAAAGTCGGACAGGTCGCCGGACAAAAATCGCCTCTCCACGCGAACGGGGAAATATGGTATAATGCGTGGTGCTTGAGGACGCAGCAACCAGTTGCGGTGCCTGAGTCATAGTTCGGGAAGCGTCTTGCGCGTCAAGCTACTCCGTGTGAGCCGACGCAATCCTCCAACCCCGGACGCACATATCAATTTGCAACTGCAAAGCGATCGTCGCTGTGAACGTGAGAAATTCAAGATAGACGACACTTGCAGAGGAGCGCAAATGCGCGTCCTCTCTTCGTGTTTCTATCAAGGTTATTCTCACGACCTACAGCGAGGCACTGGGAGAGGGTTTCTTTTTGTGTCTGTGATTGCCGAGCGGAGGCGACACGGAAAGGAGAATGGCCCGTTCGACTGCCCGTGCAATGGCAACAGGGCAGACGAGGTGAGAACGATTATGAATAAACTGATGTTTGCGGCGTCCGGGGTTGCGATCGGTGCGCTGATGGCGGGGTGCTCGACGTCAACGCCCGTCACCTACAAGACGGTTGACGTACAGGGAAGGGAGCGATCCTTCCAGGTGACGGACTCGGCGGGACAGGTCGTGACGGTCGAGAGTGGGTCGAGGGAACGCATCGAGAAGGCGATGCCGAGCCTGAAGGAACAGGTCGAGCGCGGCTTGCGCGGAAAGGTCGCGCAGAAGAAGTTCTTCGCGAAGTATCAGATTCCGAGCGACGCGGAGATTTGCAGGATCGCCGGTCGCTCGCTGACGGACGCCGAACTGAAGGTGTTGCGCGCGGCGGTCGAGAATTTCACGCGCGAATTCGAGAAGACGGTCGTGTGGCCCGCGTGGATTGAGAACATCCGCCAGAAGGTCATGCCGTTGGCGGAGGCGGAGGTCGCGAAGAAGAACTACGAGAAGGCGCGCGAGCTGATCTGGCGCGCGGCGGCCACGCCAGTCCCGGAGGTGAACGAGGGCGTGCGTAAATTCGGCGTCGAATTCCTGAACACGCGCGTGAATCCTGCCCAGTGGAATGAGATCGAGGCCGATCTGCGCGGGAAGACGGCGGCTTTCGTCGAGAAGGGCGCGTTCGACGAGGCGTTTGCGTTTCTGAAGGACTATCCGCGGATTCGCACCTATTCGACGCGCATCGACGAGCGGCTGGCGGCCGTCCAGCAGGAGGTCGTCCGACTGGGCGTCGACGCGAAGGGGGTCGAGCCGATCCGGCAGAAGACCGGCGAACTGGTGGCGGCTGCCGCGAAGATCGTCGACGAGCGGGACTCCGTGACGAATGCCGTCACGAGCGTGACGAAGAAGTCGAAAACCGAAAAAGACCTGGACCTTGAGGAATACGAGCGCAAGCTTGAAGACTACCGCAAGACGCTTGTGCGGTATAACTGCACGGAGGAGAATGCGCAGAAGATCGTCGAGACCTTCAAGACATCCGTCGCCCCTCTTCTTGCAGCCCTGAAGAAGGAAAGTGCGGCAGAGACGCAGACGAACTCGAAGTCGTTCACCTTCCTCGGCACGATGGCCGTGAACCGGCGAATCGACAAGGTGACTGACGAATTGACGAAAGTCGTGCGCAAGGCGCAGATTGCGGCGGCCGTTGACGCCATGAGGGCGAAAGCGACCAAGTTGCTGGCGGACGGAAAGTTCGAGGAGGCGCGCGAGGCGATCTGGCAGGCGGCGGCCACGGGCGATTCCGAGCTTGACGCGGAAGTCTTCGCGGCGGGCGTCGTCCTGCTGCGGCAGGACGTCAACCCGGCGCAATGGATCGCCATCGAGGCGGAAATCAAGGCGACGGTTTCGGAGAAGATCGCGGCAGACGACTATGACGCCGCGCTCGAGTTTCTCAAGAACTATCCGAAGATTCGCCAGCATTCGGCCCTGCTCGACAGTCAGCTCGCGCGCGTCCGCGAAGAGGCCGAGATCCTTGGCGTCTCGCCGGAGGCGGCGGAAAAGCACGCTCAGGCGGCGTGCGCCCTGGTCGCAGAGGCGGCCAAGCTGGTTGATCATCTCGACGAGATCAAGCCGGGCGAGATGCCGTCCGAAGAGGACAAGACCGCTTACGGGAAGGCCCTGGCGGACTATCGGGCGAAATTGGCGCTCTATCACGCCGAGCCGGAGAAGGTCAATGAGATCGTCGGCAAGCTGGACGCGGCGCTTCGGGCGCTGATGCGCAAGCCGGGCGAGCCGTCGGTCAAGCTCGTTCTGGGGACCAATGCCATCAACGATCGCTTGGCGAAACTGGTTGCCGAACAGGTGGCGCTGGTCGAGAAGAAGAAGGTCGAATGGCAGGCGAGGCAGTTTGACGAGCAGTATGCGTCGCTGATCCGGCGTGTGCGCGACGCCGTCGCGACGGACGACTATTCGGGTGCGCGCGCGGCAATTCGCGACGAGCGGCTCGTGGGCGTTCCGGCAGCGGACGCCAAACTGTACGCCCTGCGCGTCGGACTTCTCGACAGCGTTGTCAACCCGCGTCAGCTGGCGTATCTGCTGACGCAGATCAAGGCGAAGTCCAAGGCCTTGATCGCCGCGAAGGACTTCGCGGGGCTTGCGGTTTTCGTTACGGACTATCCTTACGTGCGCGATACCTATGAGCAGATTCAGGCATCGCTCGAAGGCGTCAAGTCCACGATGAAGGCCATGTCCGCCGAACTGCCCGAAAAGGTGGCGGACGACTACATCGCCAAGGCAGACAAGCTCATTGCCGCCTTGCTGGACGGACGCCAGGGACGGTGGTCTCCGGACTTCGACTTCACGGCGCTGGAGGCTGCGTTGGAGGGGCTTTCGAAGAGCCTTGTGGCGCAATACTATCAGCAAGAGGGGGTGAAGGCGTTCTGCGAGAAGGCCAAGAGCGACATCCGTGAATTGCTGGATGCGCAATACAAGCCGCTCACGACCGCCGAAGTCAATGCGAAGCTGGCGGAAGCGCTGTGTCCGCTGTTCGTCGTGGCCGAAGCCGGCCTTCGGGAACAGGAATACCTGGCCCTGCTGGCGAAGATCGACCAGGACGTGTCGATGGACGCGCAGATCGCGATGGCGGAAGAGGCCATCGCCCGTCAGCTTGGCATCAAGTGCGACAAGGCGTCCTTCAAGGTCAATGCGGTTCTCGGCGAATATGCGCGCGCGTTCCGCCTCCTGAAAAGGAACGCGACGCTGAACCCGTCCGAGGCGACAAGCCTCCTGTTGGGGGCCGCCTACCTTGACCAGCCGGCGGTGATACCATATGCGCTCAAGCTCGGCGCGGATGTCAACGGCGTCTCCAGGCGTGACGTGCGCAAGCGCACGGCGCTGATGTTGGCGATTGACGCGCAGAACCTCTCGCTGCTGAAGACGCTGGTTGAGGCCGGGGCGTCGTCTGTCGCGACGGATGCGGACGGCAACGCCGTGCTGCACTACGCCGTCAAGTCGGGCAGCGTGTCGGCCGTCCGGGCGATCGCCAAGGCGGCGCCGATGACGGTCGTCAACGCGGCAGGCGAGACACCGCTCTTCGAGGCGGTCAAGCGCAATCAGCAGACGATGGCGCAGACCGTGATCGACCTGGTCGAGAAGGACGGTCGCGCCGCGTTCGTCAACACGGCCGACAAGTCCGGGCTGACGGCGTTTGCGCTTGCGGCCAAGATCGGCGCGCGCGATGTCCTTGAGCCGCTGGCGAAGGCGGGCGCGACCTATTCCGAGAAGGATCTCATCCTGGCGGAAGAGGGCGATCACGTCGCCGTGGCGCAGTGGCTGGTCGCGCAGGGTGCGGATGTCAACGCCGAGGGCGTGATGGCCAAGGCCTGTCCGAAGACGGCGACTGGACGCTACCTGATTCACGAGGGCGGCGTCGGCAGCCACGCCTGCGAGACGTGCAAGCCGTCGGAAGCGAAGCCTGCGGCGGCGGCTGAGTCGCAGAAGAAGGTGGAGGCCTCCGGCACTATTACCTTCAAAGTCGCTGACACTCCGGCGAAGTAGAGTTCCGAGGACATAAGTCCGCAAGTCCGGCCCGGCCCGTCTCAGGGGCGGGCCGGACTTGTTAACCTAAAGTGAGATTTCGCGTCGGCGAGACCGTTCTCGGTATGGTATACTATTGCTATCGAGAATTGAGTTGCCGATTGAGTTGATGTCGGCGAATGGACGTCAAATTCACGCGACGAAAGGGTCTTGAAATGAATGAGAAGAACGAACTGGTGCTGTTCAAGTCGAAAGACGGGAACATTGAGATTCCTGTGCGCATGGAGGCGGAGTCTCTGTGGCTGACGAGCTGTTTGGCGTCACGTCGCAGAACATAACGTTGCATATGCGGAATGTCTATAAGTCCGGCGAACTTGAAGCTGGGGCAACTAGTAAGGAATCCTTACTGGTTCAAAATGAGGGCGGACGAAAGATAACACGCAAAGTGCTGAACTACAATCTTGATGCGATCATATCTGTTGGGTATCGCGTCAACTCCACGCGCGCAACACAGTTCAGGATCTGGGCGACAAAAATTCTGAAGGAATATATCTTCCGTGGCTATGTCATCAATCAGCAGCGCATTCGCCAGCTCGGTCAGGCCGTCGAAGTGATGAAGCACGTGTCGAACCGACTTGACGCGGAGCAGGTCTTGGACGTCGTGAAAACGTATTCG
>CAVFWY010000145.1:0-4749 GCA_963626175.1 Gemmiger sp.
CTTTATTCACGCGGGTGCGGCGCACTTCCGCACTCAAAAAATGGGTAAACTCCAGGCACACCGCCGACCTGCGGACTACTTCAACCTGAACTCGACGGGTATTCGCCGCGTATCGGGAACGGCGCGTCCGCCCATGCGGGCGGGGCGGAACTTCGCCGCGCCAACTGCCTTCACCGCCGCCGCGTCCAGCGCGGCAAACCCGGAGGATTCGACGACCGTCACCGCGTCCACCCGTCCCCGCTCGCTGATTCGCACCTCCAGGAGAACGCGTCCCTGTTCACCGCGTTGCTTCGATTCACGCGGATAGTCGGGACGAATCGCCACGAGGAGACGCGGCGGCGCGTCAATCTGCGCCTGTCGCGGCGCGGGGGCGGACGGCGCGGCAGTTTCCGCCGCGACACGGACTTCGGGCAGTTCCTCGCGGACTTCCTCCGGACGCGGCATTTCCGGCGCTTCGGCGACGGACGGCGGCAAGGGGTCGGGGAACGCCATTTCGGGTTCGGGCGGGCGCATTTCTCTCGGCTTCACATCGGCGGATGCCGGCGCACTCGGCAGTGCGGCGGAAGGCGGCGCCGAATCGTTCTCCTCTTCGGAAAAGGAAAGTTCGACACTCGAGAGGTCGAACGCCGCGGACTCCACCGAAAAGTCACCGAACGAGACGAGTGCGGCAAGTCCGGCCGCAAGAAGCGCATGCGCCAGCACGGAGAGGAGAAATGCTGCCGAAAACCGTTTCACGGCTGGCGTCCGTTCACCTGAAAGCTCACTTTCTCAATCCCGGCGGACTTGAGTTCGGCGAGAAGTTCGATTCCAGTGCCGAGGGAAGACTTGCGGTCGCCCGAGACGAGGACGGGACACGACACGTTCGCCGCCGCAAGTTCGCGCACCTTCCGGACGACCTCTCCGCGTGTCGTCGGCGCACCGTTGAGCTGCAGCGAATCGTCCGCCGCGATGGTAATGACGATTCGCTCGCCCTTCTCCGCCACACCCGTCGCCGAAGGCAGTTCGACCTTCACTCCGCGATGCACGGACATGTCGAAGATGCAGTAGATGAAGAAGACGAGGACGAGAAACATCACGTCCATCAGGCTCGTCATCTCCAGCCGCGCACCTCGCCGCCTCCGCCGTCCCATTCAGTCCTCGCTCATGCCGTCCAGCACGTTGTAGGGGAAGATGAGGATGAGGGACGCGATCAGTCCCGCCGCCGTCGTGATGAGGGCCTCGCCGATTCCCGCCGTCGCCGCAAGCGGATTCGCCACGCCGTCCGCCGCGTTCAGGCTGCCGAACGTCTGCATGATGCCCGTCACCGTCCCCAGGATGCCCAGCATCGGTTCGGCGGTAATGATCGTCGAAACGACGCCGAGGCCGCGCCGCCCGCGCCGCCCGGCGCGGAACTCAAGGGCCTTCCAGATGAGAATCGCAAGGCCGAGGATGGAAAGACCGAGAATCGGCCACATCACTGGGCCGCCGTCCAAGAATGTCTGAACAAGTGCTTTCATAGTCGAAACGCCGCGTATTATACCAAATTGGAGCCTCTGTTTTATGGTATAATAGCGGGCAAATGGAAAAAGTGGCGGTATTGATGGGCGGCACGTCGAACGAACGCGCCGTTTCTCTGGCGAGCGGCAAGAACATTGCCGAGGCGCTCGCTTCGCTCGGCAAATACGAAGTCGCACCGGTCGACCTGACGGACGACAGTCTGGACGGGCTTCCCGACGGCGTGGACAGGGTCTACATCGCCCTCCACGGCGGCTGGGGCGAAGACGGCGGCGTTCAGTCCGCGCTCGATGCGCGGCGGATTCCCTACACGGGCCCCGGGGCGCGCGCCTCGCAAATCGCGATGGACAAGGTGCGCACGAAGGAGGTTCTCGAGAAGTGCGGCGTGCCGACGGCGGAATGGGCGCTCGCCCCGCGCAACGCGGCCCGCCCGCCCCTGCCCCTGCCCGTCGTTGTGAAGCCGCCGTGCGACGGCTCGTCGGTCGGCATCTCGAAGGTGACGACTGACGCAGGATGGCCCGCCGCGCTCGAAGCCGCGTTCGCCTCGATGCGTCGCGGCGGAACGGACGCGCTCGTCGAGGCGTTCATCCCCGGACGCGAAATGACGGTCGGCGTGATTGACGGCGAAGCCCTGCCCGTCATCGAGATCGTCGCGCCGGGCGGCTGGTATGGCTATGACGAGAAATACAAGTCGAACGAGACGCGCTATCCCTTCCTTGAAGAACCCGAACTCGCGGCACGACTTCAGAAACTGGCGGTCGACGCCTACGCGGCGGTCGGCTGCCGCGGCGTGACGCGCGTCGACTTCCGCGTCGCCCCCGACGGCGCGTGCTACGTGCTCGAACTGAACACCTCCCCCGGCTTCACCGCCCACTCGCTCGTGCCGAAGGCCGGCATGCGCACGGGGCTGACGTTCGCGGAAGTCTGCGACCGCATTCTCGCCTCCGCCCGACATGACTGACAACCCGCCCCATTCCCCAGAACAAACAGCATGAAGGTCAACAAAATCGAACGGAAGAAAGGCAAGCGCGGCGTTCTCGCGATCCTCGCGCTCGTTCTCGTCGCCGCCCTCGTCGGCGGCGTGACATTCGCCTACGCAAAGTTACGCGACCTCTATCTCGAGCAATGCGTCGTCACGGACGTGACGGAACAGGTCTCCATCACCTCGGGAAAACTCGTCAAGGCCGACGTCATCGCCGGCATGTTCGGCCTCACCAACGGCGCGAACCTTGCGCGAATCGACTACGCCGCGCGCCGCGAAGAGTGCCTCAGGCGGCATCCCGCCATCCGCTCGCTCGCCGTCACGCGCCACCTGCCGAACCGCGTCGAAATCGCCGTCGTCGAGCGCACGCCCGAAGTGCGGCTGAATCTCGCGAAGAAACGCACCGAGACGGGCAGGGTCGCCGATTCCGACGGCATCGTCTTCAGGAGCTTTCGCGGCACGGGCACCCTGCCCGTCATCCGCGAAACCGCCGAAGGGGCGACGCCCCTCGGCAAGAGGCTCGCCGACCGCTCGCTTTCCGCGCTGCGACTGATCGAGGTCGCCTCCGACGCCGAGTTCGCCGACCTGCGGATCCTCGAGGTGGATGCGACGCATCCCGACTGGCTGGTCGCCACGTTCGGCAACTACGCGCGGGCGAAGATCGCCTGGGAGGGCATGGACAACCCGACCGCCGCCAACCGGGGCAATCTCGTCAGGCGGCTGCGCCAGTTGCGCGATGCGATGCGCACCAGGGCGGCCGACGGCGTCACCATCTGGAACGCGACGATGCCGAACAGGGTTTTCGCCGACACGAAGGAAAAGATCCCATGAACAACATTTACGCCGCACTTGAGATCGGCACGACGCGAACCGTGCTCGCCATCGGCGAAGCGGAGACGGGCGGACGCCTTCGCGTGACCTGCCACGCCGAGATTCCCTCGGCGGGCGTCCGCAAGAGCCAGATTCTCGACATCCACCAGGCGACGCGCTCCATCCGGAGCGTGCTCCGCGAAATCGAACGGCAGCAGGAGAAGACCGGCTCGTCCATCTCGATCGGCAATGCCTTTCTCACCGTTTCGGGCCAGCACGTGAAGGCCGACCCCTATTCGGGCATGACGCAGGTCGAGGGCGACCGCGTCGGGGCGGACGACATCGCCGAAGTGGGCGAGAGTTCGCGGCAGATGGCCCTTCCCCGCGACCGCGAACTGCTCGACATCGTCGACCGCGACTACGAACTCGACACGCTCGGCGGCATCGCCGCGCCGAAGGGCATGGCGGGGCGCGTGCTGAAGCACAACACCCTTCACATCCACGCCGACCACAACCGCATCGAGGATGCGCGGACGGCCGCGAGCGGCGCACACCTCGAAATCCGCGAGCCGCTCTTCGCCGCGACGTGCGCGGCGGACGCCGTCCTCGAGGACTACGAGCGGAAGAACGGCGCGCTCGTGCTCGACATCGGCGGCGGTTCCACGGGCTATGCGGTCTATTCCGACGGCTATCTCGCGACGGCCGGCGTCATCGGCGTCGGCGGCGACCACGTGACGAACGACATCGCCCATGCCTTCCAGACGACGCAGTCGCAGGCCGAAGACCTCAAGATCCACGAGGCTTCCGCCACGCTGGGCGCGGAGGACGACGAGTCCGCCCGCGTGAAGATCCAGGGCTCTTCGCCGCTGATGGAGTCGCGCACCGTCTCGCGGCGCGCGCTCGACACCGTGGTCAACGCCCGCATGCGCGAACTGTTCGCCGTCATTCGCGAGACGCTCGAGGAACGCGACCTACTCGCCCGTCTCCATTCCGGCGTGATCCTCACGGGCGGCGGCGCGGCGATGAGGAACATCGACGAACTCGTCCGGCGCGAACTCGGCGCAAGCGTCCGCATCGGGAATCCGATTCGCGTGGACGGGCTTGCGGACGAGACCTTTCCGAGTTCGTTCGCGACCATCGCCGGCGCCCTGCTCTACGCCCACCAGAACTACGAGGAAAAGCCCTTCCTCAAGAACCTGTTCGGAGGATTCTTCAAATGAACGCTGCGTCATCCATGCTTCTGATCGGCATCGGCGGAGCCGGTTCCGCCATGGCTCACGGGGTCAACCGCGCCTTTGGCGAAGACCTGCGCTTCGTGCTCGCGGATACGGACGCGGCGACGGGGCTGGCGGGCGGACCGTTCACGCTCCTCGGCGGCGACCGCCTCTCGGGACGCGGTACGGGCGGTGACGTCGTCGCGGCGCGTCTCGCGGCGGAAGATTCCGTGCAGGTTCTCGACGAAT
>CAVFWY010000146.1:0-4742 GCA_963626175.1 Gemmiger sp.
GCGAAGGAGATTTCGATTCGCGGCGCGGTCATCGTGAAGGATCTCGCGGCGAAACTCGGCATCAAGCCGAACCGCCTGATTGCCGACCTCATGATGCTCAAGGTGCTGGCCTCCATCAACCAGCGCGTCGAGCCGGACGTCGCGACGAAGATCGCCGAGAAATACGGCTTCAAGGTGATTATCGAGCATGCGCGCGACAAGGCGGCTTCCAAGCCCGTGCTGAAGGCGATTGACGCGGACGACCTCATCCCGGAGGATCCGCCGGAGACGCTGAAGCCCCGCGCGCCGGTGGTCACGTTCCTCGGGCACGTCGACCACGGCAAGACGACGCTCATGGACTGGATCCGCAAGGAGCACGTGGCGGCGGGCGAAGCGGGCGGCATCACCCAGCAGATCAGCGCCTATCAAGTCGAGATCGCGGGCAAGAAGATTACCTTCCTCGATACGCCGGGACACGCCGCGTTCAGCGCGATGCGTGCGCGCGGTGCGCAGATTACCGACATTGCGGTTCTGATCATCGCGGCGGACGACGGCATCATGCCGCAGACGGAGGAGTGCATTCGCGTGGCGCGGCAGACGGGCGTTCAGATCATGGTGGCGATCACCAAGTGCGACAAGCCGACGGCGAACGTCGATCGCGTCAAGCAGCAGCTTCAGAAGCGCGGGCTTACGCCGGAGGACTGGGGTGGCGACATCATCTGCTGTCCCGTCTCGGGCGTCACGGGCGAGGGCGTGGATTCGCTGCTCGAGAACATCCTCGTCCAGGCGGAGGTTCTTGAACTTCAGGCGAACCCGAATCGCCGCGCCAACGGCTACGTGATCGAGTCGGAACTCCAGCAGGGGCTCGGGCCGTGCGCCACGCTGCTCGTGATGGGCGGTACGCTCAAGGTGGGCGACGCGATTCTCATCGGCGAGCATTTCGGCAAGGTTCGTGCGCTCATCGACGACCACGGCCGCCGCGTGAAGGAGGCTCCGCCTGCGATGCCCGTGAAGTGCACGGGCCTTTCGGGCGTTCCGGACGCGGGCGCGGAGTTCCGCGTGATGCTGGACGAGAAGCGGGCGCGGACGCTCGCCGAGCAGACGGCGCAGGAACGCAAGGAGCAGGAACTCTCGACCTCGAAGGCGGCGACGCTCGACGCCCTGATGAGCCGCATGGCGGCCGAGGGCAAGCGCGAACTGAACGTGATCGTCAAGTCCGACACCCAGGGTTCGCTCGAGGCCATCGTGGAGGCCCTCAATCAGATCAAGAGCGAGAAGGTCGCCCTGAACGTGATCGGCACGGGCACGGGCAACGTCTCGATGACGGACGTCAAGTCCGCCGCCGCCGGAAAGGCCGTCATCGTCGGCTTCGACATCAACAACGACGCGGGCGTCCAGCAGCAGGCGCGGCACGACGGCGTGAGGATCAACTCCTTCCGCATCATCTACGAGTTGCTGGATCACGTCAAGCAGTGCATGCTCGACCTCCTGCCGCCGGAATACAAGGAAGTCGTCAAGGGGCACGCCGAAATCAAGGCGATCTACGACATCGGCAAGCTCGGCAAGATCGCCGGTTCGCAGATGCTCGACGGCTCGCTCGTGGCGAAGGAGCGCTTCCGCATCCTCCGCAACAAGCAGCAGGTCTGGGACGGCAAGGTTCAGACGCTTCGTCACTTCAAGGACGAGGTGAAGGAAGTGACCGGGCAGCAGGAGTGCGGCGTGTGCTTCGCCAACTACGAGGGCTTCCAGGTCGGGGACGTCATCGAGTGCTATCTGCTCGAAGAATTGCCGAGGAGTCTGTGAGCGTCGATCGGTTAGAGCGGGTGAACAGCCTGTTGAAGCGTGTCATCGCGGACGCGATGCGCACGGTCATGCAGGGCGACACGGTTGCGCCGGGGCTGATTACGGTGACCGGCGTCTCGTGCGGGAAAGACCTTCGCGACGCGACGGTCGGCATTTCCGTCTTCGGCGACGATGCGCTGAAGGAGACGGCACTCCATCACCTTCAGCACAATGCGCGGCGCTTTCAGGCGATCATCAACCGCGAGGTTCGGCTGAAGTTCACGCCGCGCCTTCTCTTCCAACTCGACCGTTCGCTCGAAAAGGGCGATGAAGTGCTCACGATCCTGAGCAAGCTTCCGCAGTCATAAGGCTTGGAAAACGACATATTTCAAACGATTATTGCAAAAGGAGAATAAAATGAGACCCGTAGTTCTGATTATTCGCGACGGCTGGGGCATCAACCCCCGTCAGGACGGCAACTCTGTTTACGGTGCGAAGACGCCCGTCATCGACCAGGTTCGCGCCCGTTATCCGCACTGTCTGCTTGACTGCTGCGGCGAGGCGGTCGGGCTTCCTGACGGCTATCAGGGCAGTTCCGAAGTCGGCCATCTCAACATGGGCGCGGGGCGCATCGTCGTCCAGGAACTGAAGCGCATTGACGACGGGCTTTCGTCGGGCGAGCTCTTCAAGTCCCCGAAGTGGGCGAACCTCATCGCGAACTGGAAGAAGAACAATTCCCAGTTCCACTTCTTCGGGCTTCTGCAGGACGAGGGCGTTCACGCCCATCAGGAGCACCTCTTCAAGCTGATGCGCCGCGCCCGTCAGGAGTTCCCCGAAGGGCGCATCGTCGTCCATCCGTTCCTCGACGGCCGCGATACGCCGCCGCGTTCGACGCTCGAATACGTCGCCCGCCTGAAACAGGAACTCGCCACCGTCGGTAACGCGAAGATCGGCACGGCGATGGGTCGCTACTACGGCATGGACCGTGTGAAGAACTGGACGCTCACGAGCGAGGCCTACGACTGCATCGTCAGCTGCAAGGGCAAGAAGTCCGCGACGGTCGAGGAGGCGGTGAAGGCCGAATACGAAAGCGGCAAGACGCCCGACGGTGCGCCGATGACCGACGAATACATCCCCTGCTACGTGATCGGCGACTATGCGGGCGTAAAGGACGGCGATGTCATCATGCACACGAACTACCGTCAGGATCGCGCCATTCAGCTGACGCAGGCGTTCGTGTGCGACGATTACGCGGGCGAGCGCAGTGCGCGACCGAAGGTGACTTTCCTCGGCTTCACGCGCTACTGGGACGAGTTCGAGGACTACCTGCTCGGCGCGATGGGCGCGGGCGGCGGCATGGATAACCTCCTCGGCGAGGTCGTCTCGAAGGCCGGCATCCGCCAGCTCCGTCTCGCGGAGACCCAGAAGTTCCGCCACGTCACGAGTTTCTTCAACGGCAAGTCCACGACGCCTTCCGAGGGCGAAGACCAGGTCGAGGTGAAGTCGCGCTTCGACCCCGCGACGTTCGCCTCGCATCCCGAGATGGACGCCTACAACGTGACGGACGAACTGCTCCGCCGCCTGGAGAACAATCCCTACGGGTTCATCGTCGTGAACTACGCGAACTGCGACATGGTCGGTCACACGGGCGACCTGAAGGCTGCGACGAAGGCGGTCGAGGTGACGGACGAGTGCATCGGCAAGATTCTGCCGCGCTTGCTCGAACTCGACGCGCACGTGCTCATCTACGCCGACCACGGCAACGCCGAGCAGATGGTGGACTACAAGACGGGGCTGACGAAGACTTCGCACACGCTGAATCTCGTGGACTGCTTCTACGTCGCGAATGACGCGGCAGGTGTCCGCCTGACCCCGCTCGCGAAACTTTCCGCGATTGCCCCGACGGCACTGCAGATGCTCGGCATCCCCGTGCCGCCGGAAATGACGACCCCGTCGCTTCTCGCGGGCAAGGAGCCGTGGAGCAAGACCGCGCTCAACATCTGACACTTACACAGGAATCCAGCCATGAGTGAGAAGATTACCATGCAGGGCGGACGGCTGTGCGTCCCCGAGAATCCGATTATTCCCTTCATTGAGGGGGACGGCACGGGACCCGACATCACGCGGGCGGCGATGACCGTCTGGAACGCGGCGGTCGAGAAAGCCTACGGCGGCGACCGCAAGATTGAATGGCAGGAAGTCCTCGCCGGGGAAAAGGCGTTCAAGGCGACGGGCGAATGGTTGCCGCAGGCGACGCTCGATGCGTGCCGCGACTGCCTTGTCTCGATCAAGGGCCCGCTGACGACCCCCGTCGGCGGCGGCATCCGCTCCATCAACGTGGCGATGCGTCAGGAACTCGACCTTTACGTCTGCCTTCGTCCCGTGCGCTGGTTCAAGGGCGTGCCTTCCCCCGTGAAGCGTCCCGAACTCACCGACATGGTGATTTTCCGTGAGAACACCGAGGATATCTATGCCGGAATCGAGTGGATGAACGGAACGCCCGAAGTCGAGAAGGTGAAGGCCTTTCTCCTTGGCGAGATGGGCGTGAAGAAGATTCGCTTCCCGAAGACGGCTTCCATCGGCATCAAGCCCGTGTCGCTCGAGGGGACGGAGCGGCTCGTCCGTGCCGCGCTCGACTACGCGATTGCCAACGACCGCAAGTCCGTCACGCTCGTCCACAAGGGGAACATCCAGAAGTTCACCGAGGGCGCGTTCCGCGACTGGGGCTACGAACTCGCGAGCCGCGAATACGGTGCGCAACTCATCGACAAGGGCCCGTGGCGCAGTTTCAAGAACCCGAAGACGGGACGCGAGATCGTCGTGAAGGACTGCATCTGCGATGCGTTCCTCCAGCAGATCCTGACGCGCCCGGCGGAGTATGACGTGATTGCCACGCTGAACCTGAACGGCGACTACGTTTCGGACGCGCTCGCGGCGACGGTGGGCGGCATCGGCATCGCCCCCGGCGCGAACATCAACTA
>CAVFWY010000147.1:0-4726 GCA_963626175.1 Gemmiger sp.
GCGAACATCATCACCCCGCTCGTCTCGCGGTCAAGCCGATGCACGAGCCACACGCGCTTTGAACTGCGCAACTGACCCTTGCGGACGTAGTCGTTCAGCAGGTTCTCCGCCGTCAGCTGCGTCTCGCGGGCGATGCGTCCGACGAGTTTCGTATGGGTCGTCAGAAGACCCGCCGGCTTGTCGATGACGATGACGTCGCGGTCTTCGTGAAGAATCTCGAACGGCAGGCGATGGTACTTCGTCTTCATGCGATGCGCTCGAGGATGAGGTCGGTCGGCGCGGCTTCTTCCGAAGAAATCGCAAACGCCTTGAGAAGTTCCGCCGCGTTCCGCTCGAGAGCGTCCGGCTCGCGCGTCGTCTCGAGCGTGGCGAGCGGCGAACCGACGGCGACGCGGTCGCCGCGCTTCACGGCGAGCGTCACACCGGCAAGCGGGTCGATGCGGTCGCCCGCCTTCTCCCTGCCCGCGCCAAGCTGGAAGGCGACACGCGCCACTTTCTCCGCGTCAATCGCCGCAACGAACCCGGAGCGCATCGCCTGAATGCGGAACTTGAAGGTCGGCTTCGCAAGAAGTGCCGCGAATCGGTCGAGGTCGCCGCCCTGCGCCACGACCATGGCGCGGAACTTCGCGCGTGCCGTGCCGTCCGCCAGTCGTGCGCGGCACTCCTCACGCGCCGCGTCGAGCGGAACATCCTTCGCAAGCGACACCATCAGCGCGGCGAGTTCGACGCACAGCCCGACCGTCGGCGCAAGACGCGCTTCGTCCCTTCCCTCCAGCATGGCGAGCGCCTCGGCGACTTCGTTCGCGTTGCCGACGGCGAAGCCGAGCGGTGCATTCATGTCGGTGACGAGCGCGGCGGCCTTGCGCCCCGCCGCCCGTGCGCCCGCCACAAGCGAATGGGCGAGTTCCGTCGCCTCTTCGCGCGTCTTCATGAACGCGCCCGAACCGCACTTCACGTCGAAGACGAGCGTCCCCGCACCTTCCGCAAGTTTCTTGGAGAGGATGGAAGCCGTGATGAGCGGAATCGAGGCGACCGTCCCCGTCACGTCCCGAAGGGCGTAGAGTTTCTTGTCCGCCGGGGTGATCTCGTCCGTCTGCACGGCCATCGCCACGCCGACATCTGCGACGACCTTCTGGAAATCGTCCAGCGAAAGCGCGGCGTTGTAGCCGGGAATCGTCTCCAGCTTGTCCGCCGTGCCGCCCGTCAGCCCGAGGCCGCGTCCAACCAAAGAAGGCACTGCAAGCCCGCACGCGGCGACGAGCGGCTGGATGACGAGCGAAAGCTTGTCGCCGACGCCACCCGTCGAATGCTTATCGGCGGTCGGCATCGTCCAGTCAAGGCACCGCCCCGAGTTCATCATCGCCCGCGTCAGGTCGGCGGTCTCGCGCTCGTTCATGCCGCGACAGCAGATTGCCATCGCGAGCGCACTCATCTGGTAGTCGGGGATTTCGCCGCGCACGAACCCCTCGACGAACTCGCGGATCTCCGCACTGCCGAGGGCGTGACCCTCGCGCTTCTTCTCAAGAATCAGCTTCGCGATCATACCGACTCCCCTTCTCCTTCTACTCCCGTCTGCGTCAGCGCGGCGGACTTCAGACCCTTGTCGGGCTTTCCGCCCAGCTTGCAAATCCGCAGGGCAGGGCCCTTGATGGAGCGTCCCGAACCGTCCTGCGCGGCGAGTTTCAGCGTCTCTTCCAGTTCCTCCGAAGCGGACTTCATCTTCTTGCCCGCCGCCTCAAGGCTCGTAAAAAGCTTGTCCACGCGCTCGACAAGCAGTTTCGCCTGCTCGAAAATCCGCTCGCAGTTGCGGTCGAGGTTGAACTTGCTCCACCCCCGCGCAATCAGCCAGAGGTAGCCGAGCAGGGTAAGGGGCGTGACGAGCACGACGCCGCGCTCGTAGGCGAACTGCGGGAACTTCGGGTCAAGCCGAATCGCCTCCTCAAGCATTCCATCGCACGGCACGAACATCGCCACGAGTTCGACATAGGTGTAGCCGTCACGCAACTGCCGCCCGTTCGCCGGATAATTCTTGTCGGCGAGCTCCTGCACGTGTTTCCGCATGCTCGCAAGGTGCTGCTTGAGCGCGGCGTTTCGCGCCGCCTCGTCCTCCGCATTGTAGGCGTCGAGGTAGTCTTTCAGGCTCGTCTTCGCATCGACAACCATCATCTTCGCGCTCACCGCGTCGAAAATCACCGCGTCGGGAATGTCGCCCGCACCCGTCCCCGTCTGCGTCACGAAGTGCTCGCCCTCGACGAGCCCCGACCGCCGCAGCACGTCCGCCAGCACGTTTTCGCCCCACAGGCCCTGTTTCTTGTTCCCGCTCCGAAGTGCCGCGACGAACCCCGTCGCCTCGCGCTCGAAGCGCACCGCCGTCCCCTTCAGCGCGTCGAAGTGGGAGCGTATCTCCCCTTCCACCTTCTGCGTCGCCTTCGCGGACTCGTTCGCCGCCGTGCGGAACGACTCCAACTGACGGTAGAGCGGCTCGAGCAGGGCGCGGACTTGCGTTCCGTTTGTCTCGTTCAGGGCTTTCTCGCGCTCGGCGAGTTTCTCGGCGGTCACGCTCGAAACCTGCGCGAGCAGCGTCCGCATCGCCTCCGCCGTGCGGCGTTCCGTTTCGCCGCGCACTTCCTCGCCCACCCGAAGCGCGGCGCGGAGGGACGCGACTTTCGCCGCGCAGAACGCCCAAACCACGAGCGCACCGAGGGCGAACCCGACAACCGCTGCGAGAAGCATCAGAAGAACCTGCATCACTTCGCCTCCGCCAATAGATCGCGATAGAATATCGCCTGACCGAAGTTGATGTAAAGCCCAAGATAAAGGCCAAAGGCAAAAAGGAACAGGAACGAGAGCGACACCAGCAGACCGAGCAGGGTGAAGACTGGCTCCAGAAAATGCACGGCAGCGCACAGCGCGGTGAAAACAAACAGCCCCGCCAGCCAGAGCGCAATCGGCTTCCAGTAGGCGCAGTCGAGCCGGAAGGAGGCCCACTTCTTCCCTTCCATCAGCCGCCGCGACTCGTTGAGACATCTGTTCGCCCCCCAGTCGGGATGCCGGACCTTGACGAACCAGACGAATTGATAGCGATAGGCGGCGACGACGGAGAACGCAATGCAGACGCAGACGATGCCGACCGTCGCCACGACGAATGCGGGCACGGCAACGATGCGAAAGCCTCTGAAGATGCCCGCCCCTGCACCGATGACGATTCCACCGAGATAGAACCACCACACGATGCGGAGAACCCAGAAGAACATCAAGCTGAACATTCCGAACGGACGCGCAAAGCCCGACAGTGCCGACCTGAACCAGTTCGGCGACGCGCCTTTCGTCACGGCGCACAGCGTCGCCGAACTCGTCGCAAACGTCTTCGCCCCACAGAAAATCCAGTTGATGAAGGTCACGAACGCCGTCGCCACCGTCATGTAAACCGCCACGCGCAGGGAGGGTATCGCCAAGTCAAGCCCGGAAAGCCGCGCCCGAAACGCCGCGTTTGCGTAGTCCGACCAGGTTTGAACGCCTTCCGACACAAGCCAGGAGGCAAGCGCCTTCATCACGAGAGACCAACCGACTACGACAATCATGCCGATGCAGAGAACGCGCCAGCCCCACGGGGTTTTACGAAGGAGCGTCCGCGCCTCGTCCTTGATTTCGCGATTCGACTTCATGCCGCTTACCACTCAATCCGAAGGTAGCCCGAAACGGGGACGACCGCATCCTGTGCGCCCGCGACAAGTTCGGGAGCCTGCACGGGATTCCCGACGGTATCGAACGCCGCGACGGACTTCGGTTTCGCCGCGAGCCGAAGAGTGAGACGGCTTTCGCCGCTCCCGTTGATCAGATAGACGGGCTTGTCCGCCGCGCCGCAGTCCGCCACCGTCACGCCGTTGTAGACCGCGACAATGCGCTCCGCAGCCGACTCCGCTTCGATGACGGGATAGAACGCCTCGAAGTGACGCGGACGGAACGCACCCTTCAGGAGCGTGTCGCGGTGCGCCTTCGTGAAGCCGAGCCAGTGCGCGACCATCTTCCGGTGGTCATCCGGCAGGTCGCGCAGCATCATCGAATACTGGATTACGCCGAACATTGACGAGAGGACGAATCGCGCCGCGTTCTCAACCGTATCCGCCGCATTCCACTCGAGCATATCGGCGTGAACGGCCGTCGTGCCGGAGGTGAGGCGAAGGTTCGCGATGCGGCAGCGGTTCGCGAGCAGGTCACCGGGGCAGTCCGACGCCCGCAGCATGTTGCCGTACTGGCGGATGCCGGGACCGACATAGGACTGGCGGAACTCGATGAGCGCGTCGGGCTTGACGGCCGTGAGGCGCGAATGCACCTCCTTCATCAGGCGGTCGACGGCCTCGGAGAGCGAGCGGATGTCGCGCCCGGCGTAGTTCTCCCGGACGGCAGGGTCTTCCCCACGGAAGCCGAAGGAGTCGATGAAGTCGAGCTTAAGTCCGTCGAGATCGTAGTCGCGCATCGCCTTCTCGTAGAGGTCGCAGAGGAAAGCGCGAACCTCTGGGAAGCGCGGGTCGAGGCAGGAGAACCCCGCCCAGCGGCCGCCTTCGCTCCAGAGATACTTGCCCTTGAACCGATCGTTGTTCACGCTCCTCTGCCCGATCATCGGCACACCATACCAAATCATGTATTTCATGCCGAGGTCGTGAACTTTCTGCACGTGCGCGGCGAAGTCGGGGAAGCGGTTGGTGGAGACCTGCCAGTCGCCGCA
>CAVFWY010000148.1:0-4714 GCA_963626175.1 Gemmiger sp.
ACCCGCGCATGCGGGCGCTCCGCAGCGCCCTGCGCCGTGGCGCGGCAGACTGAAAACCCCCGGCAGGGCAGCGTGACTCACCTGAGCGATGACCGCCCACCGATGGGAAGAATGACTTGAATCGATCGGACTATCGCGTGACGGTGAAATATGGTAAAATGCGAAGGTGTTTTTCCAATGACAGGAGGTTATATGGTGAACTCGAAGAGGATGAAATGTGCGCTTGCCCTCGTCAAGGAGTGTCTTTGCCTACTTGCCCTCGCGATGCCCTGCGGTGCGCGGACGCTTTCGCTTGCGGACGGATTTGCGAATCCGCCGCGCACGGCGCGTCCGCACACGTGGTATCACATGATGAACGGCAACGTCACGAAGGAGGGAATCACGCGCGACTTCGAGGAACTCGCGAAGGCGGGCATCGGCGGTGTGCAGATGTTCGACGCGGGCTGCGCCGTGCCGTCCGGGGACGTCGCGTTCAACTCGCCCGCGTGGTTCGAGACGCTCCGCCACGCCGCCTCGGAGGCGCGGCGGCTCGGACTTGAGATCTGCGTGCCGAACTGCTCGGGGTGGTCGAGTTCGGGCGGGCCGTGGAATCCGCCCTCGAACGGTATGAAGCGCGTCACCTGCCGCCTTGCCTCCGCCACCGGTCCGGGGCGCGTCTCGCTGCGGCTTCCCCGCGAGACGAACGACCACGGCTTCTACGCCGACATCGGCGTGTTCGCGTTCCCCACGCCCCCGGCGGACTTGGTGAAGTTCGATGGCGTGAGCACGACGCTGACCACGGAGGGCGACGGCTTCACGCTCGCATCCGCCGCGCCCTTCGAGGCGGCGGGCATCACGTTCAGTCTGGACTACGGCTGGGCGTGGATTGCTGACGCGGAAATGACGCTTGAGATTTCCGACGACGGAGTGGAGTTCCGTCCCTTCGAGAGTTTCGGCGTCGTGCTGGCGCGGTCGGGGCAGGGCGACAAGGGGCTGCGCATCCACTCGTTCCCGAAGCGGACGACGATGCGGGCGTTGCGGGCGAAACTCAAAAGCCCGAACGTAAAGGCGAAGTTCCGCGAGGCGCGTCCCACGCTCGGCTGGCGGCTCTCCAATCTCGCGGCGAAGACGTTCAAGCAGCGGCTGGAGACGACACCCGGCACGGTGGCGACGGCATCCGACCAGGTTGTTCCGAAAAACGCCGTGCGTGACGTCACGGACTTCCTGAAGCCCGACGGCTCGTTCGAGTGGGACGCGCCCGCCGGCGAATGGACGATCATGCGCATCGGCTATCTCTGCAGCGGACAGCAGAACCACCCCGCCTCCAAGTTTGGCGGCGGGCTTGAGGTGGATAAGCTTTCCGCCGAAGCCCTCGACTATCACTTCGAGCAGTATGCGGCGCGGCTCTGCCGCGAACTCGGTTCGCTCGCCGGGGCTGTCCGGTCTGGGTTTAACAACATTCTCGTTGATTCCTATGAGGTCGGTTCGCAGAACTGGACGCAGAAGATGGAGGAGGAGTTCTGCCTCCGTCGCGGCTATTCGCTTCGCCCCTACCTCCCCGCGTTCGCAGGGTTCGCCATCGACGACGCGGCAACAACGGAACGCTTCCTTGAGGACTTCCGCCGCGTCGTCGCCGACCTCTTCGCCGAGAACTATGCGGGCGCACTCGCCCGCAAGTGCCACCAGTACGGACTGAAACTTTCCCTCGAACCCTACGGAAACTGCCCGGCGGACAATCTTCAGTATGGCGAATACGCCGACATCCCCATGTCCGAGTTCTGGAGCAATGCGTCCTACCCCTACGGGACAGGTTGCGGCAACTCGCGGTTCGTCTCGTCCGTCGCCCACGTCTGGGGGAAGATGGTTTGCGGCGCGGAGTCCTTCACCGGCGATCCGGGACCTGGCACGGGCCGCTGGCTGACGACGCCGTTCTCCATCAAGGCGCAGGGCGACTCCGCCTACGCGAACGGTGTGAACCGCATCATCTACCACCGCTTCGTCCACCAGCCGTGGGCGGATGACAGGTATCTGCCGGGCATGACGATGGGGCGCTGGGGGATGCACTTCGACCGTACGCAAACGTGGTGGGAGTTCGTGCCGGGCTGGCTCGCCTACCAGACGCGCTGCCAGTTCATGCTCCAGCGCGGCACTTTTCAGGCGGATGTGCTCTTCTTCGCGGGTGAGGAAGCCCCAAACCAGGGCGGTAATACGGACGGACAGCGCGGCGGCTCTTCGTTCTTCACGCTTCCCAACGGGTATGCGTTCGACGTCTGCCCGACGGACGCGATGTATCGGCTGAATGTTGACAAGCAGGGGTGCGTCGTCGTGCCGGGCGGCACACGCTACCGTCTGCTCGTGATGCCGCCCGTCGAGGCGGTGTCGCCCGAGATGATGGAGCTGGTCATCTGGCTGCGGGAGAAGGGGGCGACGGTCGCGTGGTCGCGCAAGCCCGTTCGCGCACCGGGTCTCAAGTGGGGGCGCGAGGGCGATTCGAGGGTGAGGAAACTCGCGGACGCGCTCTGGGCGAAGGGTGTTCTTGAAGGCTCTCCCGCCGACGCGCTCGCGTCGCTGGGCGTCGCACCGAACGTCACGGCCGAGCAAAACTCCTCAGGGGCGAAGATCCAGTGGATTCATCGCGCCAACGCGTCGGCGGACTGGTATTTCGTCGCGATGCCGAACAGGGAGGTGACGACGGCGACACTCTCCTTCCGTCAGGTGGGGCGCGTCCCCGAACTCTGGGACGCGGAGACGGGGACGAAGACGGCGGCGGAGCGGTGGTTCGTCCGTGACGGACGGACGCACGTCGAGATTCCGTTCACGGTCTGCGGCTCGAAGTTCGTCGTGTTCCGCCGCGCACCTGCGGAAGGGGAGGAAATTCCGACGGCGATGCCGCCGCCGCGTCCGAAGACGGCTGTTGCTACGCAGCCTATCGAAGGCGCGTGGACGGTGAAGTTCCCGCACGGCTTCCTCCCCAACCGCCTTGCGAAGGGCGCGGACGAAACAGTTGTATTCGACCGGCTCGGCTCGTGGTCTGAACACGCGAACGAGGGCGTTCGCTACTTCTCCGGCATCGCGACCTACGAGAAGTCGATTCCGTGGGAAGGGGTCGCCGCCGAGCGGCGACCGGGCGGACGCATCGTCCTTGACCTCGGCAATGTCAAGCACTTCGCGGAGGTGACGGTCAATGGAAAGACGTATCCCGTCCTCTGGAAGCCGCCGTTCCGCGTGGACGTCACGGACGCCGTCTCGGAAGGGAAGCCGCTCGACCTCAGGATTCGCGTCGCGAACCTCTGGGCGAACCGCCTCATTGGCGACGACCGCCAGTTCGCGGACGACTGCGAATGGGTCGGGGAAGTGAAGAACGGAGTCAAGGAAATTGGCGTCAAGGAGATTCCGAAATGGGTGAAGGAGGGCAAGACCTCCCCGACCGGTCGCCACACCTTTACGACGTGGAAGCACTGGGACAAGGATGACAAACTCCAGCCGAGCGGCATTCTCGGCCCCGTTTCCCTGCGCGGCGAGTAGTCCTTCTGATAGTGTCGGAAACTTTTGGTGCGCACCAGAGGATGAGTCGTCGGAGACTTTTTCCCTGTGGGGGTTGAATCGAAAAGTCACTTGTGCTATAATGTTGAAAGTCTTTTGAAAAGAAGACAACAAACCAAAAATAAAGAACAAAGAAAGGTAAACAAAAACATGAATCTGACTCGTCGGAATTTCCTCGGCGGCCTTACGGCTGCGAGCGCGGCGGTTGCGTTTCCCGGATGCTGCAGCTTCGGGCTGTGTGACAGTGACCCCAAGATAGCCCTCCAGCTCTATTCGATTCGCGGCTACATCAAGCAGGTCGGTCTCGCGAAGGCTCTTGCGGATGTTGCCAAGATTGGCTACAAGGGCGTGGAGTTCGCGGGTTACTACGGTTTCAAGTCGGCGGAACTCAAGAAGATGCTGGATGACAACGGTCTCGTCGCGTGCGGTACGCACGTCGGCAGGGATGCGTTCTCGCCCGAGAAGGTCGCGGCGACTTGCGAGTTCGAGCTCGGCTACGGCAACCACTTCATCTGCTGCCCCGGCGGCGGCAACGTGCCCCCGAAGTGCAGCTGGGGTCGCGAACAGCCCGCGCCGAACGCGGAGACCGACGATTTCATCAAGGGCCTCTGCGACTACTACAACAAGGCTGCGGACGACGCCGGCAAGTTCGGTTGCAAGGTCGGTCTCCACAACCACCAGTGGGAGCACTTCGTCAAGATGACGGACGGCACGTCGTATTGGGACTACTTCTTCTCCCACACCGACAAGCGCGTCCAGATGGAACAGGACGTCGGCTGGACGACCTGTGCGGGCTTCGATCCGTGCGAGCAGTACGTGAAGTTCCCGCACCGCTCGCTGACGCTCCATGCGAAGGAAAACGGAATGGGCAGCAAGGGCAAGTTTGACGCGATCCTCGGCCAGCCCGGCGAAGGCGCGGTCGGCGTGGACTGGGACAAGCTCATTCCCGCGACGAAGGCGGACGGCGTCGAGTGGTATGTCGTCGAGTGCGAGAAGCACGACAACGACCTCTCGGCCATCACCCCCTCGTATGCGTTCCTCAAGTCGAAAGGACTCAACTGATGGACATCAATCGTCGCAATTTCATCTTCGGGTCGGCCGCCGCCATTTCACTGGCGGGATGCGCCACGAGCAAGGTCGGGCTTCGCGAACTGAAGCCCGGCGAGAAGCGCCGCATCGCCATGATTGGCTA
>CAVFWY010000149.1:0-4690 GCA_963626175.1 Gemmiger sp.
GCTCCGCGCCCGCACGGTCTGCGCCACCCAGTCCAACGAGGTCGAGTACGTTCACCTTGAGAATGAGCCGCATATTGCTGCAATCTACGAGCGACGTGGCCCGAACAGAAGAGGTATGCGGAATCATGTTGGTGTAGCTTCTTCCGATGAACTGCTGGCTCTTCGCAACGTGGCCTTATCACACCTCGATTGTCCTGAATATACCTATGATCTTCCGTGGTCTCCACGAGCGCCCTTTTGCAGCATTCGCAAGGAAAAGTGGAAGTGCAACATTTTCATTGCAGACATTGCGATTGAGGCCGGGCTTTCAGTCCCCGTTATGCATATGGTGGATAGGGGGCATTACGCCGCCCCTCGATTCTATCCGCCACTTGCGAATGACTGGGCCAACGGCTCTTCCAGAATTGCCGGGTGGGAGCATCTTGGTGGGGATTCATACCCTGAGCCGGGATTGATTTGCGGGAGACCTAATCCTCATGGAATGGGTCATTGCGGCATCGTCGATTATGACGGATGGGTCATTAGCGCGAGACGAAACGGAGTGTCGCGCACTGCCACGCAGATGATGGATGAATCTTGTGTCTACACCAAACCTCAACAAGGAGAATAATATGAAAATCATAACATTTGCCGTGCTCTCGATTCTGGCTCTGATGTGTCCTGCCTCAACGAATTTGCTTAATACTATCTACAGAAGCGTTGACAGCGTGTATGGGTCAAGCACATATTTTGACGCGGAGACGCTGTTCATGGGTGTTCGCGGGGGTGATGGTCTTGTTGGAAATGCGGACACGGAGAAACCGTTCCGCGAACTGATTCCGGTTGTCTCAAACAATTATGTGGCAGTTGAGCGGGATTGGAATGAATATCGGACAAACGAGGTCGTGCGGTTCACAGTGTTGAGCGCAGTCGCCTTTTCGGGCGTTGGCGTGTATACCAACTTTACCGCCGCGATGGTTGCGCGTTGTGAACGGGGTTGCGACACGAACGACTGGGAGAGCATCCGTTTTCTTGTCACGCCAATTATGACGCCACAGGAACGGACGATGATGCTGAACTATGACGAACCGCCATACAGCAATCTGCTTTCGCGAATACGAACGTGCGCCATACGTCGCAATGACACAGCAACGGCGGGAATTTGCGACGACTACATTTCGGGAGAGCCCCGCAAGGAATATCTCGAACTCAAGGCGACGGGGGCGATTGACTGAACGGAGGACGGACGATGAAGAGACTGCTTGGTTTGTTGATTGGCTTGTCGTCGGCGTTCGCGCTCGCGGGCATTCGGGTGACAGTCGCGCCGCTGGGGGAATCGGAGTTCGTAGACACCGAGACCTCGACGAATGTGGCGTTCACAGCATCCAGTGCGGCGGATGACTTGCTCGAAGTCCAACTTACTCTCCACACCTCCGAAACAAACGCTCTTACGGTGTCTTTCGGGGTTGATGTGGACGAAGACGGACGGCTCACTCCCGACGAACGTGGACTCTCGTTTGGTTGGGAATGCGGCGAGTGGTTCGTCCGCGAAGAATCGACGGGCTGGCGGCAGACTCTTCCAGGTGTGGTAGGGTTTCAGACGATTATATTCCGCTTACGCCTCGGTTCAGACGGAATGCCGCGTTCGCTTGCGCTGCGGGACGGTTCGGAGCATCCTCTTGCCATGTGGAGCGGAAGTCTGCCACACGGACTCTTTTGCCGCGAATGGAACTTGCTGAATGTGATGAGTCACGGATTTCCGTCGCCAGAAGCGGAGGTCGCCGTTCGATTAGGCGGGGTCGGCTTCACCGTTCGCATTCGATAGCGATGCTGCTATGGAAGGTTCCCGGGAAGCAGTCAAGAACCGGTTTAAAAGAAGGAAAAAGAATAAGGAATTGTGTCCGTTTTCGGTCACAGTAAACTGCCACACAGTAAACTGCCGCGGATGCAAAATCACTGTCGCGAGAACGCCCCTTTGCGAATTATGGTATAATACACTCCCATGAGGATTTTGACGGGTATACAGCCTTCGGGCAAGTTGCACTGGGGAAATTACTTCGGTGCGATGAAGAGTATGTTCGACCTTCAGGAGAAGGGCGAAAACTTCATGTTTATTGCGAATTTCCACGCTTTGACGACGGTTCGCGACGGCGCGGCGCTTCGTGCGGCGACGCGGGACGTGGCGCTCGACTACCTCGCGTGCGGACTCGACCCCGAGAAGACGGTGATGTATCGCCAGAGCGACGTGCCGGAAGTGCAGGAACTGGCGTGGTATCTCTCGTGCCTGACCCCGATGGGACTTCTCGAACGGTGTCACAGCTATAAGGACAAGCTCGCCCACGGCCTTGAGGCGACGCACGGGCTGTTCGCGTATCCCGTCCTGATGGCGGCGGACATCCTGATGATGAACGCCGACCTCGTGCCGGTCGGGAAAGACCAGAAGCAGCACCTCGAGGTGACGCGCGACCTCGCCCAGAAGTTCAACAACGCCTACGGCGAGACGTTCAAGCTCCCCGACGCCTACATCCCCGGCACGGTGGCGACGATTCCCGGCACGGACGGGCAGAAGATGTCGAAGTCCTACCACAACACCATCGAACTCTTCGAGGACGCGAAGTCCATCAAGAAGAAGGTGATGGCGATCGTCACCGACTCGAAGACGATGGAAGAGCCGAAGGAGCCGGAGGGCAATTCGATTTACGAACTCTACAAACTCTTCGCGACGAAGGATGAGGTCGAGCAGATGGCGGCGAGTTTCCGCGCCGGCGGCTATGGCTACGGGCACGCCAAGAAGGCGTTGCTGGAAGCCTATCACCGCCTGTTCGACCCGTTCCGCGCCCGTCGCGAGGAACTGGCGAAGGATGCCGACGCGCTGGAGGACATCCTCCGTGCGGGCGCGGCGAAGGCCCATGCCGCCGCCGCGCCGATCATGGAAAAGGTTCGCTCGGCCGTGGGCGTGAGCGTAAAGTGAGGAGCGAAGACAATGACACTTGCCGAACTTGAGAATGCGAAGGCTGAGAGCCTGAAGGAAATCGCGACGGCGGCGGACGCGGCGGCGGTCGAGGCCCTGCGCGTGAAATACGTCGGGCGCAACGGGTCAATCCCCGCCATCATCAAGGGCATGAAGGACGTGCCGAAGGAAGAACGCCCGGCGTTCGGCAAGGCCGTGCAGGCCTGGAAGGCCGAGGTCGAGGCCGCGCTCGCCGCGAAAGGCGCGGGGGCGAAGGGCGAAAAGGCGAGCGACGCCGACCTCACCCTGCCGGGACGCTGGTTCGCCCTCGGAGCAAAGCATCCGCTCTCCCGCGTGATCGAGGAAAGCGCACGCATCTTCGGTCGCCTCGGCTTCACCGTGGCGGACGGCCCTGAAATCGAAAACCGCTTCAACAACTTCACCGCGCTCAACACGCCGCCCCACCATCCATCGATGGACAGAACCGACACGTTCTGGCTCGGCGAGGACAGCCTGCTCCGAACCCAGACTTCGCCCGTGCAGATTCGGACGATGATGGCCAACAAGCCGCCGATTCGCGTCATCTGCCCCGGGCGCACCTACCGCCGCGACACGACGGACGCGACGCATTCGGCGAACTTCCACCAGATCGAGGGGCTTTACGTCGATACAAAGCCCGTGTCGCTCGCCGACCTCAAGAGCGTGCTCGCCTATTTCGCGAAGGAGATGATGGGCGACGGCGTGACGGTGCGCTTCCGTCCGCACTTCTTCCCGTTCACCGAGCCTTCGGTGGAAGTGGACTTCACGTGCCACGTCTGCAAGGGCAAGGGCTGCCGCGTGTGCAAGGATTCGGGCTGGATCGAGGTCGCGGGCGCGGGGATGGTCGATCCGCGCGTCTTCGCTCACGTCGGCTACGACCCGGAGGCGGTTTCGGGCTATGCGTTCGGCTTCGGCGTGGAACGCATCGCGATGATCAAGTATGGCATTCCGGACATCCGCTGGCTCTACGAGAACGACGTGCGGTTCCTCTCCCAGCTCGCCTGAGGCGGATTCACCCCGAATGATGAAGGAGGACTGCCGCCATGATGACGATTTACCGCTGGGAAAACGGCGGACTCAGGGAAGCGCCGGAGTTCGCGCCCTCATGCTGGATTAACCTCGTCGAGCCGACGACGACGGAGCTCGAGGCCGTCCTCACCCATTCGCAAGTCCCCCGCGACTTCCTCACCGACCCGCTTGACCGCGACGAACGCCCGCGCTTCGACTACGAGGACGGCGCGGCGCTGATGATCGTCCACGTGCCGTGTCCGATTGAGGACGAGGAGGACGAGGTCGTCGTGCCCTACTGCACCGTCCCGCTCGGCATCATTCTCATCGGCGAGATCGTCATCACCGTCTGCAGTGCGAAGACGCCCGTCACGACGGCGTTTCTCGACCAGATCCGCCGCGTGTGTCCGCCGAGCGACAAGTATCGCTTCGCCTTCCGCCTGCTCTGGCACGGCGGCGTGCTCTTCCTGCGCTACCTGCACGAAATCCACCTGAAGACGAACGACCTTGAGGACGAACTCCACGAGTCCATCTCGAACAAGGTGCTCCTGCGCCTCCTGACGATCGAGAAGACGTTCGTCTACTTCACGACGTCGCTCAAGGCGGACTCGATTGCACTCGCCCGCGCGAACACCTCGCGGCAGATTTCACTCTCGGAAGACGACCGCGACCAGCTCGAGGACGCGATGGTCGAATACCAGCAGGCGCTTGAGA
>CAVFWY010000150.1:0-4648 GCA_963626175.1 Gemmiger sp.
TTCGTGAAGGTCGGATTCTCCGCCTCATACCTGTCGGCGGCAATGTCCGCCTCCACCGTCGTGTAGGCGACCGTCGCACCCGAAATGCCCTTGAGCGCGTCACAACCGTTCGTCAGCGCAATGCCGTGCGCCGAGCCGTCGTAGGTGCCAGAGTAGTTGAACGAGGCGAGCGTCGTTTCGCTGAACGACATCGTTTTCTTCCTCGTGTAGGTGGCGGAGAGAACGGGCTCGGAACCCACAATGTATTCGTATTTATATTCGCCCGGCTTCGACGGCTGCCACGATTGTGCGCCATCCGAGGTCTTGCCTCCCACAATCTCAGTCTTATCTCCGGCTCCACCCTCGGCCGTCTGAATGATCGAGACGGGGGAAGCAGCCTTGCCGAGGTAGTCAAAGCGAATCGCCGCCTCCACCGCCGCGCCGTCCTTGATGACGCTCGCCGAGACGTTCGCGGCGGTCGCGGGGGTCACGGGCGCGGCGGGCATTGTCCGCGAGAGACGGAAGCCCACCTCGCCGCCGACGGTATTCGGGCTGTCCTGGTGCCGGACGAACGACATGCAATCGGCCGCTGCTTTGTTAAAGCTGCCGCCGCGCAGCACCCGCTTATCCCACAGGGGCGAACCCTTCGGGTCGACGCCATACGGCAGCGGCGACCCAGAGGCGTCCAAGCACCACTCCCCCACGTTGCCGTGCATGTCGTAGAGGCCCCACTTGTTCGGCAACTTCGTGCCGACCTCGTGGGTTTGTGTGGACGAATTGTCAGAGAACCACATATAATCTCCGTTCGCGACGCCGCCGTAGCTGAAGGCCGTCTTCGACCCCGCGCGGCAGGCGTATTCCCACTGCGCTTCGGTGGGCAGATCGAAGTTCAGCCCCGTCCGCGCGCGAAGCTTGCCGAGAAAGGAGGTGGCGTCCACCTTGTTGTCGGTCGGCCATCTCTCGCCATCAGTTTCGCCGCGAATGTCCGTGTAAGAGACTCTCTCAACCGGCCACTTCGGGAGGTATGCTTCATCTATGGACCACGACGGCTTCTCGCCCGTGACACGTTCCCACTGCATTTGCGTCGTCTCGAAGAGAGCCATGTAGAACGGTTGCGTCAGCGTGACCTTGTGGTTGGCGAGAGCGTCGGCGGACGACTGGTCGTCGCCCATGACGAACGTCCCCGCCTCGATGCGCTTCAGGACGAGCTTGTCCTTCTTGTATTCTTCCGTGTTGAAGCCGCCCGTCGGCACATCATTCCGGAACGTCAGCGGATACGATGTTGCGTCCGGCCCGCCCGAGAGGTCGATGACGCAATAGGCCGCGCCGTCGCCCTCGACCTTCTTCGGCTCGTCAATCATCACCTTGTCCTTGTAGGTGACGCTCACGGTCGCGCCGGTGAACGACGAAATGCCGTCCTTCGCGAGGTTCCAGTAGATGCGGTGGACGCCCGCCGTCGCGGTCGTGTCGCCCGTGAGCGTCCTCGCCACGTGCGTCGTCGTGCCGTCCGCGAGCGTCAGCGTCACGTGGGGGGCATACCAGACCGCGCCGAGCTGCACGTCGGAGACGGTGTAGTCAATCGCCAGGCCGAACGGCGAGATGGGCGTGACCGTGACGTCGCTCACCGCCAGCGGCGCGGCGGCGAACAGCGAGAAGCCCGTGAGCGCGGCGGGCGCGAAGATCAAAAGTTTCTTCAGTGCGTTCATGTTTCTTTCCTTTGTTTGGTGTTGTCGAAAAACCTGTTGTCCTGAGATTCTAACACGGAGTCCATCTTTTTAAGGACCTCCGATTCGTGGGGCTCTCGTTACCACTCCGCAGAATACCTCCGCCGGAAAAAGCCCCATTCGCTCTTCACGAACATGAGGGCGATTGTCTTGCGACTGGCTTCCGCGAAGCCAGGGGCAGTCTGCGGAGCGGTAGCGAGAGCTTCAATCATCGGAGTTTGATCGCAAATCGCGCAAGCGCCCTCATGTCAGCGGACGATCATCATGATGCCCCGGGTGAAGCGCTCGGCGGCGGTTTCGGACGAGAAGCGCAGGGAGACGTCCTTGTAGGCGCATTGCCCTCCGTCCGTCGCGGCGACGAGCGTGAGGATCATCCGCGAACGGTCGTCCGCCTCCGCGACGCCGCCGCCGTCCACCGTGACGACGAACCTTCCGTTCCCGCGCGGAACGACCTTGACCGCCGCGTCGGGGACGAGCGAGAGGTGACTCGGACGCGCCGAGAGGCCCGTCACGTTGGGCGAGCACTTGACGAGGATCGCGTTCGCGCCGCGCGCGCACTCGCGGAAGATGCCCTCCTGCACCGCCGCCGGCGACGACGAGCGCCACGGCGTGACGGCGAGGATCCGCGGCAGCTCCGTCGCGTCGCGCTCCTCCTCGCCCCACGCGACCTCGGCGGGCAGGTCCGACGCCGACGCATCCGCGCCGCTCGGCAGGGGCAGACGGGCTGTTCCCGCGATGGACGTCTGCACGGCCTCGCTTTCCACCGCGCCGTCTCCCTGCGGCGTGACGGAAAAGACGTAGGACGCTCCCGGGACCAAGTCCTCCAGCGTCACGCTCCGCGCCTCCGCCGCGCACGTGACGGTTTCCTCTTCGTAGCCCAGGACGTCCGTGAGCGCGAAGTCGTCGAGCAGGACGCCGATCCACAGGTCGGAGCCATAGACATAGGATCGGTCGTTCGAGACGACGAGACGCAGGCGGAGCGTCTTCCCGTCTCGGTCGCCAAGGAACACCGTCCGCGTCTTCCAGCCGTTGCTCCCGTAGAGGTTGCCGAGCGGCGGCACGTCGACGTCCTCCCATTCGCCGCCGTCGAAACGGCCCTGCACGCGCAGGTCGAGCCCGAGGGCGCGGTCGGCGCGATAGCGGTAGGTGAGGAGCGAGCGCGAGGTGAGCGTCCGCTCGTCCATGAGGTCGAACGCGCCGGAGGCGAGCGGGCGGACGCGCAGGAACGGCGAGCCATCGCCGACGCCCCACGCCGTCGCGACGAAGATGCCGGACGCGGAGTTCGTCGCCGTCTCGTGCGACGCGAAGCCCTCCGTCCACGCGCTTGGCGTGTCCACGCGGCGGCGGATGTGGACGGTGTGGCCCGTGAAGTCGTCCGCGAGGCGCTCCGGGACGTGCCAGGAGAGCGTGACGGCGCTTTCGCTCACGGCGGGCAGGGGGTCGAGCTGCGCCGTCCTGACCGGCGTGTGGCCGACGAGCGCGGAGTCGATGTAGCCCTTCGCGGTGTCCTCCGTGTCCGTCTCGGAGACGTTGAAGTAGCCGTCGTTCGTCCCCGCCCAGCCGTAGTTGAGGTAGACGTAGCGCGTCGAGTCCGCGCCCGACGCCCAGCCGTGGGCGACGACCTGGTGGCCGGGGACGGTGACGGGGACGGGATTGCCGCGCTGAAGGTCGTCGCGGACGAGGCCGAAGAACGAGTCGTCGCCGAGGGCGGCGCGGACAATCGCGTTCGTCTGCCGGTACCACGGGTTCGCGTTCGCGGCGACCTGGACGTTCGCGCCGGAGCCGCCGCCCGCGTAATACATCCTCGCCATCACCGCCGACATCATGACGAGGCGGGCGACGGGGAAGCGGACGCCCTCCAAAGTCTTGCCGCGCAAATCCCAGCCGGTGTATCGGGAGCCGGCCGGATACGTGTCCCTCATCTGCGACCAGTCGAACGGCTCGTGCGCGTCGAAGCGGACGGTGAACGGCGTGTCGCGCAGGGCGTTCTCTTTCGTGCCGTTGTCGTAGTCGTAGATCTCGTGGTCGCACGAGAAGGTGGCGTTCATCCGCGCCGGCCATTGCCAGTAGTTGAGCAGCTGCGCGTAGGCGGTCGCGACGCAGCCGCAGGGATAGCGCTGGCGGTAGGAGTTCGCCGCCGACGCGGCGCGGTTGACCGGCACGAAGTCGTTGTAGGGCTGCCACTGGCTCCACAGCGTCGTCATGAAGGGGGCGACCGTGACGGTCTGCGCGGACGAGTCCGTCGACGCCGCGCGCAACCGCGCCACGCTGTTCGAGACCGGCCCTGCGCGGGCGGGGGCGCCGGCGAGGAGCTTCGCCCACTTCGCGGCGCGGCGCTCGGCGGCGGACGTGGAGGCGGACGTGGCGAGCGCGGCGGTTTTGAGGAGGCTCGCCGCCTTCGGCTGCTTGGCGGAGGCTTCGCGCGCGGCCTCGTCCGTCGCGTTCGTCGCGGCGCGCGCGAGCAGCGCGCCGAACGGCGAATCCTCGTCGGGCTCCGCGTAGTCGTTCGCCGAGAAGGCGACGATCGGCTCGGCGGCGGAGTCGCCGGAGAGGACGATGTAGCCGGAGGGCGAGAGGCGCGCGACGAAGAGCGCGCCGCGAGGCTCTATAGACGCGAGGGCGCGGCCGCGAAGGAGGCGTGAGCCCACGTCGTCGGACGCGATGAAGTTCGCGGCCGCCACGCGGGCGGAGTCCGCCGTCAAGGCGGCTCCGAGCGCGGCGGGAGCGAGGGAAGCGAGAGTCATGGCGATGAGCAGTCGTTTCATGCCATATAGTCTACCATACCCCCCCCCCCCACCGTCAAGGGGGGGGGGGAAGGTAATTTTTTCACTTTTGTAATCAATCCAGACGCGGCGCGTGGATGTCGGCGGCCGCCTACGCCCGCGCGAGGGCGTCCTCGAGCGCGTAGCCGATGGCCGCGAGGCGGGTCACGGCGGCCTCGATGT
>CAVFWY010000151.1:0-4573 GCA_963626175.1 Gemmiger sp.
ATCGGCACGAGTTCGCCGTCGCAGAGCGCGGCGTCGTGCGGCAGGACGACGGCCTGACCCGAAACGGCCTCGATGACGGATTGCGCGGCGGACTTCTCGCGGCGTCCGCCTGACCGGGTCGACGCGGCGGGCGAACCGATGAGCCGCTTGTACTGGCGGCAGACGCGGAAGAGATACTCGAAATGCTCCTCCACCGTCCCCGCCGTGACGAGGAAGAGAATCGTCGTCGCGCTCGCCTTCTCCCAGCGGATGTGCGCCTTGAGCAGCATCTTGCGGAAGGTCGCGCACGCCTTCGCCGAACGGAGCATGAGGACAATCTTGAGCGGATCCTTCATGTAGCCCTGCGCCCGCCAGTCCACGCCCTTGCCGGCGATCTCGTCAAGCCCGGCGAAACAGGCGTTCTCCGGCAGCCCGCACTCGTCCGCCACGCGCTTGCGGAACGCCGCCGCCCAGCGGATTCGCTCGTCGATGACCTTCAGGCCCTCGAGCCGCATCTGAACGCCCGCCACGTCCAGCGCGGCGAGGAAGGGATAGTGGGGCGAAGTCGAGTGCCAGTAGCGCAGGAACTCGTGGAGGTCGTGCGAGAACTTCTCGTAACTGCCGCGTCCGTGCAGCGCGAAGCGGCGGCGCAGCCAGCGGAAAGCCGGCGACGAGTCGTCCTCGAGAAGCTTCTTGAAGCGCGTCGAGACGTGAATCATCGAGGCCTGCGAAAACGCCGCGAGCGTCTTGTGGGTGGACTGCACCGCGAAATGCGCCCCGCACGTCTCGTTCACCGCGTTGTAGCGCACGGCGTCGCCGCCGCCGCGCCCGAACGTATAGTAGGGATGGAAGTTCAGATACGCCGCCCACGCCTCGTCCGCATAGAACAACACGCCCGCCTTCTCGCACTGCCGCGCAATCTCCCACACGGGATAGAGAATCCCCTCGTAGGTGCAGGTCGTCAGGATCAGGAGGCGCGGACGCTGCGCCTCGGAGGCAACGGGGGCTTCCAGCGCCTTCTTCACATCCTCCAGCGCGACGGGACCCCACACGCCGAGGCTCGCGTTCCAGTGGGCGGGCAGATAGCGCGGCACGGCCCCCGACGTGACGACGGCGTGGTGGACGCTCTTGTGGCAGTTGCGGTCGATGAGCACGACTTCGCCCGGCCGCAGGAGCGTCATCAGCATCGCCTTGTTCGAGGTCGAAGTCCCGTTCGTCACGTAGCAGCTCTGCGCCGAACAGAAGATCTCGCTCGTCAGTTTCTGCGCCTCGGAAAGCGGCGTTCGCGCCTCGGGGCTTGAAAGGTCGC
Source organism: Gemmiger sp. (assembly GCA_963626175.1). Lineage (GTDB taxonomy): Bacteria > Verrucomicrobiota > Kiritimatiellia > RFP12 > UBA1067 > UBA1067. The sequence goes on from CAVFWY010000151.1 coordinate 1,289, forward strand.
CGAGCGGCTCGACCGAGACGGAAAGGTCGGTGCGGAAGATCGTGCCGCCGAACGCCGCGTAGAAGCCGGCGAGGAACGGCGAATCCTCGAAGGCGCGGCCGCCGTTGTGCCCCGGCGTATGCCAGTTCGTCCCCGCCTTCACCTGCACGTACTGGCGCAGGGCGGTCGCGAAGCGCGGCATCCAGAAGCTCTTGAAGAGATGAACGATGCGCTCGTGGTGCTTCGACGGACGTTCGAGGACGACGGCATCCTTCTTGATCCACCGCCGCGCCGGAAGCGCGATGTCGCCGCGTCCGGGATGCGTGAGAACGACCTTCGGAATCGCCGGGAAGAAGAGCTTCAGCCAGTCGCGCAAGTCCATGCCCGCGACGGACTGCCCGATGAAGTCGTCGTCGATGAGAAACAGGCAGCAGGCGCGGCCGAGTTCCGTCAGGACGCCGCGCGCGCCGCCGCTCGTGAAGAGCGTCTTCGCGAGTCCCTCCGTCGAGTTCGTCGTCGTCAGGCGAAGCGGCGGATAGTCCTGCGGCCCGCGCATGTCGAACGTCTCGCGGCAGAAATCGCGAAAGGCGTCGGCAAGGCCGTATTCGATGACGGGCAGACGCTTTGCGTCCACACGGCTTGGCTTATGCAGATAGACGACGGTCAGGGATCTGAACATGGGAATCGACCTCAGCGGAAACCGAGTATTTTGTGCAGTTGCACGGAAAGCGACCAGCCCTCCAACTTCGCGAGCACGGCTTTCGCAGTGGCGAAATCAATCGTTCCGTTGCGTTCGCACGGTGAAACGTAGTAGTCCGTCGCGGCAATCCTGCGCCGCACGGTCTTGCAGAAATCGGCGACATCCTCGGACGAGGCGACGACGCGCACCTCGTCCGCCCGCGTCAGCACGAGGCGGTCGGGGAACTCCGCCTTCGGCGAACAGGCGACGTAGTCGAGAAAGCCGAACCAGTCAGGTTCGTTCGTCCCGTTCGTCTCGACGGCGATCCAATGGCCCTCCGCCTTCAGTGCGGCAATCAGTTCGGGCATGTTCCCTACGAGCGTCGGCTCGCCGCCCGTGAGAATCACGCTCTTCGCACGGAATTCCCCGACCTCCTTCACGAGGTCGTCGAGCGAGAGCGAGAAGCGCCGCGCACGGTCGGTGTCGCACCACGGACAGGCAAGATTGCACCCGGCGAACCGAACGAACACGCAGGGGCGACCCGAATTGCGCCCCTCGCCCTGCATCGACTCGAATATCTCAACGAGGTCGTACATCACGAAACCTTCGCATCCTGCATCGCCTTCACGAGGCTCACGCCGTAGATCGCCGCCGTCTCGGCGCGGAGAATCGCCGCGCCGAAACTGACGGGAGTCGCAATCGCAAGGAGCGCGGCGAGTTCGTCCGGGGTGAAGTCCCCTTCCGGCCCAACGAACACGGCCGGGGGCTTGCCCGCGAAAAGTGTTTCGCGCCGCGCCTCAAGCGTGCGGAGAATCGTCGGCGGGGGCGGATTCGTCAGCGCACCGACGAGGCAGTTCGTCTCGCCGACAAGGGCGAGGGCCTCCCTGAAATCAACTATCTCCGCTATCTCCGGAATCCACTTCGCGTCGGATTGCCGCGCCGCATCCTCGGCGATGCGCGTCCAGCGTTCGCGCTTCGCCGCGCGTTCGGCTTTCGGAATGCGCACGATCGTGCGCTCGGAGATGACGGGCACGATGCGCGAGACGCCGAGTTCCGTCGCCTTCTCGATCGTCCAGTCCCAGCGCGAACCCTTCGTCACGCAGGCGAAGAGCACGAGCGCGGGGCGCACGGGATGCACGGCGAGTTCGCCCGGTCGGGTCAGTTCCCGCCGCGCCGCGTCATAACGGTAGACGCGCGAACGCCCTCTCCCGTCGAAGAGTTCGACCGGTTCGCCGTCCTTCGGACGCAGCACGCGCAGATGCTTCGCCGCCGCCGCCGAGAGAGGCGGCGGCTCGTCGTCGAGCGCAGAGGTTTCCGCAAGCAGACGGTGCATGGATCAGAGGCGGTTCAGCACGTCGCGAATCGAGCGTTCGCGGGCTTCGATGGACTCGCAGAGACGGAACTGCACGCGGGCGCGGTTCAGGTTCTGTTCGGGCTGCTTCGTCTTGAAGTAGACGTTGCCGTTCAGATAGTCCTGGAAGAACCGAAGCCCCAGTTCGAACGGCAGCAGGCGGATCGAGTCGTAGAGATAGGCGCGGTCGGCATCCGTCAGGAACGCGCCCGCCTCGCGCATGTAGCCCTTGCAGAACGCCGTCGCGAGGTCTTCGTCGAAGACGACCTTCGAGAGGTTCGTCTCCTCCTCCCCGGCGGGGTTGCAGATCGAGCGGAGCGCATCGCCGAAGTCCATGTGAATGAGCCCGGGCGAGACGGTGTCGAGGTCGATCATCGCCGTGCCCTTGCCCGTCACGTCGTCAATCATGATGTTGTTCACCTTCGGGTCGCCGTGGAACATCCGCTTGCGCAGTTCGCCGCGTGCCTCCGCCTGTTCGAGGGCGAGGGCGAGGTCGCGGCGATCCTCGATGAAGCGGGCGAGCCGCTTCGCCTCCATCGACGCGCCGACAAGCGCCTTCGCCGAAGCCTTCTCGAGCGTCCGGTCATAGGCCTTCAGGTAGCCGCTCGTGATGTGGAAGCCCGGCAGGGGGTCGCGGAGACTCGCCGGATTCATGTCCGAGACAAGATAGTGGAAGTGACCGAGCGCCGCGCCGCACTCGAGGGCGTGCTCGGGCCCCTGCGCCATGTCGAAGGCGTGGGCGGACATGATGCGCGTGATTACGCGCCACACTTCGCCGTTTTCATCCGTCACGTAGTCCGCACCGTCCTTCGTCTTGACGATCTGTGGCATTTGCCATACGCGGTCGTCGCGCCCCGCCTCGGCATCCGCCTCGAGCTTCTCGTGGCAGTGCTTCGCGATCTCGTGCATGTTCGCCATGATGATCTCTGGCTGGGGGAACACCGCGCGGTTCACGCGCTGGAGGATCGCCTGCGTCTCGGTAAACGTGTTGCGGTAGATGGCGAGATAGGTATCGTTGATGTTGCCGTTGCCGAACGGCTGAAGCGAAACGAGCCGCCCCGTGATGTCAAACCTATTGATCAGAATGTTCAGATCCATGTCTTCCTCTCCTCTTGCAGTGTTTCTTGATGTTTTTTCCATTGTGCGGGAACGAACGCCCCTTCCGGCCAGACTCCCGCGAATCGCCCGCCGGCACGAAGTCTATCCGCCGCAGGCGGAAATCGACGCTCGCGACCCTCACCTTCATGCGGTCGCCGATGCGCCAGCTCTTGCCGTC
>CAVFWY010000152.1:0-4559 GCA_963626175.1 Gemmiger sp.
AGATCGGCAGGTCGTCGGAGTTCCACGCGGCAATCCGCTCGGCGGAAACGTCCACGACGTAAACCTTGCGGTTCGGGTTCTTCGCGGCAATCACCGCCATCGTCGGTCCGCCGATATACCCGGCTCCAATGCAGACAATATCCTTGTTCATCTGAACTCCTTCCTTATCCGTTGCCGCGTATTATACCAAACTTTGCGTATTCTCACTACCATCCCATAGGGTAAGAAACGGGCTGCCCTGCCCATCCAGATGGGCGAAGATGCGCAGGGGAATGGGCGGCGATGCGCATCGGATTCTCCGCCCGTTTCGTTGGTGACGTTCCGCCGCGCTCTTGCGCACCCCGTTTGCCGCGCTTGCCGACTTACGGACGCCGACAAGCGCATCATCGCCGCTTCCCCAAGCGACGAAACTCACCCCCTGACGGCAAGACTGCGCCCGACCCAGCCCTTCGTGTGCCAGCGGTGGTGCAGAACAATGCCGCGCAGGTTCTCGTCCAACGTAAACGCAACCCACGCGCCGACGAGGCCCCAGCCATAGACCTGCGCCCCCTCGCTTTGAGGACTTCGCCGTTGCCAATGTCGTAAACACGGCTTTCCTGTCCGGCATCGAGATACTTCAGGTCTGTGTCGAACTTCTCAAGTGGAGATTCTTCATAGCGCGCGCCCACTCCGGAGAGGCCCCCTGCTCCTTGACGATTCTGTCCGTCATGTCGTCCAGAAACTTCTGCGCCCTCGCCCGCTCTTCCGGGGTGAAGGTCGGCGGATTCCACCGATAGCGATGTGATGTAGTGCCAAAGTTGTTCATTTTGTTCGCCTTGGGTTGCCGCGACTTCCGCAGGCTTGAACTTCGGATACCGCAACGCGACTTCCCAAAGGCCGTCTGCATGACCACACGCGCCGCCCTCATGTCCAGGCACGCCGACCTCTTCGACAAGGCCAAGGCGGGCGGCGTGAGAGCCGCCGCACAGCTCGTCAGGGCGGTCGCCAAGCCAGACAAGGTGCGCGAACTCATCGCCGCCCACCCCAACGCCTCCATCGTCGCCCCAGTCTACGCCGAGGAACGCAGGGGTCGAAACCAAATCCCCCGCGCCTTCGCCAAGTACATCGCCAAGGTCGCGGGCATCGCCTACGACGGAAGCATCGTCCAGACCGTCCGCGCCAACCACACCGGCGCGAACGCCGCACACCGCCTCCTCGCCGAGCCGGAGTTCGAAGGCGAGGTCAGGAAGGGTGCGGAATACATCATCGTCGACGACCACATCACGCAGGGCGGCACCGTCAACGCCCTCCGCGACCACATCGAAAGCAACGGCGGCAGGGTCGTCGCGCAAACGACCTCTCCGCCGAAGCGTTCTCGTTTTTGGTATAATAGTCTCCATGAGACCTGAGCAGATACCTTACGGCGTGAAGGACTTCAAGCGCATCCGCCTTGAAGACCGCTACTACGTCGACAAGACCGCGTTCATCCGCACGATGGAGAAGCGCGCGGACTTCCTCTTCTTCGTGCGTCCGCGTCGGTTCGGTAAGTCGCTTCTCTGCGAGACGCTGCGCTGTTACTACGATGTCGCGGAGAAGGGGAACTTCGAGCGGCTCTTCGGCGGCCTTGACATCGGCAAGGACCCGACGAAGAACGCAAACCGCTACTTCGTGCTGTCGCTCGACTTCTCGCAGGTCAACGCCGCGTGACGGACTTTACGGCGAGGCACGTATCAACGGCTACCTTCGCGCCTACCTGACGATGAAGAGCGTCTACCTTGTGAAGCCCGAACTCTCGCATCCGTGCGGCTTCTCGGATTACGCCCTCTTCCCGAACCGGATGTTGCCCGAAAGTTCGATCCCCGAGCAAAGCTATATCATCGAGATGAAGCACTCGAAGGCGGATGCTTCGGACGCGGAAGTCGCGGCGAAGCACGAGGAGGCTGTCGCGCAGTTGAAGGCCTACGCGGCAGACCCGAACCTGCCCGCGCTCGCCGCCGGCACACCCGTCCACTTCCTCTGCTATGAGTTCCGTGGCCGCGAACTTGTGCGGCTTGAAGAGGTTTTCAAGGCGTAGCGGGCCGAAAACGAAAAGAATGGCTCTTCGTTGGCAAGCAAGTTGCTGAAGGCTGAATAATCATCCTCAGTAGTCGAGTTGGCTGCTGCCAATCGTTTCGCGCAGGATTGAGTCGCCTGGCACGGCGACGGGCGGCATGTCGCGAACGAGGGTGAAGAGATCCGACAGCATCTCCGCCTTCGCGTTCTGAGGGTCGCGCAGACGAACCTGTGCCAGCAGTCCCGCCACATACGGCTTTAGTACGGGCAGTTCGTAGGCGAGCGACGAGTCGAACTCGTCGTCGGCATTGCCGCGATAGGGGTCGATCCACTTTCGCTCCCCCGCCCGAACCTTCGGCCACATGCGGAAGGTCTCCATCGGGTCGAGCCGCCGAAAGCGGTTGTCCCGCACGAGGCGGCGGATGAGCCGCGCATCCGACGAGGGCAAGCGCGTATGGCAGAAGACCTCCGGCTGTTCCTTTGGCTCGATGAAGAGACGGAACTTGCAACCGTCCTCCACGCCCTCGGTCAGGCGCGGGTTGAGCGCGTGGATGCCCTCGAGCACGATGCAGCAGCCACGCGGCAGAACCGTGGGCTTCAGCGCGTCGTATCCCTCGTGTGCGCGGAAGTTGAAGCGGCGCAGACAGACGGGAGAACCCTCCATCAGCGCGTTCAGGTCGCTTGCGAGCCGCACGGCATCGACGGCCTCCACCGTCTCGTAGTCGAAGTCGCCGTTTTCGTCGCGTGGGTTGCGGGCATCGCCGACGAAATAGTCGTCCGTCGACATGTGCCACGCGGCGATTCCGTTTACGCGCAACTGCGTGCAGAGCCGCTTCGCCGTCGTCGTCTTTCCGGCGGACGACGCGCCCGACAGGAGAAGGAGGCGAACGTCGTGTTTCGCGGCGACGGCATCCGCGATTCGCGCAAGGGTCTTGGTCTGTCGCGCCTCGCAGACGCGGACGAACTCGTCGAACTCGCCCGACTCGATGATTCCGTTCAGCTCGTCGATTGTCATGAAAGCCCCCGTGCGTCCTGCGCCTTACGGTGCGGCGAAGCCGTCGCCGCCGGCGGAATAGTCGCGAAGCCCGAAGTAGAACTCCTGACCCGTCGCATCCATCACGCTGCGCCACATCTCGTCGTCCAGCCGAATCTTCTGCCGTTCGATTGTCGCGAGTCGGATCGGCACGAGCGCATAACTTTCGCCGAGGTTGCCGACGACGCAGTTCGTGCGACCCGCCATCGCGGCGTGAACGGCGTTGCGGGCGAGCATGTAGCAGCGGATTGCGTCCGTGCCGCGCGCCGGGCAGCTGCGGATCGTATAGCTCGGGTCGAAGTATTTCACGCTTGAGGCCACGCCAATCGCCTTGAAGTGCTCGGTGATCTTCTTCCGCAGGAATTCGCCGATGTCCTTCTTGAGGATGTTTCCGCTCGCGTCGCGCATTTCGTCGTTCGAGGCGATCAGTTCCTGTCCCGCGCCTTCCGCGACCACGACAACCGCGTGGGTCTTGCCGACGGAAAAACGGTTTTCGAGGGCCTTCAGCAGGCCGTGCGGGCCTTCCAGCGCGAAGGGCATCTCGGGAATCAGGCAGAAGTTGACCACGGGGTTGGCGATGCTCGCCGCCGCCGCGATGAAGCCCGAATCGCGCCCCATCAGCTTCACGAGACCGACGCCGTGCGGCGTTCCCTTCGACTCCACGTGCGCACAGCGGATGACGTTCGCCGCCTCGGCGACCGCCGTCTCGAAACCGAAACTCCGCCCCACGAACATGAGGTCGTTGTCAATCGTCTTCGGAATGCCGACGACCGAGATCTTGAGTCCGCGTCGCTTCACCTCGTCGCACACGTCCGCCGCGCACCGCAGCGACCCGTCGCCGCCAATGCAGAAGAGGACGTTGATGTTCATCCTTACGAGCGTGTCGACGATTGTCTCCGCCTCCTGCTGACCGCGGCTCGAACCGAGAATCGTCCCGCCGAGTTCGTGAATCGTGTCCACGACGTCCGGGTTCAGCATGATTGGCTGGTAGCCGAACTCCGGGTTCAGCCCCGCATAGCCGTAGCGGATGCCGAAGATGTTCTTCACCCCGTAGTCGTAGTTCAGGATCTCCACGAGCCCCTTGATGACCGTGTTCAAGCCGGGACAAAGCCCGCCTGCCGTCACGATGCCGACGCGCGTCCAGTTCGGGTCGTGGAAGATCTTCGGCGTCGGACCCGCGCGTTCGAAGGTCGGCTCCTTCCCCAGCCGTTCGGCGGCATACTTGCCGTACGCAGCGTTTTCGGAAACGTAGATTCGCTCTCCTTCGAGTACGAACTCGTGCTTGCGAACCGGCGAGGCAATCTTGCACGGTCCGAGTGTTTCGATGTCGAACGAGTATTTTTCCTGTTCGGCGGCAATCTTGTCAAGAATCATGCGGTAATTATACCATATTCCCTTGAGTTGGTGAACGCAGAATCCTCGGAGTCGGGTCGGCAGATTCCCTGGAGTTTACCCATTTTTTGAGTGCGGAAGTGCGCCGCACCCGCGTGAATAA
>CAVFWY010000153.1:0-4531 GCA_963626175.1 Gemmiger sp.
CAGATTTGCGAAATGGGGCGGCGCATCTATGCGCGCGGCTACACCGACGGCAACGGCGGCAACCTCTCCGTGCGCGTGGGTGAGGATCTCGTGCTCTGTTCCCCGACGCTCTGCTGCAAGGGCTTCATGAAGCCGGAGGACATCTGCCTCGTCGATATGGACGCGGGGCAGCTCTGCGGCTACCGTCCGCGCACGAGCGAGGTGAAGGTTCACATCGCGATGATGCGCTCGACGGAGATGAACGCCTGCATGCACTGCCATCCGCCGCACTGCAACGCCTTCCTCTTCGCCGGCATCGTGCCGCCGAACGGCGTGAATCCCGAAGCGGACATCTTTCTTTCGCAGATTCCCCTTGCGCCGTATGCGACGCCGGGCACGGACGACGTGGCGAAGTCCGTCGCCGAGGCCGCGAAGAAGTCGAACGTGGTCTTCATGGAGAACCACGGCATCGTGTGCGGCGGACGTGACATCGAGGAGGCGGAGTGGTTCGCCGAGAATGCCGACGCCTACTGCCAGGTTCTTCTTCTCGCCAACGCGCACGGGGCGAAGGTGAATCAGCTCAAGCCTAAGTTCGTGAAGGACATCGTCGCCATCCGCAAGGCCATGGGGCTGACGGTCGATCCGAAGCAACCCCTCTATAACACCCGTCGCTTCAACGGCTATCGGATGGGAGTCTCGTCCAAATGAGGGACGAGCGTCATCATCGCAGGGGTCCTCGCGAACTCGTGACGGGCGGGGAGTGGATTTACGGACGAAACCCCGTCGAGGAGGCGCTCGCCTCCGGGCGGCGGACGGCGACGGAAATCGTCCTGCCGCCGGCCTATCCCGACGAGGACGAGCAGATTCGCCGCATCCGCGACGAAGCGCGGGCGCGGCATCTCGTCGTGCGGACGATGGAGCGCGATCAGCTCGACCGTCTGACGCGCTTCGGACACCATCAGGGCGTGGCGCTGAAGACGACGGGCTATCCGTATGCCGGTTTCGAGGAGATTCTCGCGGCGGTGCGTGAGGACGAGAATGCGCTCGTGCTCGTGCTGGATCACCTTGAAGACCCGCAGAACGTCGGCTCGATTCTCCGCACGGCGTGTGCGGTGGGCGTGACGGGCGTCATCATCCCCGAAGACCGTGCCTGCGGCATCACGCCGGCGGCGGTTCGCGCGTCGGCGGGCGGCGCGGAGCACATTCGCGTCGCCCATGTCGTGAACCTCGTGCGGGCGATGGAGAGCCTGAAGGAGGCCGGCCTCTGGTTCACCGGGCTTGACTGGGGCGAGGACGCGAAGCCCTACACGAAAGTCGATTTCAAGGGGCGCGTCGGGCTTGTCATCGGCGCGGAGGGCGCGGGCATTTCGCGTCTCGTGCGCACGACCTGCGACTTCATCGCGGAACTGCCGATGCCGGGCGGCTTCGAGTCGCTCAACGCGGGGGTTGCCGTCGGCGTGACCCTCTACGAGATTTTGCGTCAGCGCGGTTGACGGAAGGGGAGGAAGTTATGTCGCAGGAATGGAACATCCGATCGCGCGGACACGTCTGCACAGTCTGTCAGAAGCCTCTCGTCGATCACGCGCCCGTTGTCAGCGCGCTGAAGGAGACGGCGGGCGGATACGAACGCTTCGACTGCCACCCCGAATGTTGGAAGACCGCGCCGCGTGACTGGGAGCCGTTCTCCCTCTGGGACGGCGTCTACTTCGCACCTTTGAAGGAAGTGAAGAAGGAGCCGCTCCGCAAGGAGGACGCGGGCGAACTTCTGCGCCACCTCATCACGCTCGACGACCCTGCGATGAAGAACGTCGTCTATGTGCTTGCCGTGATGCTCGAGCGCTCGAAGATTCTCGTCGAACGCGACCGAAAGGAACAGCCGGACGGCACGATCCGCCGCGTCTACGAAGACCGTAAGAACGGCGACACCTTCGTCATTCTCGATCCGCGCATACGCCTGGAGAACCTGCCCGAGGTTCAGCGGCAGGTCGTCGCCCTGCTTTCCGGCACGAAGACGCTTGGCGAAGTCGCGCAGGAAGAGGAGGCGACCCCGGCGGATGAAAAACCCGAGCCCGAGACGGTCTGAAGCCCTGCGACTTGTCGCGGAGGGGCGATTCTACCCCGACCTCGTAAAGGAGGAGGACGGCTGGCACGCCCGATGGCAGGCCGTCGACGCGGCGAATCCGTGGGTGGACGAATGTGTCCGCGCCGCCGTCATCACGCCACTTTCCGAAGACGCCGAAGACCAGAAGCACGAGACGCTGCACGATGCGTGGATGATGGCGCTGCGGAGTCGGACGGGACTCGTGCGCTGGGATGACGCGGAATGCGAACGCTTCGCGGCGGAACTCGCCGACTGGCACGGCGGCGCGGATGACGCGGCGGCGCGTTCGGCAATCTGCTTTTCGCTTGAGATAGAGGGTGAGAAGTTCCGCCTCTCGTGCGTTGTGCCGAAGGGACGAGCCGGACTGCGGGCGCTCGGACAGTCCGCCTACGTCTTCGGTCCTCTGCGGACGCTCCGCGCAACGGGCGGAGGGCGGCTCTCTGTCGATTTGCCGAAGGGCGAGGCGGAAGCCTTTCTCCGCACGGGCGCACGCGATCTGCGAGCGGCGGGCTACGCCGTTTCGGGCGACGATCTCGCGGTCGCGGTCACGGCGGAAGCCGAGGTAATCTCCCCGACGGAAGGCGCGGCGAATCCGAAGCAACAGCCGACCTACGCGGCGGAATTGAAGGTTCGCGTGGCGGGCGAGGTCGTCACGGCGAACGAGATCCGCTTTCTTCTCGACCAGGGTTCTTCCCTTGTCTTCTTCCGCGACCGCTGGATTGAGGTTGACCGTAACATTCTGCGCGAGGCCCTGCGGGCGCTTGAGCGGAGCGCGGGGCGTAAACTGACGCGGATGGAGGCCGTTGCGTTCGTCCTTGGCGTGGGGTCTGTCGGGCGGATTGAGGTCGCCGCCGCCCGCGTTCGCGGCGGATTGCACGGTCTTCTCAACGAACTGAAGGCAGCGGGACGCACGGATGAACTGGCGTTCGTGCGTCCGGCGGGGTTCGTCGGCGAACTGCGCGACTACCAGAAGCGCGGCGTGGCGTGGCTCTCTTTTCTGACCGACAACGGGTTCGGCGCACTGCTTGCGGACGATATGGGGCTTGGCAAGACGAGTCAGACGATCGCGTGGATGCTCCGCGATGCGGCAGAGAAGGGGAGTGAGTCCCCCTACTTGGTCGTCGCGCCGCTGACGCTTCTTTCCAACTGGGCGCACGAGTTCGCGAAATTCGCGCCGAGGCTCAAGGTCTACGTGCATCAGGGCGATGCGCGGCACATTGGGAGCGGATTTCGCCGTGCGGCTTCGGCTGTGGATGTCGTCATCACCAGTTATTCGCTTCTCGTAAAGGACTACCGCAGTTTCGCCGAACAGGCGTGGCGGGGACTCGTGTTGGACGAGGCGCAGGCGATCAAGAACCCGACCACGCAGGCCGCCCGTGCGGTCTGCGCCCTCCGTCCGACGCGGCGAATCGCCCTCACGGGAACGCCCGTCGAGAACTCCGTGTCCGACATCTGGTCGATTGAGCAGTTCCTGAACCCCGGCTTGCTCGGTGAACGCGCCGACTTCACCGAGCGGTTCGTGAAGCCGCTCGCGGCGAATCCGCTGTCGGGCGTGGGGCGGCGGCTCGCCCGTGCGCTTGAGCCATTCGTCCTGCGTCGCCTGAAGAGCGACCCCGCCGTCGCCGGGGAACTCGGCGACAAGCGCGAGGTGCGCGAATACTGCGTCCTCTCCACGGCGGAACGCGCCGCCTACGAATCGGCTCTCTCGGACTTCCGCTCGAGCGACCGCCGCCAGGGCGACGTCTTCGCGCTCCTCACGCGCCTCAAGCTCGTCTGCGACGGAATGCTCGAATCGTCCGCACTGAATCCGACGCCCGAACTCGTGACGGAGTGCGGCAAGTTGCAGCGTCTTCTCGCCCTCCTCGAAAGCATCTTCGACGCGGGCGAGAGTGCGCTCGTCTTCACCCAGTATGCAAAGGTCGGTTCTGCGCTCCGAACCGTTCTTGAATCGCACTTCGGGCGACGAATGCCGTTTCTGCACGGCGGACTCTCGGTGCGCGGTCGCGAGGGCGAAATCGCCGCGTTCAACCGCGCCGTGAACCCGACGGCGTTCATCCTCTCGCTCAAGGCGGGCGGCTTCGGGCTGAATCTGACGCGGGCGACGCACGTCATCCACTACGACCGCTGGTGGAATCCCGCCGTGGAGGATCAGGCGACCGACCGCGCCCACCGCCTCGGGCAGTCGAAGGATGTGTTCGTGCATCTTCTCATCGCCTCGGGGACTCTTGAGGAACACGTGGACGACATTCTCGAGCGCAAGTCCGCGCTCGCCGGGACGCTCGTCACGAGCGGCGAATCGTTTCTCGCCAAGATGGGCGTGTCGGACTTTGAAAGGACGGTGGCACTCGATGAGCGGTAAGAAGCGTTATCCCGTCCGAATACCGCGCTTTGCGAATGGCATCCGCGCACAGGAGTCGCGTGGCGGCGCGGGTCGCAACTGGTGGTTCTGCC
>CAVFWY010000154.1:0-4497 GCA_963626175.1 Gemmiger sp.
CGTGCGCGTCGGGGCGCATCTTCCACTCGTCCACGCGCCGCCCGCGCCCCTCCGTGTGAGGCAAGCCTTTGCGACCTTTGCGTTCTCTGCGGCCATCGACAAAGGACAACCGACAACGGACAACCGACCGGGTGCGGGCGGCCGAGGACGTCCGCCCATTCCCCATTCCCCATTCCCCACTACCCCCGCTTGACTATTCCTCCGCATAGAGCGAATATATCGCTTCGTCCGGCGGACGCGCCGTCGCCCGATTGTGTAGCGAAAGCGGAATATGGTATAATGTCGTCGTTTTCAGACGCGAAAACAGCCTACAGATAAGAAAGGAAGCCAGCACATTGTTCCCTTCAGCCCCGGGAAGCAGATCATGAGACGAGAGACGACAGATGAAATTGAGTTTACGGTCGCCTGCGTGAACGAGTTCGCGCAGAGGCATGGCATGGCGAATGTCGACGCCCTGCATTACCTTGATTTGCACAAAGGGCTTGATTATGTCCTTGACGGCTACGCGGTCGTGCGCAACCAGCCGCTCGACTTGACCTTGGAAGACCTTTGGAACGTTTGCCGCCGAAATGGGGGCGTGTTGGCATGACGACGCTGTATCATGGGACGAACGAGCCGTTTGACACGCCCGATCCGAATCTCGGACGGCGCGGCACGGACTTCGGGCAGGGCTTCTACCTGACGCCGGACTTCGACTCCTCCGCGAGCATCGCCTGGTTGTCCGTAATGCGATCTGGGCGCGGTCGCAAGGTCGTCATGCGCTACGACTTTGACGAGGACAGGGCCGTCGAGTTGGGCCTGAAGCGTCGGCGTTTTACGGCGATGGATGCGGAATGGATGTCGTTCGTCATCGCGAACCGCGTGGGCGACCGCGAGAAGCCGGATCACAATCTCGACCACCTTTACGACATTGTTGACGGGCTCGTGGCCGACGACAAGATCGTTGCGCTTCTGCGGCGGCATCAGCAGGGCGAATTGTCCCAAGAGGACATCCTCGGCATCTTGAGGCAGCGTCCATGGAGGACGGTTCAGTATTCGTTCCACACGCGCAAGGCTGTCATGTGCTTGTGCCGCAAGGAGGTTGTCTATGTCAGCTGACCAGAAATATCTTTTTGAGGCGGCGACGGCCGACTTGAGTGCGCGTGTCATGGAAGAGGAGGGCGTTCCGCTGAAGGAGGCTCTTCGCATCGTCTACGATTCCGCGCTTTATCAGAAGTTGCAGAATCCCGAAACAGGGCTTTATCGCGAAGGGCCGGTCTATCTCTACGATATGCTCTGCGAGGAACGGAGCGGGAAGAGCGCGGAGAATATGGTATAACGCGATGTGGATTCGACATCAAAGCAACGAACGCAGAAGGGAGAGGTCGATGAAGTCGTTATTCAAGGTCTTTGCGATGCTCATAGTCGCTGTTCTTGGCGAGGTTTGTCTTTCTGAAGAGATCAAGTGCGCCAAGATTGGGGACTACGAATATTCCTACTACGTCGAAACCAATGGCACTGCGGTTATCGGACGATATCGGAATTGTGAGGAGGATTCAAATCCGCCAAAAGTGCCGGCAGTAATGCCGGCTCCGCGTGGTGAAATCATCTTACCATCATCCGTTGACGGACACCGAGTCTCTGCTGTCGGGGTGCTTGCCTTTGTCGGATGCACTAACCTTACCCGCGTTGTCATTCCCGACGGTGTTGAATGGATTGGTGGCGCTGCTTTCTCTCTTTGCTCAAACCTGGTCGATGTCACGCTGCCAGTCTCTTTAGAGACGATTGGGAATGCTGCGTTCTATAATTGCGTCGCGCTTAAGAAATTGGTGCTGCCGCGAAGGCTATTGCATATAGGCCGCTTTGCATTAAAAGGATGCGACGCCTTGACCTTTATCAGGATTCCGGCATCCTTGAAATGGATATGCTGGCTTCCGGAAGGTTTGCGCTCTGTATATTTTGATGACGGCATTGAATATGTTGACACATATCGCTTCAACAACCTCAAGAATCTTGAGAAGGTTCGACTGCCGAAGTCCCTCAAAGTGATTGGTGCGGGAGCTTTTGCCGGATGTTCATCGCTTTCGCGCCTTGATTTGCCCGAAGGGCTTTGTGTAATCGGCGAAGAGGCTTTCAAGGATTGCTCCCGCCTGGAGAAAATCACAATTCCATCCTCAACTACAAATGTCTTCGCCTCCGCGTTTGTCGGAACGCCGTTCGTCTCTGATAACGGACTGGCCGGAGCAATTGTAAAAGATGGATGGACTCTTGGTTGGCGAGGGATTAAAGAACTGGATGTCGTGTTGGACGGGAAGCCAAACAAGATTGCGCGTGGTGCATACAACTGGACTCATACGCGGCTCAACATCACGATTGCCGAAGATTTTCCGATGGAAGACAAGAATGACGCACTTGCAATCCTGTATCAGAATACGAACGTCGTCAAGGTGGCAATAAAAGCGCCTTTCACAACTCTATATCCGAACGACAGACCGTTTATCGACCTGAGCCCAGTGCATTCCGTCATTGCCATTCGAACGACTGGGCCTTTTCACAGATGTTCTGCGGTTGAGGAGATTGAACTTCCTGATACCATCACGAATCTTCCGTATGCATGCTTCAGAGACTGCGTTAACCTGAAGAAGCTGAGAATGCCAAAAGATTACGTGGCGAACGATCTCAACATTCTCCCAAACAATCTGGTGCTCCTTGATGCACTGGCTTACGATGATGATCGATCGTTTTTCGGCGCTCAACTTTATCTTGAACGCTTTTACGCGCCGGATTTATATTCTAACAATCGCGCTGAGCGTTTTGAGAGACTGCTATCCAGAATAAAGAAATATGTGAACAACCATCCTGACTTTTATACCAAAGAGATGAAGGAGAGGGAGTTCCCTTTTACTAAGATGCTGAGGCATGTTTGGTCTCCCGTATATAATGCACAAAAGGGCAGGTTTCTTTTATATGAGCATTACGATACAAGGAAACAGATATGGGTTGACGGTTCCCCCGACAAGTTCAAGCAGGAATTCTTTGAGCGGGCGAGATACAATCTATTCCAATTGTGCGAGATATTTGAGAAAGCATATGACATGCCGGAAGCGTGTAAATACTTGTTGGCTTACTGGGTAGACAAGGATGCGACGTTCAAGCGGGTGGATTATTACAAGCGAATGGCTCGGCACGAGGCGAAGTGGCAACAAGTCTTTGACAAAGGAACCGACAATTACGGTTGGGCACGCGAAGAAATGCTTGAATATCTGCAAAAGATTTCAGACCTTGGATATGATCAGCAAGCGCAGATGCTACAGATTGAACTGGACCGCGAAATTGAGCATGGGGCGATAGGCAAATCCAAGCAACAGTCCGGCACCGGCACGGGGTGGTTTGTGAACAAGAACTGCGTTGCGACCTGTTGGCATGTCGTTGATGGAGCGAAGAACATCAAAATCGAACTCCCTGACGGACGGAAGGCGAAGGCAAAAATCGTCGCAAAAGATGCGGCCAACGATGTTGCCGTTCTTGAGGTGGAAGGACTCTCAAAGGGGCAGTCTTCCCTGTCGGTTTGCACGCACGGCGTGAAATTGGCGGACAAGGTCTTTACCGTCGGCTATCCAATGGCCTCGCTTCTGGGACAGGCCCAGAAATACACCGAGGGCAGCATCAGCGCGATGTCCGGCATTGCGGGCGACAATCGGTGCTTCCAGATCAGCACGCCCATTCAGCCTGGGAATAGCGGCGGCCCGCTCGTCGACGAACGTGGGCGCGTGATAGGGCTGACGTCGGCAACGCTCAACGCGGCCAAGACGGCACAGGTCACGGGATCGCTTCCGCAAAACGTTAATTATGCGATCAAGGTTCGCTATCTTGCGGCGATCTTGGACGATGCGGGGATCCCCTATGTCGCAGAGGAAAAAGGCGGTGTCGCCGACAAGGATGCCGCCGTGAAGAGCGTTATGGACGCGACTTGCATGGTCATCGCCGAGTAATGGGAGATGGCATGGACTTCGATCTAATCATAAACTGTCTGGAGAAGTATTCGGCAGAGAGGGAGCATCCCCCGAAGATGCTAACAGAACAAGAAGTTAAAGAGTGGCGGGCACGGAATCTAAAAAGTGCGATGGAGGACGCTCTGCTGCATGAGGGTTTGATTGAGGAATACAACATCAGCCCAAATATATCCATCAAACGACTGACGTATAAAGGCCTTCTTGAATTGGCGCGGTTGATTGCTGACCGAGAAAGCCAATCCTCGATTGGAAAGATCAGAAAATATGGCTGGTATGCGGTAACTGCCATTGCGTCATCGGCTATGACAATTCTGACGGCTTGGGCGATGAAGAAACTGGGATTGTGAGAGAGCGATAGGTACAGTTGCTGCCTGGTCATGAAAAACTCGTTGTCGCCGTCCTTGTTCACCGCGTGTCCGACCTTGCCGAACACATCCGCGCCGTCCAGCTGACGCCGACGGCCTTGCAGAGGCTCGCGAGCTCCTCGCGTCCGATCTGCTGCGCC
>CAVFWY010000155.1:0-4492 GCA_963626175.1 Gemmiger sp.
TGATCTTCTGGCAGCCGAAGGGGCACTTGCACCCGCCGATTGCGAACAGCCCCGCACCGCCGAGGCCGCGCAGGAAGTTTCTTCTTGATGTGCTGATTGTCATTATCTTACCTTTCTGGTTTTTTCGTCTTTTGACGGAAATCGGTTTTCAATTACATCGCGGGGCGCAGGATCATGTTCCTGAAGTCCGCGTCGGAGTGGTCGCCCTGGAGGTAGATGGGGCCGGCCTTGTTGAGGTCGGCGTCAATCGCGCCGCCGGTCACGCCCTCGAGTTTCGCGTTGTCGATGATCTTCACGCCGTTCAGCCAGGTCGTGATGCGACCCTTGTAGAGCGTGACGGAAACGTGCTGCCACTCGTCCGGAGCCTTGTCGACCGTCTTGGACGGCGCGACGCGCCCGTAGTAGGCGGCCATGTTGTGCCGGTCGACGTCCTTGCCGTAGCTGTCGATGACCTGACACTCGAAGCGTCCGCGCAGATACACGCCGGAGTTCGACTTCGCCGGCACGCGGACGTCGTATTCGAGGTTGAAGTCGAAGAAGTCCGCCCGCTTGGACATGATGTTCGCGCCGCCGCCGGCCCACGAACCGTCCGGCTTCTTGCCGAGTTTGTTCGAGAGCACGCCGTCCTTGAACGACCAGCCGAACTTCGCGTCCGGATTCATCGACACCCAGCCGTCAAGACCGTCCTTCAGAAGGTCGATCGGCTCGCCGAGCTTCGCATCCTCCGTGCGCGGACCCTTGTCGCAGACCTCCGGATTGCGCCAGCCCTCGAACGGCTGCCACGCGCCCTCCAACTCGCCCGTCTTCGCATCGCACGGCGCGATCCGCGCCATCATCCGGTCGCCCACGACCTGTCCCTCGTAGCGAACCCCGTAGGGATGCGTGAACGAGAAGAAGTTGCCGCAGACCTTGAGGTCGGTCACCCACTCCGGCGAACCCCAACGCCAGAGGACGAACGCCTTCGGAGTCCCGTCCTCGCCACGCGAGAAGATGAGGCTGCCGGCGAACATCCGATCGTAGGGAAGCTTCGCGCTCCAGTTGCCCATCACGGGGTCGGGACGGCCGAACTTCGGCAGGCACTTCGGCGGCGGGCACTTGCATTTCGGACCGCATTCACATCCGGGCTTCGGCGGCGGGAAATCGCCATCCTTCGGACCCATCGCCCTGTCACACACGCATCCGGCCAGCACGGCGGCCGAGAGAATCGGTATCAGTTTCTTCATTTCCTCGTTCCTTTTTCTAAATTTCACCGGCAATGGACAACTTCACCTATCACCAGTTTCTTAAATGATACCAAAAAGCCGCTCCGCCTGTCAATAGCCCGCGTGTGTTTCGCGACAGCGACAGATATGGCAGCCCCATTCTGATCGCTGCGGCGGCTTGGTCGGGTGTCGCCCGATCCGTCGCTACGCGGCCTCGCACCGCCTTTCGCGCGTAGACAAGGAACTTCGTTCAGTCAGCCCTGCCTCGGCAGGGTCAGTGGTTGCAGACATCGCCTCTCTTACGGCGGCGAGCCGCTGCGCTCCTCTCGTGCAACCCCCGCCCTCACCGCCTGCGCTTAAGGAACTGATCGACCGCCACACAAGCAATGCCCAGCGGCGGGACAAGGGGGGGGGTGCGGCGATAGACAAGTGAACACATGCGGCAGACAAATACAAAAAAACGAAGGTGAGGAGCGGGAGGGGCGGGCGAGCAAGCCGCCGCGCATCAGGGCGGGGCCAGCGAGGTTGCCGCCCGCCGTGCCGCACGTTGTCAGGCACAAAGACAAGGGAGAAAGTCAAGAACCGCAAACAGCGAAGCAGCGGCCTCCATTCGCGGCTCGCGCCCGACCTATTAGATAGCCCGCCCTGCGCATCATCCGAAGGTCTGATGCGCATCACCCGTCAAACCCATGCGCAAGGGGCGGTGTGGTCATTCACTTGGAAGACGGCGTGGATGAGCGACTGGACGAGAAAGGCAACTGAACGAAGATGACCGCCGCAAGAACCACGGCGCATCCCGTGAACTGTCCGACCGAAAGACGGTCGTGCAGGACGATGTAGCCCGAAAGCGCACCGAACACCGACTCCATCGACAGCAGAACCGCCGCCATCGCCGGAGGCGTGCGAGCCTGACCGAAGTTCTGGAGCGTGTAGGCGATGCCACTCGAAAACACGCCGCAGTAGACGAGCGGCATCCACGCGGCAATCAGTCCGCCCGCCGCGAGTTTGGCGGATTCCGCCTCCAGCAGAAGGAACGGCGCACCCAGCACCGAACAGGTCAGAAGTTGCGTCGCGCTCATCACGAGGAGGTCTGACTTCGGGGCGAAATAACCGACGGCGACCATCTGCACCGCGAAAAAGACCGCGCACACGAGCGTCCAGAGTTCGCCACGCCCGACTCCCGCGAATCCGCCGCCCGCCGCCGCACCCGTCATGCAGATGAGATAAGTGCCGCCGAGCGCCATCAGAACGCCGATGCAAATGGAAACGGACGGCATCCGCCGCGTAAAAATGGCAACGATGACCGGAACGAACAGGACGTAGTTCGTCGTCAGGAACGCCGAGATGCCGGGCGAAGTGAATTCAATGCCGATCTGTTGCGCCGCCATCGCGGCGAAGAGCGGGACACCACAGCAGACGCCCGCCACAACCGAACGCCCGACCGCAGGACGCGGCGCGGCGGTTCGAGCGCGGCAGTTCCGAATCAGGATGCAGAGGAGCAGGAATCCGCCGCCAAGGATGTTGCGGAAGACGGTCATCGCGAAGGGACCGAGTTCCGCCGCGCCGTATTTCTGCGCGAGAAACGCCGTCCCCCAGATGAAGGTGGTCAGAAAAAGCAGAAAAGGACCCATTTTGAATCAGTTGTAGTAGGAGAACCGTTTCTCCAGCCGCTCCATCGTCCAGGCGACGAGAGCATTGAAGAGGTAATAAAAGACGCCCGCCGCGACAAGCGGCGTCATGGAGGTGTTGGCGGACGAGAGCTGCTTGGCAATCGTGAACATCTCCGTCACGGCAATCGTGAAGGCGAGGGACGTATCCTTGACGAGGGTGATGACCTCGTTGCCGACGGCGGGGATGACGCGCTTGACGACCTGCGGCAGGATGATGCGAAGGAATGTCGTGCCCTTCGTCAGCCCGAGCGCGGCGGCGGCCTCGTGCTGCCCTCGGTCGATGGAAAGGATGCCGCCACGGTAGATTTCGGCGAAATACGCCGCGTAATTGAGCGAAAACGCAAGCACCGTCGCAAGAAGGCGCGGATAGTGCGAAAGCGGCAGACGGAAGAATATGTAGGGCGCGAAGTAGACGAACATGATCTGCAGCATCAGAGGCGTGCCGCGCACGACGGAGATGTAGACCTGCAGGATCGTGGAAAGGACGCGATTCCCCGAAAGACGGCCAAGGGCGATGACGAAGCCGAGCGGAATGGAAATCGCAAGCGTGAAAACGAAAATCTCCACGGAGACCGCGAGGCCGCCGAGGAGATCGAGGATCATCTGCGCGAAGTCCGCCATCGCCGCCCCTTGGGCTTACTCCTTGCGAAGGAGGATGAGGGCCTCCGGCTCAATACCGTAGTCCTTGGCGACTTTCGCCATCGTGCCGTCCTTCGCCAGTTCGACGAGCGTCTTCTCGACCATCTCGCGGAGCGCGTCATTGCCCTTCTTGAAACCGATGCCGTATGTCTCGGTCATGACGATTTCCTTGAGCAAAACGAACTTGCCGGGCAAATCGACCATCTTCTTGCGGGCGACGCCGACATCCATCGCCACCGCGTCCACCGCGCCGGCGTTGAGTTCGTTGACGGCCTGATTGTAGTTCGGCACGACGACGAGACCCTTGAGCGTCTTGCCGAGCGACTCATACTTCTCGCCGCCCGCCGAGAGCGCCTTCTGCACGGGCGTATCCGTCTGGACGCCGACAACCTTGCCCGCGAGGTCGGCGAGCCGCTTAATGGGCGAGCCGACCTTGACGAGGACGACCTGCGAGTTGTCGACGTAAGGACGCGTCCAGCAATAGGCGTTTTCGCGTCCCTGCATCGTGAAGCCGTTCCAGATGCAGTCAATCGACCCGGAATTGAGCTCCATATCCTTGGAGTCCCAGTTGATCGGGTTGGCGACGAACTGCCAGCCGCGCCGCGCACAGACTTCGCGGGCGAGGTCGAGGTCGAAGCCCTTGTATTCGCTGCCTTCCTTGTAGCCGTAGGGAGGGAAATCCGCGTCGAAACCGACGATGAACTTGCCATCCGTCAGCGTCGAGCGCTGTGAACATCCGCCCACGACAACCGCCGCGACTGCGGCGAACAGGCCCATCGTCAGTTTCTTCATTTCAGGAGTTCCCTTCTCTTGCTCAGGAGATTAGAAGTTGAACGAGACGCCAATCGCGCCCCACGCGAAGTCCTTGCGCGAACCGTAGCTATACCAGTCGTAGGGCATTGCGCGAATCGCATCGCAGTTGTCGCGCAGGTCGGGATCGACGACGCAGCAGTAGGCGAGTTTCGCGAAAAGGCCGAAGTG
>CAVFWY010000156.1:0-4420 GCA_963626175.1 Gemmiger sp.
TAAGTCCCGGCGGTGTGCCTTCGACGGTCGTCCGCGTCGCCTCCGACGGCGACATCCAAGTTCTCCGCAACGGCGGCATAGATGTGTTTTTAGACGATAATATCTCAAAAAGGACATGAGACAATGAATATGCATAATTATCGGGGGGGGGGGGGTAAATTGTTGCGCCTATGACGGCGCGATTGTAGTCCCCCGAACGGTTAAGCGCAAGAGGATGAATGAACTCGGACTCTTCTTCGGAGGAGTGCAAGTGCCGTGGTCGAATTCAGAAGTCGTCTGTAATCCGAGCGAGCGAAAAGAGCCTGTCACCTTTGACACGGGCAAACTCACCATCCGAGAGATTGACGAGGAGGTCATTTTCATCGGAACACTTTGGTGCATGTGGGGGCATCTCATCACCGACTTTGCGGCGCACCTTTGGCCGGTGCTCTCGCTTGACAGGAGACTGCGCGTCGCCTATGCCGTCGGTTCGCCCGTGCAAACCCTGCCCAATAACTTCAAGGGGCTTCTTGCGGCGCTTGGCGTTTCGTCCGATCGGCTGATTGAAGTGCGCGAACCGACGCGGTTCAGGAAAGTCCACTTCGGCGAGCCGTCGTTCTGGCACGTGAGAGGAGAGGGCGTCCGCTGGACGGAAGAATACGAACGGACGATTGACGCGGCGATTGCGGGCGTTCTCGGCGATTCTCGGCCGACACCGCATCGCAAAATCTATTTGACGCGGACTGGATTCCTGGAAAACAGGAAGGACTTCGGCGAGGGAGCGATTGAGACGGCCTACCGCCGTGCCGGATTCGAGATTGTCGCCCCCGAGAAGATTTCGTTTGATGAGATGGTGCGGCTTCTGGCGGAAACGGAGGTTCTTGCCGCCACCGAGGGGTCTGTCTCGCACAACGCGCTCTTTCTGCCGCGTGGTGCGCGGATCGAAATCCTGCGCAAATATGATTGCGCGAACGGATATCAGCAGGGCATCAACAGGATGCGGGGATTGAAGACTCTGGTTTTCAACGTTTCGGACGGAAACATGCTTGCCGTTCCGAAAGAACCGTTTCGCGGTCCGTTCCTTCTCGGGGTCACGCCTCCGCTGGCGGCTCATCTTGGCTGTGCGCCAGTCAGAGCCAGTCGAAGCGAGCGGCTCAAGTGTCTCCTTTGTCGCGTGAAACTGTTCATAAAGGCACATCGGATATAGGAAGGAAGGCGAACCTTCGCTCATTTCGCCGCGAGGCAAGGCTCAGGCGCAGATGCGATGGTGCGCTTGCCGGGGGCTTCAGGTCGGCAAACGCGGCAAATGGGGTGCGGAAGGGTGCGGCGGAAGATAACTGACGAAAAGGGCGGTTAAACCGAACAAAACGGGCGGAGATGCAGATGGAAACGGGCTTCGCTCGGCATCGGGACGGGAAACCACCACGCTGCTTTTTGAAAACCACTGCGGTGGTTTCCCGTCCGGATGCGCATCGTCGCCCGATTTGATGCGCATCAAGTACCCCCTTTGATGCGCATCAAGTACCCTTATTGATGCGCATCAAGTACCCTTATTGATGCGCATCAAGTACCCCTATTGATGCGCATCTCCACCCCCCTTTGATGCGCATCAAAGTTTCCGTTGGTGCGCATCTTGACGGCGCGGCTACCTGTTCTCGGGCGTGTAAGGAGAGAAGGGGAGGGAGAGGACCGTGGTAATCGGGAAAGAGGGAGATGGCATACGTTTGTAGCAGTCAGCCTCTTCGCCTTCATGTGATGGTTGACTCGTGGACGAGCGTATAGCGCGGTATTGAGAACCGTTCGTAGATCTTGTTCGCGGTGGCGGCGTCAAGAATCCGAATGTCCGTATTCAGTTTGTCCATGCGCAGTCCATCTCCCTCGGACAGAAGCCCTTCAAGATAGGCTTTCAACGTGGCGATAACCCGTTCGTCAGAACACCATGATGTAAAGCGTCCACCTCGGAGTGGTATCTCCGCTTTGAAATATCCGTCCTTCACGACGTCAGCCAAGGGCGTGGAACTCCTGACGAAGCCGTAGTTCCGTGACCAGAAATGCCAATGGCAGTTCATTCGTTCCTCTTCGGCACGTGAATTCACGGTGAGGATCTCGCGAACGCCGCCCGTTTGGATGAATACGTGGAAACGCGCCTTCCAGTACAGTTCGTCCGCCGAGAACAGCCGAATCGGCTTCATCAGTTCGTTCCCGGTCTGATGCCCATGCCAGAGCCCGGTTTCGTCCGCCGTCCATTCCGTGGGCGTATGAGACCATCCCGTCCGCGAATAGTCTTGGAAGAACCGGTGGTATTCAATCAGAGACCCGTTAAGCCCTCCTTCGTAAGGATTCGCGAAACCTTCTTTCCTGTATACGAGGTTGATTGCCTGATAGAAGACGCAAAGAGCCTCATTTGGCGAGCCGTCGAATCGCTCCTTGTCGCACCAGTCCGGATTCCAGAGCATCGCATATGCCGCGTCATTCCCATAACGACTGACCACTTCACCGCAAATGCTCCAGAACATTCCCGTTCCGCAGAAATATGGATATGCGCCAAGGGGCTTGTTAAACGCCAGGCGATATTCAAGAGCACCGGCAAGGTCGCGTTTCCGGAGACACTCGTTGGCCTTGAGCAGCAAATGTTCGTTTTTCTTCATCGTTTCACGAATCATGTCCATGTCAAAGAACGGTACGGCGGCCATTTTTGTTTCTCCTTTCGGATTTCAGACAAAGCGACTTGCAACGCCCATGCGACGGCAGAAGAACTCGGTTTCGCCCAGCAAGGTCGGATCGGCGCATACCCGTATGGTGGCGTCGAAGTGAGCCTTTCGGACGGCCTCATCCCTCGAATCGGCATCCACCTCAACGTCTGTCGTCACGATCCAGCATTCCGTGACCGGAAAATGCGACGCGGTGAATGCTGGCGTGAACTTTGGGAACGAGTCCGGGAACCACCAGGCGCCGAGGCGCATGAAGAACATGGTTCGCGCTTCGCCGACAACGGGAAACTTTTTGATTGAACTCGCGCCAAGGCGGTGCCTCTTCTCTCCGTCTTTGGCGTGAATTGCAAAAGAGAGGGCGCGTTCCGCGTAGGCGTTCGCCTCGCATCGGGTCTCTTTCAGGGTATGACCGTTTCGGGCGATCGGTGTAAACACCGATATGCCGAGTGCTGTCAGTCGTTGCATCCTATAGGTCATATGGTCTCCTTATCTGAGTTTACGGTCGGGTGGTTGGAGTCCTGGAGGGCGTAGAGGATTGACCAGATCTCCAGATAGGCGTCGTCGCGAGCCGTGCCGTCGTGGACGGCGTTTTTGAAGTTGCCGTAGTCGATTTCCGCCGCCTCGCGCTGGGCGATTTCCGCCCACGTCTTGAGCGGCAGTTCGGCGCGGTAGGCGTAGTCGGCGTCGGGCGTGTGCGCGACGTCAAGCGCAACCTTGTGCGCGGCGGCGAGCCGTTCGAGGTCGCCGCCGACGCGGGCGCGGAGAAGGATCGTGTCCGGCTTTGAGTTGTGCCGGACGGCGGAGAAGAATCCGTGTTTGCAGAAGAGCCACATATTGTTTGTCCTTTCTGCTGAGCGTCAGGAGTGGAATGACCCTGAAACGAAAACGGCCGATGTCTCGCTGAGAACATCGGCCGTTCGTTTTCACAATGTTTCCCCGCACCGTGCGAGGCACATCCGGAATCTCTTCCGCAACCACCGTGACCTCTTTTGGAGGGTCGGTTGGCGCAGCATATCGCTATGCTGACTCTTTGATGACTCAACGGCGCATATTGTATCATATTCTTGCGAATCGTGCAAGGGGGGTGCCGATTCTGCCTCCGGCGGCTCGGTCGGGGGTCGCCCGATCCGTCGCTCTGCGGCTTTTCAGACAGGATTGTCAGGATTCTTGGGGACGGTTGTTTTTGACGCAAAGCCTTTGCGTCTTCTTTGCGCCAAAACCTTCGCGATCTCCGTTGAAAACAGCCGACCCAGCCCCGACCGCGCCGCCTACTGAATCTTCTCCACCTTCCCCTCGACAAACTGCCGCGTCTTGGAGTCGAAGGCGAGGCCGATGGCGTAGATCGGCAGCCCCCGCGCCTTGAACGGCTCGGCGTAGCCCTTCTCGCGAATCTGCTTCAGCCCCTCCTCAGCCGGCTCGTCCTTCTTCAACTCAAAGATCCAAACCGACAGCCCGTCCGTCGCCACGACGTCGGGGCGTCCGCCCGCGAGGGTCGGCTCGGCGGCGGTCTCGAGTCCGAGCGCCTGCAGCAACGCCTTCAGGACGCGCTCGTAGGACATCTCGTGGACGACCTCCTCTGTGCTGCCGTAGGGCAGGTCGGCATAAAGGGACTTCAACCCCCTGAAGAACAGGTCGAACTCGCCGTCGATCAGGTGGTCGAGGAGGTGCGTGACCCACGTCTCCGGCTTCTCCGCCGTCTGCGCCGAGACGAGCAGCATCAGGTCGCGGCG
>CAVFWY010000157.1:0-4316 GCA_963626175.1 Gemmiger sp.
CGAAGTTCATCGGCGGCACGTCGCAGAGCGGGCGCGGACGGCTCTCGACGAAGACGTCCGGCGCGTCGCAGAGGTAGCCGTTGATGTGCGACGCGGGGATCGCCGTGCCGTCGGAGTCGTAGATGGTCTTGGTCTTGGCCTTTGTCTCACACGGAGCCACGGAGGCACGGAGAGGTGTGGGTGTTGTTTTGCCGTGGAGATCGGGAGAACGTGGAGAAGTCTCTTCTCCGTGCCTCCGTGTCTCCGTGCGAGATTGTCCTTGCGGCGCGCCGAGGACGTCGCGCCCTACCGTCGCTCCCCAAGATCCGTGTGAATCCGTGTGATCCGTGGAGACTTCTCCGCGCCTCTGCGTCTCTGCGTGAGAACCGTCTCCGCTTTCCCAAATCCTGTCAATCCTGTTAATCCTGTCTAAAGCATCCGCCGCGTGGAAGCCGATGATGACGCAGTGGACGGCGGCGTTGAACTTCGCCTCGTTCGACCACTTGAAGGTGCGGTAGGCGAAGTCGATCTCGACGTTGAGGGCCTGGCCGAGCACGGGCACCTGCTGGCCCTGGGTGATCGAGTTCGTCGCGACGAAGGCGCAGCGCGTCGCCGTGCCCTGGATGAGGTCGCTCGCCTTCTTGAAGCAGGCGGTCACGAAGTCGAGCTCGCCGAGCATCTTCTGCTTCGCGCCGAAGACGGCCTCCATGCCCTTCTTCTGCTCCGGCAGGATGCGCATCGCGCCGAGGAACGGCGGGTTGCCGAAGATGTAGTCGGTGCGCGGCCACTCCATCGTGAGCGCGTCGGCGCAGGCGATGTGCGGGCTGGCCTTGATCGGGATGCGCGCGAAGTACTGTCCGAAGCGGTCGGCGACCTCCAGGTTGCAGAGGTGGTCCATGAGCCAGAGCGCGACCTTGGCGATCTCCGCCGGGAACGGCTCGAGCTCGATGCCGAAGAACTGCGAGACGTTCACCTTGCAGAGCGAGGTGACGTCCAGCACCAGGCCCGGGTCGTCGCGGTGGATCTCCTCCAGGACGTCCGTCTCGAGGCGGCGGAGCTCGCGGTAGGCGATCAGGAGGAAGTTGCCGCAGCCGCAGGCCGGGTCGAGGAACGTGAGCGAGGCGAGGCGGTCGTGGAACGCGGCGAGGCGCGTCTCCTTCGCCTTGCCGCGCAGGGCGCTGATCGCCTCGAACTCCCCGCGCAGAGCGTCAAGGAAGAGGGGGCGGATGACCCTGAGGATGTTCTCCTCGCTCGTGTAGTGGGCGCCGAGGTCGTGGCGGGCCTTCGCGTCCATCACGCCCTGGAACATGGCGCCGAAGATGGCGGGGGAGATCTTCGACCAGTCGAGCGAGCCGCAGTCGAGGAGGGCGCGGCGCATCTCGGCGGAGAACGCGGGGATGGGGAGGAACTCGGCGAAGAGCCCGCCGTTGACGTAGGGGAAGGCGGCGACGGACTCGTCGAGCGTCGTGAGGCGGCGCTCCGGCGGCGTGTTCAGGGTCTGGAAGAGCTCGGCGAGCTTGGAGGCAAGGTCGCTGCCGTCGGCGGCGGTGTGGCGCTCGACGAAGAGCGTGAACTGGGTGGGGCCGAAGATGGAGGTATCCTCGGCGAAGAGGCAGAAGAGGAGGCGGACGAGGTAGGTCTCGAGCTCGCGTCCCGCGTAGCCGACGGCCTTGAGGGCGTCGTGGAGGTGGGCCATCTTCTCGGCGGCGCGGCGGTTCACGGGGTCCTCCTCGCGCACGGGTCCCGTCTCCGCGCCGACGAGGCAGCCGAAGAGCGTCACGAACTTGCACAGGTCGGCGAGCCTGAACTCGGTGAGCGCGGCGTCGTGCGCGAGGTCGTAGAAGCGGACGCGCGCGAAGTCGCAGACGACGAGGGCGCGGGGGAGGGAGGTCGGGTCGGGCAGGGCGCGGACGTAGGCGAGGGCCTGTTCGTAGGCGGCGTCGAGGTCCTTGCCGCGCGACTTCATCTCGACGAGGATGCGGCCGGGCCAGAGGCAGTCGATGAAGCCCTGGGAGCCGTCGGGGAACTTGACGCGGTGCTCGAAAGTGGTCTGGGTGACGGCATCGACGCCGAAGATGGCGAAGAACTCCTTGAGGAAGCTCTGGGCTTGGCTCTTCTCATCATAGGCGTTCTTCCAGCGTTTGGAGAAGGCGGTCGCGGCCTTGCGGATTTCGTTCCAGGATCGTGTCATGGTCGGAAGGTTTGAAGAATCATTCTTCGGAAGTCGGGATAATCCCGGACGCACGGGGTCAGCCGCGGGGCGCGAACTTGTCCACGAGGCCGAGGATGAAGATGAGGACGATGAGGGTCGGCAGGACGTAGGCGCAGTAGACGCGCAGGGCGGACGGCACGCGCGGCCCGCGCCCCGTGTTCGCCTCCGTCAGGAAGTTGCGCCATCCCCAGCCGAAGCGGTGGCAGCAGTAGAGCGCGAACGCGAGCCCGCCGAGCGGCAGGATCAGGTTCGAGACGAGGAAGTCCTCGAAGTCGAGGATGCAGGTCTCGGCGCCGAGCGGATGGACGCTCCCCCAGACGTTGAAGCCGAGGAGGCACGGCATCGCGAGGAAGAGGAGCGCCCCGCCCGTGGCGAGACCCGCCTTGCGGCGGCTCCAGCCGAAGGCGTCCATCAGGCAGGCGAGAATGTTCTCGAAGACGGCGATGACGGTCGTCAGCGCCGCGCAGGTCATGAAGACGAAGAAGAGCGAACCCCAGAGCCGTCCGAGCGGCATGTCGTTGAAGACGTTCGGCAATGTCGCGAAGATAAGCCCCGGACCCTGCCCCGGATGCACCCCGTAGGCGAAGCAGGCGGGAATGATGATGACGCCCGCCGAGATGGCGACGAGCGTGTCGAGCAGGCAGACGTGCAGCGTCTCGCCGAGAAGGGCGCGGTCGCGCCCGATGTAACTGCCGAAGATCGACATCGCGCCGATGCCGAGCGAGAGCGTGAAGAAGGCGTGGTTCATCGCCTCTACCGTCACCTTGACGATGCCGACGGACTTCATGCGCGCGAAGTCGGGAACGAGATAGAAGCGAAGCCCGGCGAGACCGCTGTTCTTCGCGTCCAGCACGACGCTGTTCACGGCGAGGATGACGATGAGCACGAGCAGGCAGAGCATGAGCCATTTCGTCACGCGCTCGACGCCCTTTTGAAGGCCGACCGTGCAGACGCAGGTTGCGACGGCCGTCACCGCCGTCATTGCCGCCGTCATCGTCCACGGGTCGCCGAGCATGCCGCCAAACGCCGCGCCGACGGCGGCGGAGTCGAGGCCGGCGAACGAGCCGGACGACATCCGCACGAAGTAGATGAGCATCCAGCCCGTGACCGTCGTGTAGAACATCATGAGGAGGACGTTGCCGATGAAGCCCGCGACGCCGTGCGCGCGCCACCCCTTCTTTTCGGGCGTCAGCGTCGCGTGAAGGCGCACGATCGAACGCTGGGCCGCCCGCCCCGACGCGAACTCCATGAGCAGCACGGGAAGTCCGATCAGCGCGAGCGCGACGAGATAGAGTGCGACGAACCAGCCGCCGCCGTTCTGCCCGACGATGTAGGGGAAGCGCCAGACGTTGCCGAGCCCGATTGCGCACCCGGCGGACAGGAAGATGAAGCCGAGTCGGCTTGCGAGTTTTTCTCTCATGATGTCAATTGCCTTGTTTTTGTCCTTTTGTCGCCATCCTACGCGATTTCGAACCGGTTGATTGCGCCGTAGGGTGTATTGCGCTCCATGCCGTAATTATATCATAATTCGCCGAGTGGTTGGTTGGTAATGGGTTGGTCGGTTAGTCGGTTGTGCGGCAGGCCAACCAATCCTGGTCGCTGCGGCGGCTTGGTCGGGTGTCGCCCGATCCGTCGCTGCGCGGCCTCGTGCCGCCTTTCGCGCGTAGACAAGAAACCGTATTCAGTCAGCCCTGCCTCGGCAGGGTCTGTGGTTGCGGACATCGCCTCTCCTACGGCGGCGAGACCGAGCACGCCCCTCAAGCGCGACGGCGCGACGCGACGAACTCGACCAGGGTTGCCAACGCGGCACGGCTGTCGGCCGCCCGCCGTGCCGCACGTTGTCAGGCACAAAGACAAAGGGGAAAGGCAGAAATTGCAAACAATGATGCGGCGGTTACAGTTTGCAAACGATTTACGCAACCGACTCATTACGTTGGTTGGGCGCGGCGGTTGTCGCCGAGCGCGAGATTTTGGTATAATGCCGACCTATGAATACGAAGACGAGAATGATGCTGCTCGCTGCGGCGGGCTTTTGCTGGGTCGCGGGCTGCGCGTCCGACACGCCTCGCACGGCGGCCACGCGCATCTGGATCGAGGCGGAGGACTTCGCCGACAGGGGCTCTTG
>CAVFWY010000158.1:0-4295 GCA_963626175.1 Gemmiger sp.
TCGTCGCGCCGGCGAAGGACGGCGGCGCGTTCTTCCGCGTCGGCCGGAACTGACCCGGCCGCGCAATCAGGCGCAACCGCCCCCGATCCGCACGGATTGGGGGCGGTGTGTTTTCTCAGTTTTTCAGACAGATTGACGGGATTTGGGAGGCGTTATCACCACGGATTTCACGGATTTTCACGGATTGAGGGGGGGGGGATAGGGGGAGAGGGGAATAGCCGTGGTGATCGGGAGAATCGGGGGAGAGGGGGGGATGGAGTGGTCGTTTCGCTGGGTATTGCTTGTGTCTTGATCTATCAGTTTTCTAAGCGTAGGCGGTGAGGGCGGGGGTTGTGTGAGAGAAGCGGAGCGGCGGGGGGATTGACGGTTGAGGGGAATAAAGTGTATAATACGCGACTAATCCGTCTGGATCGGGCTCAACAACCGACTGCCCGACCGGTAAGGATGCAAAAAGGAATACGAAAATGCCTAAGATGAAAACGAAGAAGTGCGCCACGAAGCGCATGAAAATGTCGGCCACTGGCAAGGTTATGCGTTCGCAGGGCGGCAAGGCCCACCTGAACAACGGGAAGAAGCGTTCCCGCAAGCGTAATCTGCGTGGCACGACCACGACAGACCTGACCATGACCAAGACCTACGCACGTGCGTTGCAGGGTCGCTAATTATAGGAGTAAAAGACAATGCGTGTTACCAATGCTCCCGCTTCCCGCGAACGCCGCCGCCGCCGCCTTGCGCTGGCCAAGGGCTTCTACGGGGCTCGTTCCAAACTCTTCCGCACGGCCACCGAGGCCGTCGATCGCGCGATGCGCCTTGCGACCGAACACCGCAAGCTGAAGAAACGCGACTTCCGTCAGCTCTGGATCGCCCGCATCAACGCGGCCGTCCGTGCCGAGGGCATCAGCTATTCGAAGTTCATCGCCGGGCTCACCCGTGCGGGCGTAATCATCAATCGCAAGATGTTGAGCGAAATCGCCATTCAGGATCCGGCCGGTTTCAAGACGATTGTCGAAATCGCCAAGAAGGCCTGAGCCGTCCGAAAAAGGATCTCATCTAAGTGCCGCAAGTTTAGTTGCGGCACTTTTTTTGCATTCCCGTTTCCCTTGCCGCGCCTTACGCCGCGCGCGGCGGATTGCGCGGACGGACTTTCGCGAGAAAGCGGAGGTGGAGGAGAAGGGGCGTGAGCGTGGCGCACTGGCAGAGCACGTCCGAAATCGGCAGGGCGAGCCAGACGGCGAGCGAATGGTTCTGCATGAAGTGCGGCAGGATCCAGATGCAGGGCAGCAGGCAGACGCCCTGGCGGAGGAGGGAGAGGAAGACGGCGGCGGCGGGGCGGCCGATGGACTGGAAGTAGGTGGTGGAGACCACGTTGATCGAAATGCACCAGATCATGCAGTTGGCGATGGCGAGGTCGTGCGCGGCGAGTCGGATGAGGTCGGGGTGGTCGGCGGAGATGAAGCACCGCGCAAGCCACGTCGGGAAGGGCGGCACGCACTGAACGACGCAGGCGAGAACGCACATCGCCGTCGTCACCCAGAATCCCGTCTTCACAGTGCCGAGAACGCGGCGGAAGTTCCGCGCCCCCCAGTTGTAGCCGAGAATGGGCTGAAGCCCCTGCTGTGCGCCGAGAATGGGCGTGAAGACGAGGATGAGGACGCTCTGGAAGACGCCGAGCGAGGCGAGTTGGGCCGTGGCGTTCGCCTCCGTGTCGGCCCACCTGGTGAGCGCGAGCGAGAGCGAGACACCAATCAGCGAACTGAGAACGGTGGAGAAGAAGGGGGAGAAGCCGATGGCGAGCGGCTTCCAGAGAAGGCCGGGATGGAAGCCGATGCGCGCGAAGCGGAAGGGGATGACGGTCTTGCCGCCGAGATAGGAGCCGAGGGCGAAGGCGCAGCTGGCGAACATGGCGATGTTCGTCGCCCACGCCGCGCCCGCGATGCCCATGCCGAACCCGAAGATGAGCACGGGGTCCAGGACGAGATTCGTGCCGAAGCCGACGACCATGCAGACCATCGACCGCACGGCGAGCCCCTCGGCGCGCATCATGGCGGAAAGTCCGAACGCGAGATGCGCGAAGAGATGGGGGAAGAGGACGATCCGGAGGTAGTCCTTTGCCGCGGCGCAGGCTCCGGGCGTGACCTTGTCGGCTCCGCACCAGCCGAGCACGGTGTCGAGGTTGGCGAAGACGAGCGGCGGAAGCGTGACGAAGAAGAGGAGTTTGAAGGCGACGAGCTGGCCGAGCAGTTTCTCACAGGCGGGCTGGTCGTTCGCGCCGAGCTTGATGGAGAGGATGGTGGAATGTCCCGCGCCGATCAGCACGCCGAACGCGGAGAAGAGGAGCATGACGGGGTAGGTGAGCGTCAGCCCCGCCATCGCGTCCGTGCCGCAGCCCTGGCCGATGTAGAAGCGATCGACGACGCAGTAGAGCGCGTTCAGCGTCATGGCGACGAGTGCGGGCCACGAATACTTGAGAAGCAGGCGGCCGATGCCGCCCGTGGCGAGTTCGTCGAGATTCCTCTTGAGTTCCTCTTTGTTCCTGGACATAATGGGGGCGTATTATACCACGGAAATCGAGTATGCGCACAAACGAATGCGAAAATATGGTATAATTTTCGCCAAAAGGAGGCAGTTGCCATGAAGAAGACATTGATTCTGTTTGTTGTTGCGCTGGCTTCGGTCGTCGCCAGTGCGCGTGGGCCGGGTCCGGGTCCGCACGGCGGGCCTGGTCCTCGTCCGGCTCCTGCGCCGCACCACGGTGGCAGCTTCTGGGGACGCGGCGGTTCGCACTTCTGGCCGGGCTTTGTCGGCGGTGCGGTGGCCGGGCTTGTCGCGGGTGCGGTTGCGCAACCGACGGCGGTCGTCGTTCGGCAGCCGGTCGTGCCCGTGCCGGTCGTCACGCCCCAGCCGGTCGTTGTGCAGCAGCCCGTCGTTGTGCAGCAGCCCGTGGTCATCCAGTCCACGCCCGTCCAGCAGACCCAGAACGTGTGGGTCGAGGGACGCTACGTGCAGACTGTTCAGGCGGACGGCACGGTCGTTCGAGCCTGGCAGCCCGGCCACTACGAGACGCGCACCGTCGTGGTGCCGTGAGAGTCGCCGTCGGGATTTCGGGCGGCGTCGATTCCGCCGTCACGGCCCTTCTTCTTCGGGAGAGGGGCTGTGATGTCGTTGGCGTGACGATGGCGCTCGGGCGGGATGGCGAGGAGAAGTCCATCGCCGACGCGCGAGCCGCCGCCGAAAGGTTGGGCATCGAGTTCCGCGTCCTCAATCTCGCGGCGGACTGGAACGCGAACGTGCTGCGCTACGTCCGCGAATCCTATCTTGCCGGCGAAACGCCCAATCCGTGCATCCGGTGCAACGAGACGGTGAAGTTCTGTCTTCTGCCGCGCTTCGCCTTTGCGGAATGCGGGTGCGACGCCTTCGCAACGGGACACTATGCGCGGCTGGAGGACGGACGGCTCATGCGCGGCGTCGACCGTCCGAAGGATCAGAGTTATTTCCTCTATCGCGTGCATCCGGACATTCTGGCGCGGACGCTTTTCCCGCTCGGCGGCATGACGAAGGACGTCGTGCGGGAGAAGGCGCGGCAGTTCGGGCTCGCTGTCGCCGACAAGCACGACAGTCAGGACTTCTGCGGCGGCGACCCGATGGCGATCGTCGGCGCGGCGGATTGTCCGGGAAACATCGTGACGGAGGACGGGAAGGTCATCGGACGGCACCGCGGCTTCTGGCATTACACGGTTGGCAAGCGGAAGGGGCTGGGCGTCGGCGGGGGCATTCCGTATTACGTCATCCGCCTGAACGCCGCGCGGAACGAGGTTGTCGTCGGCTTTCGCGAGCGGGCGGTTTCCCATGCCTTTTCGCTTCGCGGCGTTGTCCGCGCACCGGGCGTGGAGACTGGGCCGCAAGAGGCGTTTGTGAAGGTCAGGAGCGCGGGTGAGCCGCACGGGCCCGTAATCTGGGACGGTGAGCGCGTGGAATGCGCCGAGGGGCTGACGGGCGTCGCGCCGGGGCAGAGCGCGGTTTTTTATCGCGGCGATACGGTTCTCGGCGGCGGCATTATCGCAGGCGCGGCCGGCGAGCAGGATAGATGGCATTCGCGTTTATGAGTATGGTATAATACGCGCCATGGAGAAACTCGCGACAGACATCTACACATTCGCCAACCTGATTCAGGATGGCTTCACGTATGTCGACAAGACGGATCGGCTCTGGCCGCTCGTCAACAAGTCGATTGGGCGGCAGTTCTTCATCGCCCGTCCGCGTCGCTTCGGCAAGTCGCTCGCCGTCTCGACGCTCCA
>CAVFWY010000159.1:0-4266 GCA_963626175.1 Gemmiger sp.
CCGTCCGCAATCGCCTTCGCACAAGTGAAGAGGTCGGGCTTCACGTTGTAGCCCTGCCACGCGAACCAGGTGCCCGTGCGCCCCATGCCGGACTGCACTTCGTCGCAAATCATGACGAGGTTCTTCTCGTCGCAGAGTGCGCGGATGCCCTCGATGAACTCGGGCGTCGCGGGCGTGACGCCGCCCTCGCCCTGCACCGCCTCGAGCATGATGGCGACCGTCTTCTCGTTCACCGCCGCCTTCACGCTCTCGAGGTCGTTGTAATTCGCGTAGGCGAAGCCGACGGGCAGCGGGTCATAGCCCTCCTGACACCACGACTGAGCCGTCGCCGCGAGCGTCGCGAGCGTGCGGCCGTGGAAGCCCTGCCGCATCGTGACGACTTCGTAGCGCCCGCCGTTCGCCGAGCCCCACTTGCGGGCGAGTTTGATCGCCGCCTCGTTCGCCTCCGCGCCCGAATTGCAGAAGAACACCTTTCCGCCGAGTCCCGAGAGTTCGACGAGCTTGCGGGCGAGATTCGTCGCGGGCACGTTCGCGAAGAGGTTCGAGGAGTGAGTCAGCGCGGCGGCCTGTTCCTGAATCGCCTGCACGACCTTCGGATTCGCATAGCCCACGTTGTGAACGCCGATTCCCGACGTGAAATCGTAGAAACTGCGCCCGTCGACATCGCGCACCGTCACGCCCTTGCCGCTCGCCAGCACCACGCTCGGCGTATAGGTCGGCATCAGCGACGCCTGATAAAGATCCAACACTTCTTTCGCATTATTACTCATTCCGTTATCTCCGTTCCCACGCCCTTGCGCGTGAATATTTCCAACAAAAGCGAGTGCGCCATGCGCCCGTCCACAAGCTGAACCTTGCGGACGCCCGCCCGAATCGCATCCTCGCAACTCTCGATTTTCGGAAGCATCCCCCCGGAAATCGTCCCTTCCGCCTTCAGCGCGGCGATGTCGCCCAGATGGAGCGTCGAGAACAGGGTCGAGGGGTCCGCCGGGTCCTTCAGAAGACCGGGGACGTCCGACACCAGCACGAACTTCAGCACCTTCAGGGCTTTCGCCAGCGCGGCTGCGGCAAAATCGGCATTGACGTTGTAGAGATGGTCGTCCTCCGCGCCCGTCGCAATCGGCGTGATGACGGGGATGATGCCCGCGTCGAGCATTTCGCCCACGACCCGCGCATCGACGGCCGACACCTCGCCGACGTAGCCACGGTCGGGATTCGCAATCTTCCGCGCCGTGAAAATCCAGTTCCCGTGCAGGGGGCGGGCATTCGCACCGCGCTGCTGCAGACGGTGCACGAGGTCGGGGTTCACGACCTTGTTGAGAGTCCGGCGCACGATTTCCATCGTCGTCTCGTCAGTCACGCGCAATCCGTCCACGAACTTCGGCTCGTGCCCCGACTCGCGAATCGCGCGCGAAATCGCCTTGCCGCCGCCGTGCACGATGACAATCTTCATCCCGACCGCCCGCATGAACGCCAAGTCGTCCATCAGGCTGTCGAGATTGGCCTCGACTTCCATCACGGATCCGCCGAGTTTGACGAGAACGACCGCGTTCCTGAAGCCCTGTATGTAGGGCAGGGCTTCGGTGAGAACCGCCGCTTTCGCCATCGCTGTGTCCACCATCTCCATAAGGACGCATATTATACCATAATTGGAGACGCGGCGTTCGCCCTCCCGAACAACGCGCACCACAACGCGCATTTTGGTCGGCTACACCCTTGTCAGTCTTTGGGAAATAGTGTATAATTTGCGCCGTCTAACACCAACTGTGCAGACCAATCACGGGATGCGCGAAAAAAGGACAAAAAGAGCATGAAATTCGAACAATGGAACGGCTTTGAAGGCGGCCGCTGGGAATCGGAAATCGACATTCCCGAATTCATCCGCCTGAACTACACCCCCTACGACGGCGACGCTTCGTTCCTCGCCGGTCCGACGGAGGCAACCGACAAGCTTTGGGGCGAACTCCAGAAACTCCAGAAGGAGGAACACGCCAAGGGCGGTGTGCTGGACATGGATACCGACATCGTGTCGGGCATCACCTCGCACAAGCCGGGCTACCTCGACAAGGATCTCGAGCAGGTCGTCGGTCTGCAGACCGACAAGCCCCTCAAGCGCGCTTTCATGCCCTTCGGCGGAATCAAGATGGCCGAGGAGGCCTGCGCGCAATACGGCTACAAGCCGAACGCCGAACTCCACAAGATCTTCACGGAGTACCACAAGACCCACAACCAGGGCGTGTTCGACGCGTACACCCCGGAGATCCGCGCCGCCCGCAAGGCGCACATCATCACCGGCCTTCCGGATACCTACGGCCGCGGCCGCATCGTCGGCGACTACCGCCGCGTCGCGCTCTACGGCATCGACTACATCATCGCCCAGAAGAAGGATGACTTCGCGAACATCGGCGACGGCACGATGACCGACGACGTGATCCGCCTGCGCGAGGAAGTCTCCGACCAGATCAAGGCGCTCAACCAGATGAAGGTGATGGCCGCCTCCTACGGCTTCGACATCTCGAAGCCCGCCGCGAACGCCAAGGAAGCGTTCCAGTGGCTCTACTTCGGCTACCTCGCCGCGATCAAGACCCAGAACGGCGCGGCGATGTCCGTCGGCCGCATCTCGACCTTCCTCGACGTCTACATCGAGCGCGACATCAAGAACGGCACGCTCACCGAACAGCAGGCGCAGGAACTCGTCGACCACATGGTCATGAAGTTCCGCATGGTCAAGTTCGCGCGAATCGAGAGCTACAACCAGCTCTTCTCGGGCGACCCCGTCTGGGCGACGCTCGAAGTCGCGGGCATGGGCATTGACGGCCGCTCGATGGTCACGAAGAACGACTTCCGCTTCCTCCACACACTCGAGAACATGGGTCCCTCCCCCGAGCCGAACCTCACGGTGCTCTACACGAAGCGCCTGCCGAAGGCGTTCCGCAAGTACGCCGCACTCATCTCGGTCAAGACCTCGTCGATTCAGTACGAGAACGATGACGTGATGCGTCCGATCTGGGGTGACGACTACTCGATCTGCTGCTGCGTGTCGGCGACGCAGACCGGCAAGGAAATGCAGTTCTTCGGGGCTCGCGCCAACCTCGCCAAGGCCCTCCTCTACGCCATCAACGGCGGCAAGGACGAGGGCGACGGGCTTACGCCCTACGTGCAGGTCGGCCCTGAGATTCCGGTCTACACGGGCGAATACCTCGACTACAAGCAGGTGATGCACAACTACGACATCATGCTGGAGTGGCTCGCGGGGCTCTACGTCAACGTGCTGAACCTCATCCACTACATGCACGACAAGTATTACTACGAGGCGGCCGAACTCGCGCTCATCGACACCGACGTGCGCCGCACGTTCGCCACGGGCATCGCCGGCTTCTCGCACTGCGTCGATTCGATCTCGGCGATGAAGTATGCGAAGGTCAAGGTCATCCGCGACGAAAAGGGTCTCGCCCGCGACTTCGTGGTCGAAGGCGACTTCCCGAAGTACGGCAACGACGACGACCGCGCCGACCAGATCGGCGTTGAACTGCTCAAGGCCTTCATCAAGAAGATCAAGCGTCACCACACCTACCGGAACGCCGAGCCGACGACCTCGATTCTCACGATTACGTCGAACGTCGTCTACGGCAAGGCCACGGGCGCCCTTCCCGACGGCCGTCCGGCGAAGACCCCGTTCGCGCCGGGCGCGAACCCGTCCTACGGTGCGGAGCAGAACGGTCTCGTCGCGTCGCTCAACTCGGTCGCGAAACTCCCGTATAAGCACGCGCTTGACGGCATCTCGAACACGCAGACGATGAATCCGGGAGCCCTCGGCTCGACGGACGACGAGCGTGCCGAGAACCTCGTCACGGTGATGGACGGCTACTTCGCCAAGGGTGCGCACCACCTGAACGTGAACGTGTTCGGCGTCGAGAAACTGCGCGACTGCCAGGCGCATCCGGAGAAGCCGGAATACGCCCAGTTCACGATTCGCGTCTCGGGCTACGCCGTCAAGTTCATCAACCTGACCAAGGAACAGCAGGACGACGTGATTGCGCGCACCTGCCACGACCGCATGTAAGGGTAAGCCACAAACATGGCAAAGGGAATCATTCATTCCTACGAAACGTTCGGGGCCGCTGACGGCCCCGGCGTTCGTTTTATCGTCTTTCTGCACGGCTGTCCCTTCCGTTGCGCCTACTGCCACAACCCGGATACGTGGGCGGGGCGCGAGTGGACGGAGGCTACCGCCGACGAAGTGCTCGCCAAGGCCCTGCGCTACCG
>CAVFWY010000160.1:0-4175 GCA_963626175.1 Gemmiger sp.
CGCTGTCTCGTCGTCAACAGGGGGAAGATACCGGAGAACGCACTCGACGCGAACGTGCGCACGGACGTCGCGTGGATTCGTCTGCTCGCGGGCGGCGCGGCAAATGCTCGGGAGCGCATTTGCGGCTATGTCGAGCAGGGGAAATGCGAAAAGGCTTCCCAGACAGACCTTCTCGCGAAGTTCGGGCGAGTCAAGTTCTTCTCAAAGGGCTTTTTCGCCTATGCCCTTTACTATCTCGGACTCCTGACGTTCACGGACGAGTTCACGCTCGGCGTCCCGAACCTGACGGTCAAGGGCATGTTCGTCGACTATTACGACGAACTCGGCAACTTCGAGAACATTGACGAGGCGCGCGAGCATTTCATTGGCGCGGCGCAGGAACTCGTCGCGAACGGCGGGACATGGAAAAACCTCTTCGAGCAGTTCTGGCTTTACTATGTGAAGGCGCGGATTCCCGCGCAGGCGTTCGACAAGATCAACGAGAACTTCTTCCGCACGACCTTCGCCTCCCGCGTCTGGGACGTTCTGCCGCGATATTACTCGATCGAGACGGAATACAACACGCCCGAAGGACGCTGCGACTTCCTCGCAATCCCGAAGCCGGGCGTGGACAAGCCCGCGTGCCTCATCGAGTTCAAGTATTTCAAGGCGAGCGAGGTGAAGAAGGGCAAGCTGCTCGGGCGCACCACGCCGGACGAGGAGACGGTCGCCCAGGCGAAGCACTACCGCGAATCCCTGCCGCGCCGTCCCGGCTGGCGAAGCGAAATCGTCACCTACGTCGTTGAAGTCTGCTCCCGTCGCGGCTACAACTGGTTCGAGATCGCGTAGGTTTATGGTATAATGGGGGCGTTATGAGACTAATGAAATGACGATTCTCGCCTCCATCGGCAAGCGGGTCGTTGACGGCTTTGCGACTTTTCGGGACGGACTCGCCTTTCTCGGCGAGACGGTCGTGGAGGCGTTGGGCATGGTCATTCGTCCGCGACGCTTTCGGTTCGGCGACTGCGCCATCGCCTTCCAACGCGCCGCGTTCGACGGGCTGCCCATCTCGACCGGCATCGGGCTTCTGCTCGGGCTCATCCTCGCTTTTCAGTCCGCCGCCGCGCTGAGGACGTTCGGGGTTGAGTCATATGTCGCCGACCTTCTCGCAATCGGGCTTTTCCGCGAACTCGGGCCGCTCGTGACGGCCATCATCCTCGCGGGGCGGTCGGGCAGTGCGTTCGCGGCGGAAATCGGCACGATGAAGGTGGATGAGGAACTGGACGCGCTCTCGACGATGGGGCTGCCGCCCGTGCGCTTTCTCGTGATGCCGCGCATCGTCGCGGCGGTTCTCGCGATGCCCATCCTCACCATCTGCGCCGAACTCGCGGGGCTTGTCGGCGGTGCGCTCGTCCTGAAGGCGATGGGCGTTCCGAACGTCGTCTATTGGCGGAACGTCATCTCGTCGTCCGACAGTTTCATCATCCTCTTCGGACTTGCAAAAGCCGCGCTGTTCGGGCTGCTCGTCGGGCTGATCGGCTGTTCGGCGGGTATGCGCACGAAGTCCACGGCGGACGGCGTGGGCGTCGCCGCGACGGCAGCCGTGGTCGGCGGCATTGTCGCAATCGCCATTGCGGACGGACTTCTCGCCGTCATCTGTTACGTATGGAACCTGTGAAAAGAGAACCTGTTGTCGTGCTGGAGCACGTGGACGCGGGATACCCCGGAAAGGTCATCCTTTCGGACGTGTCGTTCGAGATCGGGCGTGGCGAGGTGTTCATTCTGCTCGGCGGTTCGGGGTGCGGCAAGTCCACCGTCATGAAGCACATGATCGGGCTGAACCCGATTCTCGCGGGGCGGCTCACCGTCGTCGGGCTTGAGTGGTCGCGGCGGACGCGGGCCGAACTCTGCCGCCGCATCGGGGTGATGTATCAGAGCGGTGCACTCTTCGGGTCGATGACGTGCCTTGAGAACGTGCTTCTGCCGCTGGAGGAGTTCACCGGGCTCAAGAAGGGCGAACGCCTTGCGCGCGCGTACTCCTTATTAAGGGACGTCGAACTCGAGGACGCGGCGGACAAGATGCCGAACGAGATTTCGGGCGGCATGCGCAAGCGCGTCGCCATCGCCCGCGCCATGGCGCTCGACCCCGAAATAGTCTTTCTCGACGAGCCGAGCGCGGGTCTCGACCCCATCACTTCGTCCGCGCTCGACGACCTCATCCTGCGTCTTCGGGCGTCGCGGGGCATGACGTTCGTCGTCGTCACGCACGAACTGCCGAGCGTCCGCAAGATTGGCGACCGCTGCGCCGTCTTCGACCGTGCGCGCGGACGGATGGTCGCCCTCGGTACGCCCGACGAACTCGAACACCATTCAACGGACGAATTCGTCAAAAAGTTCTTCAATCGAGGAGAAACCAATGGCAAGTGACAATCACGCGAGTTATTCGCGCATCGGGTTTGCAATCGTCGTCGGCGTTGCCGCAATCGTCGGCACGCTCGTCTATCTCGGAGGGTTCGGCGACTATGGCAACGAACTGCCCGCCGAAACCTACTACGACACGCCCGTGAGCGGGCTCGCCGTCGGCAGTCCCGTCAACTTCCGTGGCGTGAAGGTTGGCGAAGTGCGGCGCATCTCTTTCGTCGGCAATGACTATCCCGAAGTCGCCAGTCGTCCCGACGGACAGAAGATCCGCATCGTGATGGCGTTCGACCTGCGGCAGATTCGCATTGCCGACGGCCGCCCGCCGGAAGAACACCTGCGCCAGATGATTGAGGGCGGGTTGCGGGCAACCGTAACCTCGAGCGGCATCACGGGACTTTCGCGAATCGAACTGAACTACCCGAAGTCCGACCTTGCCGAAACCGAAGGCTTCGCCTGGAAGGCCGAATACGTCGTGATTCCGTCCGCACCCTCCCTGCTGGACAGCTTCTCGGACGCGGCGACGAAGGTGATGAACCAGATCAACCGCATGGATTTCACGGGCACGTGGAGCAATCTCGCCGCCATCGTCGAATCCGCCGCGAAGCTGACGGCGAACGTGAACGACCTCGTCGAGAGTCAAAGGGCGGGCGTGGGCGATATCGTCGAGAACGTCGACGCCGCCTCGCGCACCCTCCGTGAACTCTCGCAGTCCCTGCGCGAGAACCCGTCCCTGCTTCTGCGCCCGAACGACCCCCGGCCCCTGCCCGAAACCGCACGGTAGGCGGGGGTTCTCGCCACTCGCCGCGAGGCTTCCTAACAGAATCCTAACAATCCGCTCATTCTTTCCTGACGAAAGAATGAGATACTAGTGGCGTGAAAAACGGAAAGGCAGGAAAAGTATGATGGAAGCAACTGAAATGCGCAAACGGATGAACAGGCGGTCTGTGCTCATCCAACTCACTGCGGCGGCGGCGCTGATCGCCCTGCTGTTTGTGGTCAACTGGCTGGGAGGGAACCTCTGATGTCCGCGAATCTCCAGCTCATTTCGACCGTCTTCGGCGGTCTCGCGATCTTTCTCTACGGCATGACGCTCATGAGCGACGGACTGCGCGAAGCGGCCGGCGAGAAGATGAAGTCCGTGCTCGGTTACATGACGCGAAACCGGTTCTTCGCCATTCTCGCGGGCACGGTCGTCACGGGACTCATCCAGAGTTCGTCCGCCACGAGCGTGATGACCGTCGGGTTCGTGAACGCGGGGCTTCTTTCGCTTCAGCAGGCGATCGGCGTCATCTTCGGCGCGAACATTGGCACGACCGTCACGGGTCAGCTCGTCTCGTTCAACCTGAGTGACGTCGCCCTGCCCGCCGTGGCGCTTGGCGTCGCCGGGCTGATGTTCTCGCGCAAGGTCGTCGTGCGCGGCGCGTGGCGGACGGTGCTCGGATTCGGCCTTCTCTTCTTCGGCATGAACCTGATGGCGGACGAGCTGAAGGTTCTCGCAAAGATGCCGCGCTTCATCGCGTTCTTCTCGACGTTCGACTGCGCGCCGACGGACGGACGTCTGCCGATGCTCGCCGTGCTGGGCGCGATTGCCGTCGGCACGCTCTGCACGATGATCGTGCAGAGTTCGTCCGCCACGATCGGCATCACCATCGCGCTGGCCGAGTCGGGCGTGATTTCGGTGTGGACGGCGATACCGATTGTGCTCGGCGACAACATCGGGACGACCATCACCGCCGCGCTCGCGGCAATCGGTGCGAACGCGAATGCGCGGCGCA
>CAVFWY010000161.1:0-4170 GCA_963626175.1 Gemmiger sp.
CGTCGTATTCGTTGCACGTCCACTCCACGACGCCCAGCCCCGCGAACGCCTCCGCGCGAAGCCCCGCGTCGAGTTCCCCGTTCTCCGCGAGCGCGGCGAACTTCGCGGAAGCCGCCGCGTAGTCCTTCGCGTGATAGGCGAGCTGGGCGGCGAGCATCTCGACATCCGTGTCGCCGCCCGCCAGGGTCTCGGCCTTCGCCAGGGCTTCCCGTGCGGCGGAAAGCTGACCGAGTTCGAGTTTGACGCGGGCGCACCAGACGAGCGCATCCACGTTGTCCCCCGCGCGCTTCAGGCTCTTGGCAATCAGCTTGTCGGCCTTCGCGAGGTCGTGCGCGGCGGTGTAGGCGGCTTCGGCGGCGGCGAGTTCCTTCTTGCCGTCCCGTGCGCCGCACCCGGCGAGAACCGCCGCGAACGCGACGGCGCACGTTCCCTTAAGCGCGGATTTGAGCGAGGAATTCATCGCGCTTCGCCTCCATGATTGACTGGGTCTTCCCTTCGAGATTCAGGCGGACGAGCGGTTCGGTGTTGCTCATGCGCACGTTCGCCCACCAGCCTTCCGTCTCCCAGGCGTCCACCGACACGCCGTCCAGTTCGAACACGCGCGCCTTCGTCGCGTAGTTCGCCTTGATCTTCGCGAGCACGTCCGCCGGGGGCGTCGTCGTGCGCGAGTTGATTTCGCCGGACTGCGCATACTTCCTGAGCGGCGCAATCAGTTCCGAGAGCGGCTTGTCGGACGCGGAGACGATGTTCGCGAGCGCGAAAGTCGCCATTGACGAGGATTCCGCCGTCGAGTTCGCCTTGAAGTAGTAGTGTCCCGAGAGTTCGCCCGCGAAGACCGCGTCGTTCTCGCGCATCTGCGCCTTGATGAAGGAGTGACCGACGCGGGACATCATCGGCTTGCCGCCCGCCGCCACGATTATCTCCTCGCAGACCTTGGAGGAGCGAAGGTCGTAGAAGCACACCGCGCCCGGATTCGACGCGAGCATGTCCTGCGCAATCAGCGCCGTCGTGAAGTCCATCGGGATCACGTCGCCC
Organism: Gemmiger sp.; assembly: GCA_963626175.1. Classification (GTDB taxonomy): domain Bacteria; phylum Verrucomicrobiota; class Kiritimatiellia; order RFP12; family UBA1067; genus UBA1067. The sequence goes on from CAVFWY010000161.1 coordinate 1,036, forward strand.
TTCTCGTCCACGAAGCCGGCGCGGTCGGCGTCGCCGTCGAACGCCACGCCGAACGCATACTTGCCGGGGTTCGACCGGATCAGGTTCTGCAAGTCCTTCAGCGTCTCGACGTGCAGCGGGTTCGCGTCGTGGTTCGGGAAGTCGCCGTCATACTCGCCGTAGAGCGCGTCATACGAGACGGCCGACCCGGCGAACGCCACCGATTCGGCGATGCCCATGCCGTTCGCGAAGTCGAAGGCGAGGTGAAGCGGCCTTTTCATGTGCGCGAACGCCTTCACGTGCGCGGCGTATTCCTTCGACACGTCCACCTTCGTGATGCTCCCGACGCCGGCGGGCGGCTCGAAACCGCCCATCCCGGCGACGATCTTCTCAATGTCCTTGATGCCCGTCGCACCCGAAATCGGCACGGCGCCGGCGCGACAGAGCTTGCACCCGTTCCACTCCTTCGTATTGTGCGAGGCCGTGATCATCACCGACCCGTCCGCCTTCAGCGTCGAGTTGGCGAAATAACTCATCGGCGTCGAGACAAGCCCGACGTCAATCACGTCCACGCCCTCGTCCACGAGCCCGCTTGCGAAGGCGCTGAACAGCGAGTCGGACGATTTGCGGCAGTCGCGCCCGACGACGACCTTCTTTGGCCGGATGAACTGCGCGTAGGCGCGGGCGATTTTGTAGAAGATGTCCTCGGTCAGGTCCTGACCGTAAATGCCACGAATGTCGTATGCTTTGAAGATGCTCATTTCTTGTTGTCCTTGGTGGCGTGTATTTTACCATAAATGCGGGCTTCCCGTGGGCGAAAACTTTGTTGCCGCCGGAAACCGGGGGCTGGCTGACGGACTGGGGACTTCTTGATGTTCAGCGGACGCACGGCTACGGCTAGTTTTGGTATAATACTGACATCTTGCTGATGGATGTCATAGCGGTCGATTAAAGAAAGATGTAGAAAAATGTCGGAGATATCAAAACCAGATCCCTCGCTTTATGGGATAATGCATTCCAACAGGAATTTCAAGGACAAGGATTCCTGGGGCAAGAATCAGTTCAACTCGTCTTTTCCCGTGGCACTCTGCTGTTATATGCGCGATCAGGGGCATAACGCAATGTATGTCTCGGTGAAGCACGGTATCCCCGGCGTCTCCGAACTGTCCTTTGACGAGGTCTTTGGCTCACATTTGCCAAACGACAAGCTGAAGTTCCTTTTCGAGTCGCCCTTCGACCCGTATCGCTCGTTTGTCGAAGACGCCATGGAGAAGATTGACGTCGTCGTCACGGAGGAATCAACGGGACGGTATGTCACACCCCTTGAAATCAAGCTGACGACATTGCCCGACAACGGGACGGCTTCGTTGCCGGAAGAGGAATACGGCTCGGAAATCGTCGTTCGCTCCGCGACAATGCGTTATGTTGCGCTTGGAATCGCGAGCCGCTTGACGGCAAGTCAGCGCACTGCCGTTCGCGAAATGTTCAAACCCGTCTGCGTTGACGTGCAGGATTGGGGCAATCAGTTTGAAATGCGCGGACGGCGGGAAGAGATTTTCAAGGTCTTGGATGAGTTTTTGCTCAAATACGAAGCCCTTCAGAAGCCGCTTGTCGTACAGCCGATCTGGAAGACAAAGAGGAAAAGCCCCGAACTGGCCGACAATTGCCTTGACGTCTTTGTCTGGAGCGATTTCGCCATTGCCAGACTGATGCACACCTCATGCCTTGAGATGGGAAACGAAATCACGCGCCCACAGCGAGCGGCACTCCGACTGGTCAGGTTCCTCTATGAATTCAGTCTCTCGGGGAAGGTCTTTCAGCATCCAATCTATGACGGAATGCTCTTCGGTAATCAGGGGGACAAGGAGTTCGCGTACCGGGGAGCGCAGACCCATCGCTTCATGCACTGCGACCGATTGACCAAACCGGTCATTACCAAGAGGGAAATCAAGAAGATTATCCTTGGCGGCGGGCAGCGGTATCTGAGCCCGGAGCGTCGGTTCGATGCGATACTTTATTTCTCGCCATCCCTGTTCGAGGACTGAAAGATGAAAATCGTTGACTTGTTTTGCGGCGGGGGCGGACTTTCATACGGCATGGAACAGGCCGGGCATGTCGTCGCGGCGGCGTATGACTGGTGGCAGCCCGCCTTGGATTTCTACAACAGGAATATGCGGGGGCATCATGCCTACAAACTTGACCTGTCGAATGTCGATCAAGCTGTTGCCGAAGTCCGGCGTTGGAGTCCAGATGCGATTATCGGAGGTCCGCCCTGCCAAGACTTCTCTTCGGCCGGCAAGCGCGACGAAAATGGCGGAAGGGCGAGTCTGACGACATCCTATGCGCGAATCGTTTCCACGGTGCGCCCCCGCATGTTCGTCATGGAAAACGTTGACCGCGCCATCAAAACGCGCACCTACCGAAACGCTTTGCGCATCTTCAAGGAAGTCGGCTACGATTTGGCAATCGCCGTCCTTGACGCCTCGCTTTGCGGAGCACCGCAGGCGAGAAAGCGAATCGTCGTCGTGGGCGGACTCGGCATCTCCGTCTCTCCGATAATCGAGCTCTACCGTGCCAATCAGGCACATGCGCCGATGACGGTTCGCGATTATTTCGGCGCTGAACTCAAAATTGACTACTATTATCGCCATCCACGCAGTTATGCGAGGAGAGGCGTGTTCAGTGTCGATGAACCGAGTCCGACGATCAGAGGCGTGAACAGACCGATACCGCAGGGCTATCCGGGACATGCGGGCGACGCCGCCCCCATCACAACTCCGGGGCTTCGACAGCTGACCACGCGAGAACGCAGTCGGATTCAAACATTTCCACCGCATTGGGATCTCTGCGGGAACAAGAGCGACATTGAGCAGATCATCGGGAATGCCGTGCCGTGTGCCTTGGGTGAGTTCATCGGGCGGGCGATGGCGCAATTCGACAAAATGCCTCATACGAAGGCAACCCCAGCCCCGGATTCCGTGTCCGTCTTCGTACAACATGAGAAGACCCACAAAGACGACATTCGCGTTGTCGGGCTTGAACCGCTGGACAAGACGACAAAAGCTGTCTTGTTCGGAGGATTGACTTCTCAGGGTGTTTGCTTCGCACCTTGTGAACCGATGCCCACGCAACAGCTTCTTGCCGTTGGCGAATGAT
>CAVFWY010000162.1:0-4132 GCA_963626175.1 Gemmiger sp.
GCGTCGAGCTGCGCCTTCGTCGTCACCTTGATCCTGTTCATCTTCGTTGCCTTTCGTTTCGTTTTTCGGTTGTCCTTCGGGTACTCCCATTTCCCCGTTGGAACAGTGCGTATGATGCCGTAATAGGACGACGATAGCAACGGGGTATCTGAAGATTTCTGATTATTTCTTCATGGTTTTTATAAGTTTCAGAAGCGGCAGATTTCCGCTGAAACCCCGTTGCTATTCCTGGACTATTATGGCATCATAGTGTCGCGGGGCGGTGGCCACAGTTGCGCTGGCGACAGACGCGAGGGAAGCATAGACCCCATTGATGATGTAGCCCGGAAATGCTACAATATCCGCATCTCATTTGGAGAACAGAAATGCAGGCAACGCGAACAGACACCGTCCGGGCGAGGATCTCGCCCAACCTGAAGAACTCCGTCGAGGGGATTTTCTCCTCGCTCGGAATGAACTCCTCGCAGGCCATCGTCCTCTTCTTCAAGCAGGTCGAGCTGCACAACGGGCTTCCGTTCGAGGTCCGCATCCCGCCGAAGCAGATCCCCAACATGGTGACGATGACCGACGACGAGATTGACGCGGCGCTTCAGGTCGGGCTGGACGAGTGCGCCGCCGGCAAGTGCATCCCCCTCGAAAAGGCGCACGCCGACTTCAGAAGGAGACACGCGAGATGGTCGAATACGCTGTCGAGATAACCCCACGCGCCGCGAGGGACATCGACGAGGCGTTCGACTACATCGCCTTCCATCTCGAGAACCCCCAGGCGGCGTTCGACCTGACGGACGCGATCTACCTCGGCATCGGCGGACTGTCCTCGATGCCCGAACGATTCCCTCGTTGGCGGCGCGAGCCGATGAGGTCAAGGGGCGTCCGCGCCCTCGGCGTCCGGAACTTCAACGTGTTCTACACCGTCGACAAGACCGCCCGCCGCGTCAGCGTCATCCGCGTCATCTACAACCGCAGGAACGTGTAGCAACGAAGATTCTTCACACGTTTGCCAGCGTCAATTCAAACGCCTGGTCGGACTGTTTCTTGACCGCATCGAGAATGAGGGCGATGCCAAATGACAACAGGGAAGCGGACAACAGGAAGCACGCGCAAATCAGCGTTGGATAACGCGGAACAAGCCCCGTCGCAAAGTAGTCCGACAAGACAGGAATCATCATGGCGCTCGCGAGCGTGGCCAATGCGATTCCGATAACGCTGAAGAACGCCAAGGGACGATAGAACCTGAACATGTTGAAGATCGTCTTGAGCACGCGGATGCCGTCTCCAACCGTGTTCAATTTCGAGAACGACCCTTTCGGCCTATCCCGGTATTGAATCGGGATCTCCTTCAGGCTCATGCGCTTGTCGAGCGTGTGCAACGTCATTTCCGTCTCGAGCTCGAATCCGTTGGACAGCACAGGGCACGTCTTGACGAAGCGTCGCGAGAAGACGCGATAGCCCGTCATGACGTCGTGCACCTTCTGCCCCCACAAGCGCTTCACAAGGCCACAGACCAGCACATTCCCGAAGTTGTGCCCAGGGCGTTTGTTCTCGGTCATGTATGTGGACGAGAGACGATCTCCGCAAACCATGTCCGCGACGCCATCCGCAACGGGCTTTATGAGCGCGTGCACGTCCTCGGCCGGATAGGTGTCGTCAGCATCTGCCAACACATAGACGTCCGCGTCGATCTCCTGAAACATTCGGCGAACAACATGGCCTTTGCCCTGTTGCGCGACGAACCGCACCGTCGCACCGGCTCGTTCGGCAAGCCGCGCAGACTCGTCGGACGAATTGTTGTCATAGACATACACCATGGCGTCCGGCAGTTCTCGCCTGAAGTCCTCGACCACTTTCTCGATTGTCAACGCCTCGTTGTAGCAAGGAAGTAATATCGCCGTGTTCATCTTGCCTCCTGTCGATCCCAAAGCACGTGAGGGATGTTCTCAAACACCTCGCACCATCTGAAGGTGCAGAACAACGTCTTCACCCCATCGCAAATAGGAAAGCGATTGTTCAAGTCTTCGTAGACTTTTGGATGCGTATCTTGACACGGCAGAGCCGAATTGCTCTGCATAACGGTATCTACTTCGCCATCCGCGCTTTTCACCAATCGAACGCCAGCCTGCTCGAACCGCTTGACAGTCGTGAACCGGTAATCCCCGTCATCGACTCGGACTGATCGGTCACACGGGAATGTGGCGATGAGATCTTGCCTCAATCTCTCTTGTGCCAACATTCGCCCTTCATAGGCAAGAGTTCGAAGCAGCGACAACCCTGACAGTCCAGAAAGAATCAAAACAACTCCGACGGAGGCAATCCGGCGAACGGCCTTCATCCGTTGCCATGTCTCGCCGTTCTTTGCCGTGCAGATAAAGTTCATGACGGACAGAGGAAAGATTGCCCATATCTGCGGGAAATACCGAGAGTAACCGATATACTTGAGCGGAGCGAAATTGGCCGACACGAAGATTATCACGCAAAGCCACGTGACCGTGTTCTTTCGGCTCGCAGCCAACAGGACAACGCTCAGAGCCAGCAGGCAATTAAACCAAAGCCCCGCGCCCGCGACTCCGCCACAGACACTGAACGTCGGACTGAAATTCGGATTGCCATCAAGCAGTCGGATGATGGCGACCGTCAATTTCGGAGACACCCACGCATAGCACATCCGCGACAGATAGCCCATGCTCAGGGCATCCGCGTTCCCCGTAAAGTCGTTCGTGATGTCCACCACCTCAACGCTCGGATTAAATGTCATCGACGGATAGAACGGCGATCCGTATTGGATCCAGGCTGTGAGAAGAGGCGAAGCACCGACAAGGGCGACAACGACGCCTATCCCGAATAGCGCACGCCAATAGCCTATGCGCTTGTAGAGCAGAGGCAGCGTCATGGTCACAAGAACGGCACAACACAAAATCCCCGTCGACTTGGACGACATGCAGATGCAGGTCGAAACTGCAAACCCGACAAGATCGGAAAGTCGTCTGTCACGCACGTACAGAAGCAACATCAGAGCCGAAATGCAGAATGACGCATAAGTCGAGTAGTCGACTTGCCCCGCAAGGAACGACGTAATCTTGGTTGAAAACGTCAGCCCGCTCGCGAAGAGAATTCCCAGAAGAGCGTTCCCTGCCCAATAGCGTTTCGTAAACTTCATGGCGGCGCTGAACAGGCACACAATCAGAACATAGCCAAGGAATCCGTCCCCGGAAAACAACCCCAGGGCGGATGCCGTAATGGCCCCGCACAACGAACTGAATTTCGGAAGGAACAGCGTATGATACACCGACAATTGCGCGTCGCCAGCCAGCGCGGTGAACTTCTCGAGCGTCGAATCGAACACCGGGTTCCATCCATGGCGCAGCAGATACTGCATCGGGAAATGGTAGTTCTGCGAGTCTGTGCCGGTATACGAGAAGGTATAGGCCGTCATCACCGAGCAGAACGCAATCAGACCGCAATAGGCGACGCCTCGTCGCCAGTTGGTCGCGAATGCCACGCAAAACAAAACGGCAACGACCCCGTAAAAGTAGGATGGCGAGACTGTCTTGCCGACGAAGAATCCGGCACTTGCGATTAGCGGCGGCAACAGGGCCGTGCTTAATCCGAGAACTTCAAAGGTGCAGACGTCTCTTGCGGATGTTCCTATGTTTGCGCCGAATCGGCACAACGACTTCTTTATTTGCAATATTCTTTCGAGCATCTCTTTCTTCCTCCGCATCGGCAACTTGTCGTGCGGAAAAAGAAAGAGCGCAGCCTTCCGTTTCCGCACTCACTGGAGGCCGTAGGAAATGCCCGTGTATGAATGCCAAAACGGAAGATGCGCCCAGACGGGCGCGTCTTCGCGTACTGACCGTTCATACACTGAAAGTTTCCTACGTTTCCAGTGAACGTCGTGTAGCGTTAACGCCAAGTCACAAGTCGGTGGCGGGCCGTTGACCCGCCTCTGTCGTTTTTACTGTTGCTACGATCCTTTCATTTCCAAGTCAGAAAACAGCCTATACTATAGCATTTCTATTGGAGGGAATCAAGGTGGACGAGTTCTGGCTGGAGTTTACCCATTTTTTGTGCTCTTCCGGCTGGCGGGTGAAAAAAGGGCGGCAACCGCCCGCCGTTTTTCGGTAAAATACCGACT
>CAVFWY010000163.1:0-4119 GCA_963626175.1 Gemmiger sp.
TCGCCACTCCTACGGCGGCGAGCCGCTCCGCTCCTCTCGTGCAACCCCCGCCCTCGCCGCCTACGCTTAAGAAACTGGCCGACCGCCACACAGGCAATGACAGCGACAAACACAAACGGACGGGGGTGAGGAGCGGGAGGAGCGGGGTCAGCGAGGTTGCCGCCCGCCGTGCCGCACGTTGTCAGGCACAAGGCAAGACAAAAACAACAAAGGACGGAGAAACACGACGTTCTCACAAATGATACGGATGGGCGCGGAGTGCGGGGCGGATGGCGCATCTATGGTATAATATGCGGCGGTCGAAAGAAAAAAAGGACGATTCAAAATGCTATTTGAACTCAACCGGGCGGAATGCGTCCGCTGCGGAATGTGCGTGCGGGACTGCGCGTTCGGCGCACTGAAGACGGGCGAAGACGGATATCCCTTCATCAAGGACGAGGGGCGGTGCATGAAATGCCAGCACTGCTTCGCCATCTGCCCGAAAGGCGCGATTGCGTTCGACGGCCATCGGGCGGCGGACGCGCTGCCGACCGCCGGACTCGACCTGCCGTCGGCGCGGCAAGTCGAGAACTGGCTGCACGTGCGCCGCTCCGTCCGCAAGTTCAGGGCGGGTGACGTCGACCGCGAGACGCTCGACCGCATCCTGCGCACGCTCGGCAACGTGCCGACGGGATGCAACGCCCGCGCACTCACCTTCACGTGCTATCCGACGCGCGAATCGACGGACGGCTTCCGGGAGAAGTTCGTGCGTGCCGTCGAGGAACACCGCGACGGCGCGAAGCTTCTGCCGCGCTGGCTGGCCGTCCCCGCAATCAAGCTGCGCCAGGGCAAGGGGGACGTCTTCTTCCGAGGTGCGCCGGGATTGCTCATCGTCTCGTCCGACGAGACGAACAAGGCCGTGGCGTCGGCGCGGGAAGACGTGGCGGCGGCCTGCACCTACTTCGAAATGCTCGCGTCCGCGCACGGACTCGCCACCTGCTGGTGCGGCTTCCTGCAGCTCGTCCAGCGCGAGATTCCCGAATTGCTTGAAAAGACGACGGGCATCCGCCGCACGACGCCGTTCTGCGCCATGCTGTTCGGACTGCCCGCCGTCTCGTATGCGCGCGGCATTCGCCGCGAGACCTACGCCAGCGTCGTCTACAGGTAGGCGCGGGCGGGCGGATCTTCGCGGCGAATCCGGCGGCGCGGCGGGCTACTTGTTGTAGCCCTTGTTCGTCATGAACTCCCACACGCGGTCCATCCACGTATAGCTGCCCGTGTCCGGCGACGCGGGGTTGAAGCAGCCGTGCGGGCGCTTCGCGAGCGTGTGCAGGTCGCTCTGCACGCCCATCGAGCGCATCTTCTCCCAGCACTTCACCGAGCCCATCGCCGAGTAGCCGTCCGCGTCGCCGTGGATGAACAGCGCCGGCGAGGTGGCGGAGTCGAAGAGCAGCTCCGACGCGAACGTGACGTCGTCGCCGTTGCCGCCGTTCGTGTTCGTGCCGTCCAGGCCGTCCGAAAGCACGTACGCCGGGTAGATTGCGATGCCCCACTGCGCCTTGCACGAGAGCGCGTCGACCTCGTCGATCGCGTCGTAGGCGTTCGTCGTCGAGCTCGTCAGCCCCATGAGCGTCAGGTGTCCGCCGGCGGACGAGCCCATGATGCCGATGCGGTTCGGGTCGAGTCCCTTCGCCGCCGCCTTGGAGCGGACGAGCCTGATCGCGCGCTGCAGGTCCTGCCACGCCGTCACGTGTTTCGCCAGCCCGGTCGGACGCGGCGTGCGGTACTTCATCGTGACGACCGCCATACCCTTCGAGTTCAGGTAGCTGCGGATCGGGGCGACCTCCTCGCCGTCAGGATCGTTCTTCTCGTAGGAGCCGCCGGAGTAGATGATCTGGATCGCCTTCGTCTTGAGCGTCTTCGGCATGTGCCACTCGATGTAGGGCGTGCACTGGGACGACTGCAGATCGGGCGTCTTGCCGTCCGGCCAAATGTTCTCCTTCGCATAGGAGCCGCGGGTGGAGGTTCCCAGGTAGCGGTTCCAGAGGTTCCCCTCCGGCGCGAGGGTCGAGGCGAACTCGATTTGGTTCAGGAACTCGAGCGTGCGCTCGAACCCCCACATGCCGTGCTCCTTGTCGGCGTAGAGGTGCAGCTCGGTCGGGATGCCAAGCTTGCGGAGCTCGCGGTAGCAGAGCGTCGAGCCGTTCGGCGTCCAGGGGTCCTTGCCGCCGTGGGTGAAGCACATCGGAGGGGTCTTGGCGTCGAACTTGAAGAGGGAGCTCACCGTCGGCGTCACCGAGATGCCGTCGTTCCAGCTTTCGCCGCCGCTCGCGCCGTTGGCGGTGTTGTAGGCCGGGGCGAAGGCGATCGCCACGTTCACGTTGCAGGGCAGGTCGTCGAGCGCGTCGATCCTCGTGTAGGCCGGCGTCAGCGAGCTCGTCGCGAGCAGCGTCGCGAGATGGCCGCCCGCCGACATCCCGATGACGCCGATCTTGTCCGCGCTGAAGCCGCGCTTCTCCGCCTGCGAGCGGACGAGGCGGACGGCGCGCTGGCCGTCCTCCCAGGCGCTCTTGTAGAACGCCAGGTTTCTCGGGCGCGGCGTCCGGTAGACGAGGTTGACCGTCTGGTAGCCGAGCTTCGTGAACGTCTCCTTCCAGAGCTTGACGTAGCTGACGTCGCAGCATGAATCGTAGGCGCCGCCAGAGACGAGGATCATGCACCCCCCGTTCGCGTTCGTCGGGGCGGGGAACCATTCGATGTAGGGCATCGTGACCTTCGTCGCCTCGTCGGTCATCCCGGCGTACTGGTGCGACTGGTAGTCGGGAATCGATCCCGTCGACGGCCAGATCGCCTCGCGCTCCGTGGTGTCCTCGACCGCCGGATACTTGGCGTCGGTGACGGACGCCTTGTGGACGAACACGCCCTTGCGCGTCCCGCTGACGACAAGGACGCCGAACGCGCCTTCGGGGGCGGACGCCTTCTCCGTATCCGTCAGCGCACTGAAGAAGCCGGTCGTGTTCGTGTCGGAATACGTCTGCGCCGGACTCGCCTTCCACTGGTTCGTCGAGACGTAGACGACGAGATCGTTGATCGCGGTATTGTCCGCGGCGGCGACGATGTTCACGAGCTGCCCCATGTTGGCGAGCCGCGTCACCAGTTCCACGCGGCGGATCTTCGTCTGGCCCGTGAAAACGCTATCCCAGACCGTGGCGAGGTTCGGCAGGTCGAGGACGACGTTCGTGATCGTACTGCCCACGAAGAGCCGCGACGAAAAGGAGCTGAGCGACCCGGCGAGCGAGACACGCGTCAGCGCGGCGCCCTTGAACGCATCCGCCGCCAGCGACGAGACGTTGGTGAGCACGAGTTCGCCGACGAGCTTTGAGCACATGAGATTCCACTGCCCGACACTCGTGACGCCAGGTCCCGCGATCGACGAAACGGGGATGTCCTGCAGGTTCGTGGCGCTCGACTCGGTGCCGGAGAAGAGACTGCCGCTTCCGCTCACCGTGCGCAGGTTCGGGAAGTCGAACTTCGCCGTCACCAGCGACGTGCAGCGCGCGAGAAGCGGACACGTGAAGGTCGTGGCGGAGCCGCCCATCTTGATCGTCGTCATATTCGACGCGTCGTTGAAGCACGTGGCGCCGAACGAGCTCACGAGGTCGCAGTGGAACTCGACGAGATTGGCGTTGCTCGCGAACGCCGACGCGCCGAGCGTGACGGACTTGACCGTCGTCTGGACGCCGTCCGCGTTGACGACGAGCGGGCTGTTCAGGTTGAGGACACCCGCCTTGGCGTCGTCGGAAGTCGACGCATAGCTGCCGACCCCGGAGATCGCGAGCGCGCCGGTTGATGCGTTGAACGAGGAGACCTTGAGCGTCCACTGTCCGTCAGTGAGGGTCTTGTCCGTCGACGAATACGTCCAGGAGGTCGTCGCGGGCGGGTCGTCGTCTTCCTCGGTGTCGCCGCCGGTGTCACCGCCAGTGCCGCCGCCGCCCGAATCGCCGCCGCCCGAATCGCCGCCACCGGCATCGCCGCCGCCCGCGTCGCCGGAGCCGTCATCGACCGCCGGATACTTCGCGTCGGTTGCGGACGCCTTGTGGACGAAGAGTGCCTTGTCCGTCCCGCTGACGACGAGGACGC
>CAVFWY010000164.1:0-4049 GCA_963626175.1 Gemmiger sp.
TTGGAATCCGCATAGTGTACTCCATTCGCGGCGGCATCTTTGCGCTTTTCTGCGCGAAGATGGGGAGGATTTTGAGATAGAGCGCGGCTACGCCGCAGACCACAAACTTGTCAGCGTTCCGTCGGAGCACGAAAAGGCTCACGCGATGTTCTCGAATGCGTCGTTGGTCTTCTGCCTTTCTCTGCACGTGTGCTTCACGCTGAAGAGAAGCATCTCTCGATATCATCGCGGTCGGTGGTGCGTTCGGTCATTGTCGGCTATCAGACGAAGGCGATGGAGGCGAACTTCAACTGGTGGTGCAACACGTTCGTCCCTGTCGGCAAGTCCGCGACGGAACTCACCCTCGGCGACATCACCCCCAGCTCCGGCTTTGTCTTCTCAACGATTGACTTTGTCGATGATCAGGGTGCGGTTGTTGTGCTTAACGACCCCGATGTTGGAGATGGCGTCATGAAGTCCTACACCTACTGGAATGCGGGCGATGCCGTCGCCGGCGTTGCTGGGTGGTATCTGTATGATGATGCACGCGCCGAGTATCCTAAAAACGATGTGCCTCTGAAATTGGGCGAGGCCTATATTGCGGCTTGTTATTCGGGCGAAGAAGGTGAAACACTCACTTACAATGGCGAAGTCTACAAGGAGAGCATGCCTTACGAATTGGCCTCAAACTTCAACTGGCTTGGCAACTGCGCCCCGACCGACATCACACTGTCTGACATCACGGTCGACTCGAACTTCGTCTTCTCGACTATTGACTTTGTTGATGATCAAGGTGCGGTTGTTGTGCTTAACGACCCCGATGTTGGAGATGGCGTTATGAAGTCCTACACCTACTGGAATGCGGGCGATGCCGTTGCCGGCGTTGCTGGGTGGTATCTGTATGATGATGCACGCGCCGAGCATCCGAAGAATGATGTTGTTGTGCCGTCTGGCAACGCCTTCATTGCGGCCTGTTACTCGGGCGAGGAAGACGCGGTGATTACGCTTCCATCGGCTCTCAAGTAATTTGACTGCCGCGCACAGTGTGCGGCGGTGAAGATGTGCCTTGTGTCTTTGTGCTTTATGCAAGGTGCGTCTAAAAACTGAAAGCACAAATAAGGAAAACGAAAATGAAGAAACTAATGATTGCGATGGCAGTTGCCGCGTTGGCGGTTGTCTCGCAGGCGGCATCCACAAAGTGGGGGTCGGGAACGGTTACAACTCACGCAACGGGCGCGAAAGCGGGTAATGATGCGGTTACGATGTATGTCTTTAGCATCACCGCAGCTGACTACGCAACGATGGCGTCGATGTCGGGCGAAGCGCTCTCGAAGCACATCAGTGCAAATTACAGCACGGGGAGTGCATATAAGAGTGGTAATACAGTCGCGAAGGGTAATGCTGTCAACATAAGTAGCACTGCCGAGTCCTGGACGGCAGGCACTGCCCTCTACACGGCGGTGTTGTTCGTTGATAACACAGACAATGCCGTTGCGGGTAACGTTGCGACAATCACTGCTCCGACTGCTGGTGCGGCCTCCTTCCAGAATCTGTTCACGAAATACGGCGGAACGGTCGAGGGCGGCTCAGTTGCCTGGTCGACGGCATCCGTCCCGGAACCGATTTCGGGTCTGCTCCTGCTCCTCGGCATGGCTGGCTTGGCACTTCGTCGCCGCCGCGTCTAATCGCGCAGGACAGCGATAACAACGAAGCCGCCCGATTACTCGGACGGCTTCGTTGTTTGTCCCCGCCCTGCCCCCGCGCACACGGCACAAAGCACCTGCCCTGCCCCCACGCACACGGCACAAAGCACCCTGCACCCCGTCCCTGCGCACAAAGCACAAGGCACAAGGCACAAAAAAGCCCCCTTGACCGCTATACGCAAATAGCGTATAATGTGCGCATGATTTTCATTGAGACACCCATATTCACGCGGCGCGTGGCACAGTGTATCAGCGACGAGGACTATCACAGGCTGCAGGTGCATCTTGTCGAACATCCCGACGCAGGCGAACTTGTGCGCGGTTCCGGCGGCATCCGCAAGATACGATGCGCGGCAAGCGGACGCGGGAAACGCGGCGGTGCCAGGACGCTCTACTACTGGGATGTCCCTGATAAGATCTACATGATATTCTGCTATCTCAAAAACGAACTGGAGGACATCACGCCCGCCCAGTTGAAGACCTTAAGGAAACTCGTAGAGGAGAACCTGAAATGAACAACGACGTATTCGCGGAACTTTCCGACAGCATCCGTCAGGTCGGAGCAATCAAGCGCGGCGAAACGAAGCCCTCGCGACGGTTCGAAATCGCCGCTCCTGACGTCCGGCACATACGCAGCCGCTTCTCGGCGAGCCAGAGCAGGTTCGCCGACATCATCGGCGTGAGCATCAACACGATACAGAACTGGGAGCAGGGGCGTTGCGTTCCGACAGGCCCAGCCCGTGTGCTTCTCGCCGTTGCAGACCGCAATCCCGAACTGCTGATCAAGGCCATCAATGCCGAGAGAGCCGAAGACAACCGCAGCCTGGTCTTCGCCTGATTCTATCGGGCTGTCCGCACCTTGCCGACAACAAAAGCGAAGCCGCCCGATTGCTCGAGCGGCTTCGTTTGTTTGATTTTGCCCTCTGTCCTTGCGCACAAGGCACACGGCACAAGGCACAAAGCACAACTCAAGCGCGTTTGCGCTTGAGCGCGAGACCCGCCATGCCGAGGAGGAGAAGCAGCCCCGAAGTCGGCTCTGGGACGGATGCCGTCGACCAGGCGAGAGAACCGCCGGAAGCCGTGCCCTGATAGTCGGTGAACAGCTTCTGGAACGAACCGTTGCCCGAACTCGGAATCGTCGCCGTGACGACATTGCCCATATAGTAGTTGTCGCCGCTGTCAACGAAGAGCACGACACCGTAGACCGTATCGCCCGCGCTGTGCGTCGTCGTGCCATTCACTGAAGCCGCACCACGCGAACCCGACTTGCCAGATGTTTCGGCGGTCGATGTGCTAAACGCCGTGTTGATTGCGTCGGAGAGTGCCGAACCGGACAGTTTGGCATATGTGTCATACTGCGTGGAAGTAACCTCCCAGCAATACATCGTGACGAGATTCGCCGTCGCCGTCGCACCTGTTGAGTGCGCCTTGATTACGCCTGACCCCCAGGTCACAACTGCCGCGTGCGAACACGCCGCCATCGCGACCGCCGCAAACGCTACTATCAGTTTCTTCATTTTCGTTTTCCTTTTTTGTTTTTCTGATGCCCCTCACACAAAGCACAAAGCACCATGCACAAGGCACATCTTTTATAAACCGCCGCACACCGTGCGCGGCAGTCAAATGTCAGAGTGCAGACGGGAGCGTGATTGTTGCTCCCTCCTCACCAGAGTAGGTATTCACAACGAACCCTTCACCTGCTTTGATTACACGATCCTTGCGATTGTAGACACCATTGACATCATCAAAGAAGAACCAGCCATCTTCACCGCATGTTGCGTAATCTTTCGGAATGTAAACATACTGTTCGCCAATCGTTCCCTTGTCCGGGTCTGTAATAGTATTGACAGCACCATCCTTGTCGAAGAACTCAACTGTCGTGAATATAAACTTGTCGGAATCGACAGTCAAATCCGCCAGCGTAATCGCCGTCGGGGCGCAGTTGCCGAGCCAGTTGTAGTGCTCCTCAATCGCCACCGGGACTGACTCGCTGGAGACCGCCCCTGAAAATGTCATCTGAGCGGCTTCCTCACCCGAATAAGTGTTGATGACAAAACTTTCGCCGAAGGCAATCACCCGATCCTTGCGATTGTAGACACCATTGACATCATCAAAAAAGAACCAACCATCTTCACCGCATGTCGCGTAATCTTTCGGAATGTAAACATACTGTTCGCCAATCGTTCCCTTGTCAGGGTCACTGATGGTGTTGACCGCGCCATCCTTATCGAAGAACTCGACGGTTGTGAACATGAACTTCGTGTCATCGACCTTGAGGTCTTCGAGGGTGATGTCCGAGCCATCCACGTTCTTGAACATATTGCACGTCCAGTTGTAGTGCTCGCTAATCGCCTTCGTCTGATAGCC
>CAVFWY010000165.1:0-4005 GCA_963626175.1 Gemmiger sp.
CTCCGTCCCTACGGGGCGATCTTCGCGACCTTCCGCCTCGCGACGAGGAGGACGTCGCCCGCCGTCTCGGTGAAGAAGTAGACGACCGTCTCGCCGTCGTTCGGCGGCTCGAGCGCGCCTTCCTCGCCCTCGAACGCCTCCGCGCCCGTGAACACGAGCTCGTTGTCGCCCGTCGCCGCGACGCGGAGCATGAAGTCCCGCGCCTTCCCCGGCACGATGTCCGGCATCTCGACCGCCGTCGTCCCGCCCGACACCGCAAGCGCGTTCGCCGCCCTGTCCGCGAGGCGGACGCGACCGTCCTTCGCCTCGACGCGGTTGAGGGCGTACTGCGTCCTCTCCGCCGCCGCGCTCCCCGCGAGCGTCCTCAGGAGCGCGCAGAGCCTGTCCCATTGGTCGAACACGACCACCTTCATGTCGTCACCTCCGTTTCTTCCGCCGGGCGGGGGATCGTCCCGCCCCAGTTCTTGTCCCAGAAAAGCCGCCTCACCGCGTCCGAGCATCCCGCGACCACGTCGTAGCACTGGAAGTAGTCCGAGCCCGGCGCGTAGCGCACCCGCTCCTCCGGCATGAGGAGCGCGGGGTCGTCCGTCCACGCGCCCGTGAGGCCCACGCAGTCCCTGTAGCACGAGCTCACCGACCGCATCGCCGCCGGCCACGGCGGGATGATCCCGGTCGCGCCCGTGCAGCCGGAGAAGGTCGAGTCGAGGTTCTCCGCGCAGTCCGGCCACGCGGGGATCTCGCCGTACATCCCGGTCGCGTTCGCGTAGCACGACATGAAGTCCGTGCAGCGCGACGGCCACGGGAGGAACCTCCCCCTCGCGCCGGGGCAGTCGCAGTAGCACTGCGCCACCTTCGTGATGTTCTCGCCCCACTTCGGGACGCGACCCGAGAGCCCCCGGCACCGGTCGTAGGTCCCCGTCGCGTCCGCAATCATCGGCGTCCACGGCGCGAAGCCGCCCCTCAGGTCGAAGCAGAACTGGTAGCAGCAGAACGTCGTGGCGACCGACCGCCCCCACGGGATGACCTCGCCCTGGACGCCGCCGTGGTGCGAGTCCGACCAGCCGCAGTAGGTCCCCTCGCAGGACTCGAGCCAGTCGCTCCAGCACTTCGGGAAGATCGCGGGGCGCGAGACGAGGATGCGGTTCGCCGCCGTCACCGTGTGGCAGTCCCAGAGCCGCCACCACTTCAGGTTCCGTCCGAGGCGCACCGTGTAGCGCCCCGGCTTCGCGTAGTTGTGCCACAGGACGTAGTCCGACTGCTCCGCCCTCGTCCCGTCGCCCCAGTCGATTGTATACGACTCGCACCCCTCGCGCCGCGCCGCGCGCATCTGGAGCTGGCAGTAGCCGTCCGCGACCTCGTAGTCGACGATCTCGATGTCGAACACGCTCTCCGGCTCGACGGGCCTCTGCCCCAGCACCTGGCATCTCGCAGCCGTCATTTCTCACGCCTCCGTCAGCTTGATGTCCGGGTCGAGGTAGACGAACCCGCCCGCCGAGTACCACGCGAAGTAGACGCGCACGTCGACGGGCGTCGTCTCCTCGATGTCGATGGGCATCTCCAGCACCTTCTGGACGAGCTCCGAGTCGTTCACCCAGACGCTCGTCTCGTCGTCCGCCCACCGTCCGTGCAGGGTCGAGTAGTACGTCCGCTCCCCGACCTGCGCCGAGATGAAGAACTGGCGGTAGAGCTCCTCTACCTTCGCGTAGCCCTTGAGGGCGACGTAGGCCCTGAGGACGTGCCGCCCCGTCGTCGCGGGGAGGAGCTGCATCCCGTTGAAGGGACGCCGCCCCAGCACCATCGCCTCCGCGCCGGAGCAGGTGTTGTTCGAGAGCTTCAGCGCGGCGGTCCCGCCGCCCTCGCGGCGGACGCTCCACGTGTCGCAGAGCCCGTTCGCGCAGCGGAACGCGAAGTGTCCCTCCGCGCCCTCGTTGTTGCAGCAGATCGCCTGGTAGACGTGGCTCGCCTTCGTCGTGAGCGTCGCCATCGGGTGGAGCGAGGTGTTCGACTCGTCGACGAAGACGCTCCCGTTGTCCGAGTAGGTCGAGGCGACGGCCGGGTCCTCGTTGTAGGGGTAGGTCTCGTTCTCCGTGTTGCAGACGAGCTTCCGCACCCGCGCGTGGGAGCCGTCCGAGACGTGGATCGCCTTCCCCGGAAACCACGTCCTGATGGACTTGATGTCCGCGACCGACTGGCGGAGGAACACGCTCCCCTCGAACTCCGCGTCCGTGAGGCGGACGTTCTCGCCGTAGAACGCCTTTCCACGGTAGTTTTTCACCGTCAGCGTGTCGACGCAGGGGACCTTCGCGTAGAGCGTCGTCTCGCTCGCGGGGAAGGACATGACGACCGCCGCGTAGGTCTCGCCCGTCTGCGCCGCGTTCGCGTAGGTGATGGGGCTTCCGATGCCGTTCTCCGACGCGAGCGTGACGCTGACGTTCTTCACGGGCTTCGCGACGCCGGGGACGTAGGTCCCCGCGTAGCAGCGGCTCATGCTCAACACCGCCGCGCGGCAGTTCCAGCAGTCGGTGAGCGAGATGTCGATGCCGTCCGCGTTCATCTCGTAGACGTTCGCGAAGTGGACGGCGGGGTTGTCGACCTGGAACGACGCGGGCCTCGCGGACGAGAGCGGCGTCCCGGTCTGCACCTTCACGTTCCGCACGCGCATCGAGGCGTAGCCCTGGACGTAGAGGAGGAGCGGGACGTGCGTCGCCGCGCCGTTGAGGCGCACGGTCTGCGTGACGTTCACGATGTTGCACTCGATCCCCTTGGAGTACTGCTGCGCGAGGTGGAGCGGGTAGCACTGCCCGTAGTCCGTCCACGCGGCGGAGAAGACCCTCACGTCCTGGACGTTCATGACGTCCGCCCAGTTGACGGTGAACCCGTGCGCGTTCGACGAGCCCCCCGTCACGGCGTGGTTGATGACGCAGTCCGTGATCGACACCATCCGCGCGTAGTGGATGGAGACGTAGGACTTGCAGCGGCTCGCCGTCAGCTCGCCCGAATACGACGACGAGTCGAGGTCGATCCCCCGCGAGCCGAACTTGCAGTGGTCGAACGAGTGGCAGCCGACGTAGCCGGACGAGTTCGCGAACTTGAGGATGTAGTTCTCCGCGTTGATGCCGTCGCGGAAGAGGTAGACGCGGTGGAGGAGGAACTGCTGCGCGTTCGGGAGCTGGAGCGATCCGTTCGCGACGAGCGACTGGACGTTCGCGTACTGCGCGGAGTCGCCGCCCCACGCCGTCCGCGCCTCCTCCGGGACGAGCTCCCACATCGCGTCCGAGGCGAGCGGCATCCCCATGATCGCGAGGTTGAGGACGGACGCGTTCGTGCCGTTCGGGATCGCGCAGGCCGCCGATTCCGCCGTCCGCCGGACGAGGTAGCACGTGCTGTCTTGGAACTCCGCCGCCGTGGCGGGGAGTGACTTCAGGGCGGTCGCGGGCGTCGAACCGTCGCCCGCCGCGCTGCGCGAGGGGTCGACGTAGACGACGTCGTATTCCACGTTCGAGAGTCTCATGTCGTTTCTCCTTTGAATGTCGAGTAAAGTTCGATTGCCGCGAGCGCGGGCGTCTCCGCGTGCGCGACGACTGATAGGCCGGGAATCGCGGACGTGCCGCCCCCTCCGTTCGTCCAGGAGGAGAGGCGCGTGCGCGCGTTGACGACCGCGTAGCGGTCCATCTCCCCGTCCGTGACCCCGGCCTCCCTAAAACGGACGATGGCCTCGCCGTCGATCCCCTTGCGCACCCACGCGTTCTCGAAGACGATCCGCGTCACCTTGGCGACGGACGTGTCCGCGTCCGCGACGAGGACGTCGCCGTAGACCGTCTCGTCGTCGCCGAGGTACTTGACCCACGTCGCGTCCGCGAAGTCGGCGAGCGTCGGGCTCTCGATGGGCGTCGCCGACTGGATCTCGGCGCGGTACTTGCGGCTCGCGGCGGGGGCGAGCGAGAAGCCGCGCCCGTCCGTGTTCTCCGCGTAGGCGACGTAGAGGTAGCTCTCGTGTCCCGTCGC
>CAVFWY010000166.1:0-3992 GCA_963626175.1 Gemmiger sp.
CACGAGACCGCCGCCCGTTGACGTGAGGCCACCCGCGAGTTCAAGGTCGCCCTCGACCCGCGCAAGAAACCGCTTCTGTTCGCTCGCACCCGAAAGGACGACCTGCCGCCCCGCGAACGTCACCCCGTCGCCTTCGTAGGCGAACGTGCCTTCCTTCTGAATCCACGAACCGAGGAACTCAGGGCTTGCAGCTTTGAAGACGACCTGCCCCGCGCCTTTCTTTTCGATCTCCACATTCGCCCCCGAGACGGGTGCGGCGAATGTCACCGTCGAGCCGGTCGGCACGTCGATGACAACTTTGCCTCCGTCAAACGCCACGGGCTTCTCGAAGACGATGGCGATTCCCTCGCCCGAGACCGTCAGCGACGACTTGATTGTCTTCTCTTCGCTGAATGTCGTCGATTCGCCCACGGTCACGCTCCCGTCGCCGGACGATTCAGCCACCGTGCAGAGAACGGTCGTCGTACCGTCCGCCGTCGTCTGCGACATCGCATAGTCGAAGCCGTCCACCCAGTCGGCGGGCGCAATGCGGGCGAGTTCCGCGTCACCGAGCGGCGCATCGAGCGTCAGCACAGTGTGTTCGCCCGCCGTGGCGGGTACGGCGACCAGAACCGCCGCGCCGGAGGCGATTTCAAGCGTCCGCCCGAAGCGCGTCACGCCGCTGGCGAGCGAGAGGAATCCCGCCCGAACCGCCGTCTTCGCGTGTTCCGACGCGGTGGTGACGGCGAGTGTGCCGAGACCTTCCTTCGCGAAGAGTCCGTCCGCACCGTCGAGGTCGGTGAACGCCTGTGAACAGGTGTCCGTGCGCCCGACTGCCGTGCGCAGGGTGAGGCCACCCGCACCGAGCCAAGCCGAATCGAAGTTGGCAAGCGTTCCGCCGCCGGACGCGGTGAAGACGAGCGTTCCGCCGTCAGCCGTGAGTTGTGCCTCGCCGCTGCCGCGGCTGACGGTCTGCGCAGTCACGAGCGCGCGGTCGCCGAGAACGAGATTTCCAACGCCATTCGCCACCCGACCGAGCTTCAGTTCGCCCGCAACCGTCAGCGCGGCATCACCCGAAACACGCACGGTCGCGCCTGTCGCCGCGTTGGCGATGACCATGCTCGTACCGGTGAGGACGGCCGATCCGCCCAGTTCGAGAACCGTCTCGCCGGTCGCGGCTCGGTTGCCGACGACGATGGCATTCGCCGAGACCGTTCCCGCCGTCTGGCTGTAGAGAACAGGCGGCAGCCAGTCTTGCCCCGTCTTGTTCTCGCCGACGGTCAGTGCACCAAACGCGTGTTCACCGCCTTCCACCACAAACTCCGCACCCTTGATATAGGAACTCGGGGCAATCAGCAGGGAGGGCGTCCGGAGCGACGTCCCCTCCTTCAGAACGACCTTGTCGGTCACCCCCGCTTCGGCATTGAAGAGATACAGAGTGCCGGACGTGCCAAGCCCCGTGAAGTCCCAAGTGCCGCGTTCAAGCGAGAGGACGCTGCCGGCGACCTTGGACTTGTAAAGGCGGACGATGCCGTCCGTCAGCGTGAAGACCGATTCGGACGCCGTGGCGGACGACAACGAGACCTGAAGAATGTGGGGATAGCCCACGTGACCGCCGCCGCCGCAGAGCGTGAAGACCTGCCAGTTGCTGAAATACTTTCCCGCGCCAAACGTCCAGACCGTCCCCGTCGCATCGAACGTGAGAGTCGTGCCGTCATCGAGTTCCTTCGCAAAGTAATAGATGCCCGTATCCGTCCATCCAGAGGCGGGGAAGCGAACCGTCTTGTCGCCCGAACCCGTGAAATAGGCCATCTCACCACTGGCATTTGCCGTCCCCTGCGCGGGCAGAACGCCATTCTCCCAACTCGTCGCCGCATCGACGTAACCATCATCCACGACCCAATTGCGCTGGGTCGGATTAGCCGCAAAGGCTACCCCCCCCCCCCCTGCAAAAACCGTGCCAACTACGACGCACCGCACCGATGCTGACACAACCTTCTTCAGTATGAGTTTACTCATCTTGACAGACTCCTTTACGGTTGATGGTTTCTCACTACGCCGACATTATATCATTTATCCCGTCGTCGCGCAAGTGCGGACGCGACAGTGCGGACGCGACTGGAGTTTACCCATTTTTTGACCGTGGCTTCCAAAAGTGAATGCAAGTTTCACTTGCGTTTAGTCCCCATAAAGACTGGCTGATGTCGATGGGATGGCGAAATCCTCCCCTCCCCTCCCCTCCCGGGAGGGGAATCCCCGTTTACTTTCGGACAAGGCGGACATCGTGTATCATTTCCCCTGTCCCGACCGTCCGCCCGACACGGTGTCGTGCGGATTGCGAGGGGAAACACGACAAGGAGCAACAACCATGAAGCACATGGGACTGGAGGAAAGAGGCAGCATCGAGTTCATGCTCGGCTGCGGGGAGAAGGTGGCGGACGTCGCAAGGGCGCTGGGGAGGTCGGAATCGACCGTCTCCCGCGAACTGCTCGGACGCCGTACGGACAGCGCGAAGCGCTACGGATGCTCGAACAGGCTCTGCGCACTCTTCGACGGGTGCCGGCGCGAGGCATACGGGGCGACTGGCAGGGGCCTGCGCAGAAACCAGGCGAAATGCTTCGAGACCTGCCCGGACTTCCGCGAGGCGGTCTGCGAACGCCTCAACCGCGCGCCGTACGTCTGCAACGGCTGCGGGCGCGAGCGCAACTGCCCGCTCGGGAAGCGCTACTACATCGCGTCCGCCGCGCAGGCGAACTACGCGGGCACGCTCGTCAACAGCCGCACCGGCGTCCGTCCGGACGGGGAGACCGTGGAGAGGATGGACGAGGTCCTCTCCCCCTCGGTCCGGAAGGGCCAGTCGGTGGACGCGGTCATGGCGAGCCACCCGGAACTCTTCGGCCCCTACGGGCGCAGCACGGTGTACGGGTGGATCGGGGACGGGCTCTTCTCCGCGAAGCGGCACGACCTGCCCTTCGCCGGGACGCGCCGCAAGCCGCACAAGAGGCCCGAGACGAAGACGAACGCGCTGTGCCGGGTCGGCAGGACCGTCCGCGAGATGTGGGAGTGGCTCGGGCAGAACGACGGCGTCGTCCCCTGCGAACTCGACACCGTCGTCGGGTCGGTCAGCGGGAAGGTCCTCTTCACGATGATCTTCCCGAAGAGCGGGCTCGCGCTCGCGTTCCTCAGGGACCAGAAGACCTCGCAGACCTGCACGCGCATCTTCAACATGCTCTGGAGGGTCGCGGGCCCCGCGCTCTTCCGCAGGCTCTTCGCGGCGATACTGACCGACAACGGGCCGGAGTTCTCGGACCCGGAGATGATCGAGCAGTACCGCCCGGATCCCGAGCACAACCCGACGAAGCTCGTCTCGCGCGGGGTCAGGGTCTGGTTCGCGGACCCCTACTGCCCGTCGCAGAAGCCCCACATCGAGCGCTTCCACCTCGAGCTCCGGCGCATCCTGCAGAAGGGGTCCTCCTTCGACATGCTCACGCAGGAGGGCGTGAACCTCACGTTCTCGCACCTCAACAGCTACCCGCGCATGGCGAAGGGCGGGAAAGCCCCCTACGACCTCTTCGTCGAGGAATACGGGGAGGACGGCAGGAGGTTCCTTGACGCACTCGGCGTCAGGAGGGTCCCCGCCGCACAGGTGACGCTGCACCCGTTCCTCCTGGGGCAGAGGTACCAGCGCGAGGCGGACAGGGCGGTCCTCAGGAAGAACGGGGTGGCCGACACGAAGGCGACGGGCTTCGGGAAGTAGGGAAGGCCCCCTCGCGGGAGCCAGGCCGAACCCACG
Organism: Gemmiger sp.; assembly: GCA_963626175.1. Classification (GTDB taxonomy): domain Bacteria; phylum Verrucomicrobiota; class Kiritimatiellia; order RFP12; family UBA1067; genus UBA1067. The sequence continues at coordinate 3,773 of CAVFWY010000166.1, forward strand.
CCGCACGGAACCTCCGAAAGAGCGACTGCGGGGCGGGCGGCGGGAGCATTGCACAAAATTCAGGACAGGCGGCGCGGGAAAACACGCGATCAGCGCCATTTCCGGCGGTTTCGGGATTCCCCGCGCCTCCGCGACTCCGCGTGAGCCAATCACGCACCCGCCCAAACCGGCAAATCCTTGCGTTTACTTCCAGAACTTGCGTTTACTTTCGGACGCGACG
>CAVFWY010000167.1:0-3983 GCA_963626175.1 Gemmiger sp.
TTCGCTTGGCACGGGATGTGCTAATTTTCTGCGGAGCAAACTATGGATAATGGATTTTTGGCGAAATGGCAGGCCGAACGCGAGCGCCGTGCGTTCCTTGCGCTGGCGGACGGCACGGTATTCAAGGGTGTCGCTTTCGGTGCGCGGCGGGATCGCTTGGGCGAAGCCGTCTTCAACACGGGAATGTGCGGCTATCAGGAGATTCTGACCGATCCCTCGTATGCGGGGCAACTCGTCACCCTCACCGCTTCCGAAATCGGCAACTACGGCATCAACCCCGAGGATGTGGAGTCCCGGGGGCTTTTTCTATCGGGACTTGTGATCGGCGACCTGACGGAGCCCTCGAACTACCGCGCCACCCAGTCCCTGGACGACTACCTCGCGGCGAACGGCGTCCCCGGCATCCGTGCGGTCGATACCCGCGCACTGACGATTCACCTGCGCGACTGCGGCAGCCAGCGCGCCTACCTTCATGTCGCGGACGAGCCGCTTGACGAGGCGGAGGCGATTCGCCGCGCCCGCGACTGGGAGGGGCTGGACGGGCAGGACTACGCGGCGAAGGTGACGTGCGCGGCCCCGTATGCGTTCAATCCCGATTCGGTCGCGGCGCTTCACGTCGTCTGCTACGATTTCGGCGTGAAGACGAACATCCTGCGCAATCTCGCCGCGTTCGCCCGCGTGACGGTCGTGCCGGCGAAAACTTCGGCGGAGACGGTGCTTGCGCTGAAGCCGGACGGCGTGTTCCTCTCGAACGGCCCGGCGGACCCGGCGGCGGTGACGTATGCGATTGAGAACGTGCGCAAACTGCTCGGCAAAGTGCCGATCATGGGCATCTGCCTTGGTCACCAGCTTCTCTCCCTCGCCTGCGGGGCGAAGACGGGGCGGCTCAAGTTCGGTCACCACGGCTGCAACCACCCCGTGAAGAACCTCGCGACGGGCAAGGTGGAGGTGACGAGCCAGAACCACAACTTCGCCGTTCTTGCGGAGAGTGTGCCGGATTGCCTTGAGGTCACGCACGTGAATCTCAACGACAACACGGTCGAGGGCGTTCGCCACAAGTCGCTCCCCGCCTTCTCGGTGCAGTATCACCCCGAATCCTGTCCGGGTCCGCACGATTCAAACTACCTCTTCGAACAATTCAGAAAGATGATTTCCAAATGAAGAAACAGGTCAAATACGTATTCATCACGGGTGGCGTCGTCTCGAGCCTCGGCAAGGGCATCACGAGCGCGTCGCTTGCGCTTCTCCTGAAGAGCCGCGGCTACAAGGTGTTCATGCAGAAACTCGACCCCTACCTGAACGTCGATCCCGGCACGATGAGTCCCTACCAGCACGGCGAGGTGTTCGTGACGGACGACGGGGCGGAGACCGACCTCGACCTCGGGCATTACGAGCGTTTCGCGGGCGTGACCTGCTCGAAGGCCTCGAACTACACGTCGGGGCGCATCTATTCGGCGGTTCTGGCGCGGGAGCGTGCGGGCGGCTACCTCGGCGGGACGGTGCAGGTCGTGCCGCACGTCACGAACGAGATCAAGGCGGCGATCCGTTCGGCGGGCGAACACGACTGCGACATCGTGCTGTGCGAAATCGGCGGCGTGTCGGGCGACATCGAATCGCTGCCGTTCCTTGAGGCGGCGCGGCAGTTCCGCTTTGAGGAAGGCGCGGAAAACACCTGCTTCGTCCACCTGACGCTCGTGCCGTATCTGCGGGCGGCGGGCGAACTCAAGACGAAGCCCTCCCAGCACTCGGTCGGACAGCTCCGCGCCATCGGCATCATCCCCGACATCCTCGTCTGCCGCACGGAAATGCCGATTCCGAAGGAACATCTTGAGAAACTCGCCATGTTCTGCAACGTCCGCCGCGACTGCGTGATCGAGGAGAAGGACGTCACCGACTCCGTCTACGCCGTGCCGCGTGAACTCCACAAGCAGCATCTTGACGAGCAGGTTCTGAAGCAACTCCACCTCGACATCTGGCCCATCAAGCACACCGTGTGGGATACGCTCGTGAAGAAGGCGACCCAGCCGAAGCATGAGTGCACGATCGCCCTCGTCGGCAAGTACATCTCCATCCGCGACGCCTACAAGAGCGTCCACGAGGCTCTGCAGCACGCGGGCATGGCGCACAACGCGCGCGTTCACGTGGACTGTATCGAGGCGGAGGACGTGGAGAAGAACCCGAAGTTGCTCGCGAAGGCGGACGGCATTCTCGTGCCGGGCGGCTTCGGCAATCGCGGCATTCCCGGCAAGGTCGCGGCGATCAAGTGGGCGCGTGAGAAGGGGATTCCGTTCCTCGGCATCTGCCTCGGCATGCAGTGCACGGTCATCGAATATGCGCGGGACGTGCTCGGCTGGAAGGACGCGAACTCGACCGAGTTCGACGAGAAGACCGCCCACCCCGTCATCGACCTCATGGAGGAGCAGAAGAAGGTGACGGCGAAGGGCGGCACGATGCGTCTCGGGGCGTATCCGTGCGTGGTGAAGAAGGGCACTCTCGCGGCGAAACTCTACAAGTCCCTCCAGATTTCCGAACGCCACCGCCACCGCTACGAGTTCGCGCTCGGTACGCCCATGCAGCAGGCGATTGAGAAGGCGGGGCTGAAGGTTTCGGGCACTTCCCCGGACGGCAAGCTCGTCGAGATCGTCGAACTGCCGACGCACCCCTACTTCATCGCGGGGCAGTTCCATCCCGAGTTCAAGTCGCGCCCGACTGCGCCCCATCCGCTCTTCGACGGACTTGTCGCGGCGGCTCTGAAGCAGAAGAAGGGCGCGAAGTAAAGGAGTCCCTCCCATGTGCGGAATCGTCGGCTTCACCAGCAGAAACCAGAGCGCGGTGCGTCCGCTCGTCAACGGACTCCGCCGTCTTGAGTATCGCGGCTACGATTCCGCCGGAGTCGCGCTCGAATCCGCCGATTCGCTGCGCGTCTTCAAGAAGACGGGCAAGGTTGCCGAACTCGACGCACTCCTCTCGCGGGAACTCCCGGAGGACGAGCGCGCGAAGTTCACGCTCGGCATCGCCCACACGCGCTGGGCGACGCACGGTCTGCCGACCGAGGCGAACGCCCATCCCCACCTTGCGGACGGCGGACGGCTCGCGCTCGTTCACAACGGCATCATCGAGAACTACGCGGCGCTTCGCACGAAACTCGAGAAGCGCGGCTGCGTGTTCGTTTCGCAGACCGACACCGAGGTTCTCGCCCACCTGATTGCGACGTTCGACACGGGCGGCGACTTCATGTCCGCCGTCTCCCAGGCGCTCAAGCAGGTCGAGGGCACCTACGGCATCGCCGTCATCTCGCTTCGCCACCCGGGCGAGATGATCGTCGCCCGACGCGGTTCGCCGCTCGTCATCGGGCTTTGCGAGGGTGCGACGGTTGCCGCGAGCGACGTTTCGGCCATCGTCTCCTACACGCGGCAGGTCATTTACCTCGACGACGGCGACGTCGCCCGCATCACGCCGGAGGGCGCGGACGTTTTCACGCTCGACAGCGTGCCCGTCGCCCGCGACGTACAGCAGGTCGAGTGGGATGCCGCCGCCGCCGAGAAGGGCGGCTATGAGCACTTCATGCTCAAGGAGATATTCGAGCAGCCCGAAGCCCTGCGCAACACGATTCGCGGACGGCTCGACCGCACGGCGGGAACGGCCGTCCTCGCCGGGCTCAACCTGCCGCCGCGCGAACTCGCCACAATCCGCCGCGCCGTCGTCATCGGCTGCGGAACCTCACTTCACGCCGGAATGGTTGCGAAGTATCTCTTCGAGTCCCTCGCCGACCTTCCCACGAGCGCGGAACAGGCCGCCGAATTCCGCTACTGCAACCCGATTGTCGGGCCGGACGACTGGGCGATCGCCATCTCGCAGTCGGGCGAGACGGCGGATACGCTCGCGGCGGTTCGCGAGTCAATTGGCAAGGGTGCGCTCGTCTCGGCGATTTGCAACGTGGTCGGCTCGACAATCGCCCGCGAGGCGGGACGCGGCGTCTATCT
>CAVFWY010000168.1:0-3983 GCA_963626175.1 Gemmiger sp.
AGCGTCGCGTTCACCTTGTCGATCAGCTTCAGCACGTGCTGTTCGGGCAGCGGACGCTGCTCCCACGGCGTCATCTCGATGATCATCATCGTCAGGTTTTCGCCGCGTCCCGAAACCATCGACATGCCCGTAATCGTCAACACGGTCGAGACTTCCGGAATCTCCTTCTGGAGGAGTTGCGTCGCACGGTAGGCGACATCCGTCGAACGCTGCCGCGTCGAGCCTTCGGGCAGTTCGAGCGACACGAACACCGCCCGCTGGTCTTCATCCGGCAGAAACGCCGTCTTCGTCGAGATGAAGGCGTTGACCGTCAGCAGGATCGTCAGGATGAGGATGAGGAGCGTGAGGAAGATTCGGCTCGCGAGCCACTTCGCGCACTTCACGAAGAAGCCCTTGAAGTGGTCGAGCGCCCAGTTGAACCACGCGAACGGGCCGTGCTTGAAGGGCCGCGCCTCGTGCAGCAGGAGCGAGCAGAGGGCGGGCGCGAGCGTCAGGGCGCACACCGTCGAGAAGCACACCGCCGCCGACAGCGTCACCGAGAACTGCTGGTAGATGCGCCCCGTGATGCCGCTCATGAAGCCAATCGGCAGGAACACGCCGAGAAGGACGAGCGTCGTCGCGATGACGGCCGAAGTCACGTCGCTCATCGCCTGAATCGTCGCCTCCTTCGCGTTCAGCCCGCGAGTCTCGATCAGATACTGGACGCGCTCGACGACGACGATGCAGTCGTCGACGACGACGCCGATGGAAAGCACGAGGCCGAAGAGCGTCAGCGTGTTAATCGAGTAGCCGAAGAGCGCCATGAGGATGAATGTCGAACAGATCGACACGGGAATCGTCAGGCACGGTATCAGCGTCGCGCGCCAGTCCTGCAGGAAGAGGTAGCAGACGAGCACGACGAGCACGAAGGTGATGACGAGCGTCTCCACGATTTCGGCAATCGTACGGCGCACGTAGTCCGTCGCGTCGTAGCCGATCAGCCATTCGAGGTCTTCGGGGAAGTCCTTCTCAAGCCGCTTGAACTCGTCGATGACCGCGTCCATCGACGCGATCGCGTTCGCGCCCGGCTTCTGCTGGAGGCCGATTGAGACGGAGTTCTCGCCGTTGAACATGCCGCTGAACATGTAGGTCTGCTCGCCGATTTCCGTGCGGGCGATGTCCTTCAAGCGCACGACGCCGCCGTTCTCGTCGCGGCGGACGATGATGTTGTCGAACTCCTCCGGCGTCATCAGACGACCCTTCGCGAGGAGCGTGTAGCTGTAGGCGCCGTGCTTGCCCGTCGGCGACGAACCGACGACGCCGATCGAGGCCTGGATGTTCTGCGCGGTAATCGCGGCGATGACCTCCTCGGAGTTCATCCCCTGCGCCGCCATGCGCTCGGCGTCCATCCACACGCGTATCGAGAGTTTCGGCCCGTAGACCGTCGCCTCGCCCACGCCCGACGCGCGCAGCAGCACCGGCTGGATGTTCGCGTAGGCGTAGTCCGAAATCTCCAGCCGCGACATCTTGCCCGACTTCGACCGCAAGGTGAAGAAGCCGAGGAAGTCCGTCGACTGGGCGCGGACGCGGCTGCCGAGCTGCCGCGCCTCGGTCGGGAGTTTCGCCTCGGCCTGCGAGACGCGGTTCTGCACCTTCACGAGGTCCATGTCGCGGTCGCTCTCGACCTCGAAGGAGATGGTCAGCTGATACTGACCGTCGTCCGAGCACTCCGCGTTCATGTAGAGCATGTCGTCCACGCCGTTGATCTCGTCCTCCAGCGGCGTGGCGATTGTATTCAGCACCTCGCGCGCATTCGCGCCGGGGTAGTTGTAGGTGACGGTGATTTCCGGCGGCGTAAGCTGCGGATACTGCGAGACGGGCAGATTGAAAATCGCCATCACGCCCGCCATCGTCAGCACAAGCGAAATCACCATCGCGAAGCGCGGACGCTCCACGAAGACCCGCGAGAAGGTCTTGATCTTGTCAATACTCGCCCGAATTCCAAGTTTCATGGGCTTTCCTCCCTATTCCGTCAGTCGAGGCTCTTGCCCTTCCAGCCGGGCGTGTTCTCCTCGTTGCCCGTCGCCTCCACAACCGTGAACTTCACGCCGTCGTGGAGTTTGCGCGTGCCGGAGGCGACGACCTTCTGCCCGACCACAAGCCCCTTCGTCACCGGAACGAACCCGTCGTGCATCGGGAGCGTCGTAACTTCCGTGAGTTTCACCGTTCCGTCGTCCTTCGCGACGTAGACGCCGACGCGCCCCTCTTCGAGATCGACAATCGCCGTCTGCGGCACGGTCGGATACTTCGGCGGGGTCTTGAGGTCGGCGAGCATCGTCAGGTAGGTGCCGGGCACGAGGAGTTTGTCGGGGTTCGCGAAGCGCAGGCGCATGACGATCGTCGCCGTTGTCTTCGACATCTCGTTGTCATCGAAGTCCCAGTCGCCCATCTGGTCATATTCCGTGCCGTCGGGCAGCATCAGGCGCAGACGGTTCTCGGCCTCGCGACCGTCGCGGACGGACTTGCGCCACGCGAGATAGGTGCGGTCGGTCATCGGGAAACTGACGCGGATGGGGTCGGTCTGCACGATGTGCGCGAGCGCGCCCTTGGACGGCGCGACGTAGTCGCCGACGTGGGCGGACGTCTTGCCGATCTGTCCGGAGATGGGCGCGACGATCTTCGCCTTCTTGCAGTTGTATTCGGCGACGACGAGGTTCGCCTTCGCCTGCATCACCGAAGCCTCGGCCTTCGCCGCCTCCGCCTCGGCGTTGTCGCGCTCGAGCTGCGTGATGCCGCGCGCGTCGGCCTTGAGCATGCGGTCGGCGTAGCGGCGGGCGCGACGCGCCTCGGTTTCCGCCGCGTTGAGGTCGGCCTTCGCCTGCCCGACAACCGCCTGATACTTCTCGTCGTCCATCAGGTAGAGGACCTGGCCTTCCTTGACCATGTCGCCCTCCTTGAACTTGATTTCCTTGATGTAGCCGTCGACCTGCGGCAGAAGGTCGACCTCCGCCACCGCCTCAGCGTGTGCGAGGAAGCGTTCAGGAAGGTTGTAGTCCATTTCCTTCACGTCCGCGAGCGCGACGGTCTGCGCAATGCCCGCCTGTGCGGCCATTCGCGCCTCGTTCTGCGCCGCCTCCTTCTTCGCCGCGCTCTTCGCGTAGATGCCGCTCGCGATCCAGCCGCCCGCCGCGCAGACGCCCGCAAGCACGAGCGCGGCAATCGCACTGCCGACCTTCGAGCCGGTTGCTTCCGTTTCAGAACCCGCGGCCTTCCGGCCAGGGGACTTCTTCACTGTTGTTTCGTTCATTTCTCTTCTTTCTCCTTATTGTTCAAATTATGTTCAAAGTGATACTGTTCAGGCGCTTTTGGCTCGCGCATCCCCGCCCAAATCGCGTAGTAGGCGTGGCGCAGGGTCGTGACGAGGTCGCACTCGAGAAAGCGGTCGATTCGCGCCTGCACGAGACCGTCCCAGAGCGCAATCGCAACCGTCGCCACCTCCTCCGAATCCACGTCCGCCCGGACGCGCCCCGCCGCGATGTCGTTCGCAATCGCCCGCTTGAACGCCTCCTTCGGGCCGTATTGGCAGTTCGTCAGCAGATTCTGCCGCACGGATGCCATCGAATCGTCCGCCCAGCGGATTTGGCACTTCATCAGGCGGAAGAACGCCGCGCCCTGCGACGTCTCGACGACCTGGCTGGCATTGCGCACCATCATCTCCGCGACGGCCGGATAGGTGAGTTCCCCCTCCGGGAAGGCGGTGCTGAGGTCGCGCTGAAACTTCTCGAGCGCGGCGGTCACGAGCGCGACGAGCAGAGCCTCCTTGGACTCGAAATGCCAGTAGACCGCCCCCTTCGTCATCTTCAGCCGCGCCGCAATGTCGTTGAAAGTCGTGCGGTCATACCCCTTTCGCGTGAAAAGGGCAAGCGCACTCGCAAGGATTCTTCCCCGCGTCTTTTCGGCCTCTTTCTTGACTTTCCTTGACATCTGAAACCTTGTTTCCGGTT
>CAVFWY010000169.1:0-3937 GCA_963626175.1 Gemmiger sp.
GCAATCTCTATCACCTCTATTATAATGCGATACCGAAGACGTATGCGCTGGCGGGACTGTTCGTGGTCGTGGGCTTCTACCTGTTGAGTTTCGCCGAGTCTGCGCGGCGGCGGGTTCGCACGGCCGCCCTGTTCGGTTCGGGTGCGGCGTTCGCCTTCGCCGCCGGAACGCGCGTCAGCCTCGGCGTCCTCCTCGCCGTTGCGGGGGTCGGACTTTTGATTCAGTGCCGCCGATACGGATGGGGATTCCTCTGGTTCGGGCTTGGCGGGGCGGTCGTCCTTGCGCTTGTCTTCGGCATTTTCTTTGGGGATCCCGAGACTCGGGAGGGGCTTGTCGCCGCCCAGCGCTACCACGCCGCACGCGGCGGCTTCGACCCTGTGTTTGCCGTGGGAAGCCTTTCGCGGCTCGTGCGGTGGTATCTGCCGACGTTCGTGTTGCTGGGACTGGGGGCGTTCGCCGTGCGTCCGGCGTCAGCGGATGAAAAAACGCCGATTGTCTTTCCGCTTTTGCTGGCGGGGGCGTTGGCCGTCTTCGCCATGCAGATGCTCGCACCGTTCCCGTATGAGGACTATCAGGTTCCGGTGATGGGGATTCTTGGTGTTTTCGCGGCGGTTCTTTGCGCGACGCGGCTTCCGCGCGGGGTTTCGCTCTGCCTGATGGCCCTCGGCCTTTCGTGGGCGTGTTCGTTCGGGTCGCCTCTGCTTGAAAAGTGGATGACGAACGGACAAGACCGTTTCTGGACGCTGAAAAAGTCCTCGTGCGAACTCGCCCAGTTGAAGGACGTTGCGCGGCGGATCGAGGCGTTGGATCCGGGCGGCAAGACGCTGCTGACGCAGGACTTGTATCTCGCGATTGAGATGAATCGCCGCGTTCCGCACGGACTTGAGATGGGTCCTTTCAGCTATTGGGGCGAGAAAGTTCCGTCCTTCGCCGCCGCGCGGCCGGTGCTGGATGACAGGGGGTTGGAGGAACTCCTCGCGGAAGCCCCGTGCGAAATCGCCGCGCTGAGCGGCTATTCGTTCGCCATCACCGCGCCGGAGTGCGTCGAAACGCCGTGTGCGCGGCAGATGGACTTCTGGCGGATGGTTGAACGCCGCTACGAACTTGCCTTTAGGGAGACGGCGTTTGGACAGAACGCCACGACGCTTCTCGTGCTGAAGCACAAGAGAAATTCTTCGGAGGGAGCGGGGCAATGACGGGTCCGCAGGAAATTCGGAAGCGGATACTCGAGGTCGTCGCGAAGAACGGCGGACACCTGGCTTCGTCGCTCGGTGCGGTAGAGATTGCCGTGGTGCTGGCGGAGGTGTTCGATCCGCTGAAAGACCGCGTCGTCTGGGACGTCGGGCATCAGGCGTATGCGTGGAAGATTCTGACGGGGCGGGCGGATGCGTTCTCGACGATTCGCCAGTTCGGGGGGCTTTCGGGCTTTCCGAATCCGAACGAGTCGCCCGCAGACGCGGCGATTGCGGGTCACGCCGGGGTCGCGCTTTCCGTGGCGGAAGGGTATGCGGCGGCACGGGACAGGAAGGGGACGGACGAACACGTCATCGCCGTCGTCGGCGACAGTGCGATGGCGAATGGGGTGAGTTTCGAGGCACTCAACAATTGCGCGGCGGCAACGGGGAAGGTCATCGTCGTCCTCAACGACAACGAGATGAGCATTTCGCGTCCGACGGGGAGTTTCGCGCGTTTGCTCGGCCGTCTGATCACAGGCGTCCGCTATAATCGCGTGAAGGCGGCGGCGGAGAGCGCGGGGCACGCCCTGAAACTCACGTTCCTGCGCGGAATCTACCACCGTATCGAGAGCCAGTTGAAGTCCCTCTTCCTCGGGAACGCCTACTTCGAGCAATTCGGGCTGCGCTACATCGGCCCGGTGGACGGACACGACCTCGCGGCGCTTCGCGAGGCGTTCACCGTTGCGAAGGAGGACAAGCGGAGCGTCCTCGTCCATGTCGTCACGAAGAAGGGCAAGGGCTATGCGCCCGCCGAGCAGAACCCGACGAAATGGCACGGCGTCGGTCCGTTCGACCTGAACGGCGGGAAGGCAAACGGGGCGAAAGAGGAGTCGCGTGCGCCGTCGTGGTCGGCGGTCTTCGGGCGCGAACTCACCGTGTTCGCCCGCAAAGACGAGCGGATTGTCGCGCTGACGGCGGGGATGAAGGACGGCACGGGGCTGAAGGATTTTGCGACGGAGTTCCCGAATCGCTTCTTTGACGTCGGAATTGCGGAGGAGCACATGGTGGCGTTTGCGGCGGGGCTCGCGGCGGGCGGCCTGAAACCCGTCGTCGCGGTCTATTCGACTTTCCTTCAGCGGGCGGTCGACCAGGTGATGCATGACGTGTGCATTGCGAATCTCCCCGTTGTCTTCTGCGTGGATCGGGCGGGCGTCGTCGGCGCGGACGGCGTGACCCACCAGGGTGTCTACGACATTGCGATGCTCCGCTGCCTGCCCAACCTGACCATCTGCGAAGCCGCGACGGAAGAGGAGTTCCGTGCGCTGATGAAGGAGGCGTTCGTCCGAAAAGGCCCGACGGTGATTCGCTATCCGCGCGGCACGGTGTCGGCGACGACGGCTTTCGAACGTCCGTCGAAGCCGCGCGCCGTCATCTGGGCGACGGGCGACTGGCTGGAGAAGGCGAAGGCGGTTGCGCGCCGCCTGCCGGGCGTGGACGTCTTCGAGGCGCGGTATCTGAAGCCGTTTGACGCCGCCGAACTCGCCCGACAGCGGGCGGCGGGACTGAAGGTCGTTTCACTTGAGAACGGCTGTGTGCAGGGCGGTTTCGGCGAGGCGATTGGCGCGGATCTGCGCTTCGGCTGGCCGGACGAGTTCATTCCGCACGGTTCGCCGGCGGAGTTGGCGCGTCGATTCGGGCTTGACGAGGATTCGCTCGTCGGAAGGATCGGCGAAGCGTTGGCAAATTGGGAATTGGAGGTCTGACGAAGATGGCGAAGATACACGGGGTGGCCGGCGAGTGGGCGCGCGTGAAGGGTGCGGTTGTCGGATTGTGGCCGCTGTTTCTCAGTGCGATGCTGATTGGCTTCGCCCTTGCGCTGTGCCTGTTCGTCTCGCTTTTTGCGGGCGTCGTCGTCCTGACGCTGTCGCTTGTCGGCGCGTGCTGGGGACTTTTCCGAGGCGTTCGTCTCGTCGAGCGTTTCTTCAAGGGTGCGCGCGGCGAGGAGCGCGTGGCGGGAATCCTCCGAAGTCTGCCCGCGACCTATCACGTGTTCAACGACTTCGTCGCCGGACGGAATCACGTCGATCATGTCGTCGTCGGTCCGGCGGGTGTCTTCGCCATCGAGACGAAGTTCTGGAAAGGCGTCGTGACGATTGAGGACGGGCACATCCTTCTGGACGGGCAGTTGCCATCGCGTTCGCCGCTTTCACAGGCCGTCCGCGAGGCGGAGCAGGTTCGCGCGGCGTTGGCATCCCTGGGATGGACGGGGGCCGTCACGCCCGTCCTGACGTTCGCAAGCGACACCTTTGCCGCCCACGCGGCGGAATTGCAGGGGGCGGTCGTCATCAATTCGTGCGAACTGAAGAAGAGTTTTGAAGGCGGACGCAGCGTGCTGCCGCCGGCGGAATTGGACCGCCTTGTCCATTTGATGGAGAGCAATTCGTGAAGATACAGTTGAAACTGACGTTCATCCTTTCTCTGGCCGCGTTTGCGGGGTTTGCGGAAGTCCAGCCGCCGCCCGCCGACGGGGTGGCGGTCAGACCGCAGAAATACTACGGCAAGATCGCCAAACGCCTCGCCACCATGCTGCCGCGCTACCACGTGCTGCAACAGCCCCTGAATGACGAAATCTCCCAGCGTGCCTGGACGAATCTCGTCACGTTCTACGACTACGACCACTCGGTCTTCCTCAAGAGCGACCTCGACGCCCTCTCCGCGCACGAAAAGACGCTGGACGACGAGTTGCGCAACGGGAACGTCGA
>CAVFWY010000170.1:0-3899 GCA_963626175.1 Gemmiger sp.
GATGCTCTTGAAACTCAGGATGCCGAAGGCGCGGAGATTCGCGACACGGATATCGTGTTCGATTGTCCGCACTGCGGCAAGAACCTGGTCATCGACTATCGCGGGGCCGGGCTGCAGATCAAGTGCTGCGCCTGCGGCGAGCCGGTGCTCGTGCCGATTCCCGACGGTATGGAACTGACCGACCTCGACCTCGACCCCGGCGAAATCCTCAAGCAGCTCTTCGTCACGCGGCGGAACTACCAGAAGGCCGAACTCGAGATCCAGTCCCTGAAGGCGCGGCTCGGTCAGCTTCAGGAGACGCTCGGCGTGATGCAGGAAGTCATCGCGGAAGGGTTGGGCTGAGCGTGAGCGGCCGTTCGGCATTTGTGAACGCGCTCACGTTCTCGCGGGCGCCGCTGATTTTCGTCTGGCTCGGGTTCGCCGTGGCGCAGGAGTTCTGCGGCGGATTTTGGTTGGGGGCGTGGGCGTGTCTGGCGATGCTGCTCTCGGGCCTGACCGATGCGTGGGACGGGATGCTGGCGCGGAAGTGGAAGGTCGTCTCGGCGCTCGGCAAGATGGCGGACCCCCTGATGGACAAGGTGTTCTACATCGTCGTCTTTCCCGTGCTCGTCTGGCAGGTCGTGCATCAGGGCGAGTCCGAAGTCCACGCGCTCGCCCTGCTCTTCTTCACGATTCTCTACTTGCTGCGCGACACGTGGGTGACGTTCATGCGGTCGGTCGGGTCGATGTTCGGCGCGGATGGCGCGGCAATGTGGCTCGGCAAGGTGCGCACGGCGCTCTCGTTCCCCGGCGCGGGGTGGGTCTACATGTATCTCGCCTTCCACAAAATGGTGCCGGCCGAATGGGCCGGGCGGTGGCTCGTCAGCTGCTATGTCGTCGAGGCCGTCCTCATCGTCCTGACGCTCGTCAGTCTGTGGACTTACACCGCCGCGTATCGTCCTCACCTGAAGATGGCACTTGAACGGAAACCCGATTTGTGAGATAATATCAACTGAAAACAAAAATCCCAAAAGGAAATATCTAACGATGAACGCTAAAAACATGAAGTCCAGAGGTTTCACCCTCGTCGAGTTGCTGGTCGTGATCGGCATTCTCGGCATTCTGATGGGTGCGCTGTTCCCCGCCATTTCGTCCGCCATGCTCACGGCGACCTCAAACGCGCTTGCGATGAACGGGCGCAACCTGTTCATCGGCATCACCCAGGCGAACGTTGACCGCGAGAGCCACGGGCGCGAATCCGTGTGGCCGAAGAACAAGAGCGCGACGTCGGGCGAGCAGGGCGACGACATCGCCAACCAGACGTATACCGACGCGGATACGTATTTCGACGATCTCTTCGACATGGAGAACTACGGGTCTGCCGACAAGTGGAGTCCGTATGTCGATGTCGACCTGAAGTTCGTGTCGGGCGCGGGCGTTCCGACCTACAAGGGCAACAAGACGCTCAAGGGGTGCATCGCGTGGAAGGTCGTCACCGACTTGACGGACGATATGCCCGACGTGATTCCCGTGCTCGTCTCGCGCAATCTCGACGTCACGGAATTCCCGAAGAGCGGCGACAATAACGCGACGCTTTCGAAGACCACGCAGCTGAGCACGGATACCGATTTTTCGCTGCCGTTCGGCCGCAAGGCTTCGGTCGTGATTCACAAGGGCGGCGCGGCGAGCGTCTACAAGGGTCGCTATCAGTCGCTCTCCGACATCTACGAGAAGCAGACGGTCACCTTCAGCGACAACTCGGAGATTACCTACATCCCGCCGACCACCACCAAGTAAGCGGCGGTGGTTGCAAAGGTCGCGATTGACCTGGCGCTCGACAGGCTCTTCACCTACGAAGTTCCCGCAGCGCTTGAAAAGAAGCTGGCCGTCGGCCAGCTTCTTTCCGTTCCGTTCGGGCATCGCGAGGCGCGTGGCTTCGTGCTGGCGGTTTCGGATTCGCCGCCCGAATCCGCCGCGTACAGGCTGAAGCCCGTCGCGGCGATTGTGGACGAGGTGCCGTTCTTCACGCCCGCCCTCCTGAAACTCGTGCGGAAGATCGCGGACTACACGGCGGCGCCCATCGAGAGCGTCCTCCGCGCCGCCGTGCCCGCGTCGGTTCTTAAGAAGAACGCGCACGCGCGCGAACTTCTTTATGTTGCGCCGACCGCCGCCGTGCCGGACGCGGCGGAACTCACAACGCGGCAACGCTGGCTCTACGACCAGCTCGTGCGGCTCGGCGGCGGCTGGATGCAGCAACTCTGCCGCGAACTCAAGACCTCCCCCGCCTCGCTTCGGATGCTCGCCACGCTCGGTTGCGCGGCGATCGAGCCGAAGACGCGGCGGCGCAATCCGCTCGCCGGGCGGCGATTCCTTCCCTCGAAGCCCCTGTCGCTGAACGAGGAACAGTCCGCTGCGCTCGCGGCGATTCGCGCGACGCGCGGGCGGGCGATTTTGCTGCACGGGGTGACGGGCAGTGGAAAGACCGAAGTCTACCTCCAGGCGATCGCGGGGGAACTCGAAGCCGGACGCGGCGCAATCGTCCTCGTTCCCGAAATCGCCCTCACCCCGCAGACCGTGCAGCGGTTCGCGAGCCGCTTCGGCGACCGCGTCGCCGTCCTGCATTCCGCCCTTTCGGACGGCGAACGCTATGACGAGTGGCATCGAATCCGCAGCGGTGCGGCGCGGGTCGTCGTCGGTCCCCGCTCCGCCGTGTTCGCCCCCGTGAAAGATCTCGGACTGATTGTCGTCGATGAGGAGCACGAGACGAGCTACAAGCAGGAGGACAATCCGCGCTACCATGCGCGGGACGTGGCGGTTCTGCGTGGCTGGATTGAGGGCGCGACGGTCGTGCTCGGCTCCGCCACACCCTCGCTGGAAAGCTGGATGAACGCCGCCGTCGGCAAGTATCGGTGCGTCTCGCTTACCAAGCGGGCGGGATGCGGCTCAATGCCGGCGGTGCATCTCGTCAACATGCGCGAACGCGGCGATGAGGGGCGCATCTTCTCAACGGACTTGCTGGAGGCGGTGCGCGTGCGGCTGGATCGCCGCGAACAGACGATTCTCTTCCTGAATCGCCGCGGCTATTCGCGTTCCGTCACGTGCAACGACTGCGGATTCGTGATGACGTGTCCCGACTGCGGAACGCCCTACACCTACCACCGGGCGGATAGCTGCCTGCGCTGCCACATCTGCGGCGGGTGGATTCTGCCGCCGAAGGCGTGTCCGCAGTGCGGCGCGGCAGACTTCACCTACAAGGGAATCGGCACGCAACGCGCCGAGGCGGCGCTCGCGAAGTGCTTTCCCCGCGCACGGATTCTGCGGATGGACGCCGACTCGACGGGGCGGAAGAACTCGCACGACGACATCCTCTCCGCCTTCCGGCGCGGCGATGCGGACGTTCTGCTCGGCACGCAGATGATTGCGAAGGGACTCGACTTCCCGAATGTCACGCTCGTCGGAGTGCTGAATGCCGACAGTTCCCTCAACATGCCCGATTTCCGTGCGGCGGAACGCACCTTTCAGCTGATTGCCCAGGTCGCCGGACGCGCCGGACGCGCCGAATTGCCGGGCGAGGTCTTCGTGCAGAGTTACGACCCTTCCACGGCGGCGATTCGCCTGGCCGCCGACGGGGATTTCCGGCAGTTTGCCGAAGGCGAACTCGCCGAGCGAAAGGCGGCAAACTTCCCGCCGTATTGCCATCTCGCCACGGTCAACCTGCGTGCGCTGTCGCCTGAACTCGTCGCGTCCTGGGCTGACATGTATGCGAAGTCGCTTGCGGCCTATGCGCGGACGCTTCCCCAAACTGCCGCGATGCGCGTTTCGGAGGCCGTGCCGAGTGCCCTTGAGAAGGCGGAGGGGTGGTATCGCTGGCAGGTCGTCGTGCGGGCGAAGTCCGCCGCGTCGATTGTCGCGGCGTGGCG
>CAVFWY010000171.1:0-3896 GCA_963626175.1 Gemmiger sp.
TTCGGGATGTAGCTCTTCACGCGGCGCGTGTTGCCCAAGCCCTGCGCAACCGCCGGACGGAGCGAAAACGCATCCGTAATCTCGAAGGTGTGACCGATCTCGAGGTTCGCATACGTGCCGTCGTCGCGATCGATGTCGCGTTCGAGCGAGAGCGTCGGCTCGAACCAGAGGTCGGGCAGGCTCAGGTCGAAGGTGACGAACTGCGTATCGTCCGACGCGGGGCTGTATGACCGCGGATGATATTCGTAGCTGTAGCCCAGCGAGAATTCAATCGTGGTCGGAAGCCACTCGTAGTCCTCCGGGCTGAAGGCGTGTCCGATCGAGATGCTCGGATCGAGTTCCTGATACTTGCCCGCGCGGTTCGCGTAGAGGTCTTCGTATTCGCCATCCTCATTGAGGACTTTCTTGCGTCCGTAGGGAGTCATGTCGAAGATCGACTCGACGCCGACGGTCAGCCAGTCGAAGAGCGTGAGCGACGCGGACGGGGTCAGGATCGGGTCGTTGTTGTCAACGAGACCGTAGCTGAGGAACTTGGAATCGAACGCGAGACCGAATTCAGCCGTGACGATGGGGGTTTCGCCGTAACTGATTCCGCTACCCGCCTCGTAGTTCCAGCCCTGGGGGGTTTCCTCTTTCTCCGCCGTGCTCTCGGCGGCGCAAACACCGCTGCCGACAGCAGCTGCACAGAGCATAGCCAACATGTGCTTTGAGTTCATTTTTTCGTTTATTCCTTTGTTTTTTGTATGTTTTTCAGTTTTCCGTGTTTAGGAAAGTGTCTCGCGCGCCGCGCACCGGTGCCGACATTTCGCACAGCAGCCGGAGCAGGCCGGCCCGCCCTCGCAGGGTGCGCCCTTGACGCGGCAATACCACGCGGCCAGAGCGGCCAGGGCGATCACGCCAACCAAGACGAGGACGGACGCCGCGTTCATCTTACGCCACCACCTTTCTCGCCGGGCGGAAGATCGCCCACAGGCAGTAGAGATCGACGAGAATCGCCACGACCGTCCAGAAGGTGAAGACGCCGCCCGCGACCAGCATGCCGATCTGGTAGCACGAAAGCGCAATCACGTAGCCGACGAAGAGCTGGAAGGCGACCGCGATCCAGCCCCACTTGGCCGAACCCATCTCGCGGAAGGTCGTCGCAATCGCGACCATGCACGGCGGGATGAAGAGGTTGAAGACCATGAACGAGAACGCCGCGAGTTTCGGGAAGTCGCTGAACGAGCGGAAGAGCGCGGCAATCTGCGCGGCGGTCGTCGCGCCGTCCATGTTCCCCGCGACGAGTCCGAGCGTCGCCGTCGCCTGTTCCTTCGCGATTTCGGCGGAAACCGTCGCCGCCGCGCCCTGCCACGTGCCGAAGCCAAGCGGCGCGAAAATCCACGCGATCCACGAGCCGAGGTCGTGCAGAATCGAGCGTTCGATCTCCTCGTCCGCGAGCAGGTTCAGCGTCCAGTCGAAGTGCATGATGAACCAGAGGAACACGCAGGCCGGGAAGATGATGAGTCCCGCCTTGAGCATGTAGCCCTTCACGCGCTGCCACGTGTGGATGAGGATGCCCTTCACCGTCGGCAGGTGGTAAGCGGGCAGTTCCATCACGAACGGGGCCGCCTCACCCGCGAAGGCGCGGGACTTCTTGAGCGCGATGCCGCCGAGAACGATGATAGCGATGCCGATGACGTCCATCAGCGCGGCGACATACCACATGTCGCGGAAGAAAATCGCCGCGAACATCGCGATAATCACCGTCTTCGCGCCGCACGGGATGAATGTCGCGAGAATCACCGTCATGCGGTGGTCGCGCTCGTTCTCAATCGTCCGCGCCGCCATCACGGCGGGCACGCCGCACCCCTTGCCGACGATCATCGGGATGAAACTCTTGCCGGAAAGGCCGAACTTGCGGAAGAGACGGTCCATGATGAACGCCACGCGCGCCATATACCCGCAGTCCTCAAGGAACGCGAGGAAGAGGAACACGATCGTAATCACCGGCACGAAGCCGAGAACAGTCGCCACGCCGCCCCACGCGCCGTCGTTGACGAGCGACGAGACCATCTCGTTCGCCCCGATCTTCTCGAGCCACTCGGAGATGAGCGCCGAGATGCCCGGAATCCACACGCCGTAGTCGGCGGGATCGGGCTCCTCGATCTTCTTGGCGTCGTTGTAGAGCGATTCGTCAACCGCCCACTCTTCGGCGGTCTCGCCCGTCTCCTCGTCCTCGATTGAAGCCGTCTTCTCGCCGGCCTCCCACGCCGCGACCGTCGCCTCCGCCTTCGCGAAGTCCTCGCAGGCCGTCTCGTAGTCCTTGCCGTCGACCTCGTGGGTCGTGAACGGCAGGTGCCAGCCGTCGCCGAGGAAGCCGTCGTTCGCCCAGTCGGTGAGAATCGTGCCGGGGCCGCCGCCCGCAACCGCCAGATACCACATCACGCACAGCGACAGGATGAAGATCGGAAGCGCGAGAATGCGGTTCGTCACGATCTTGTCGATCTTGTCGGAGAGCGTCGCCTTGTTGCGGCGTTCCTGGTTCTTCGTCAGGGCGGACGACATCAGGTTCTGGATGAAGTCGTAGCGCTGGTTCGTGATGATCGATTCCGCGTCGTCGTCGAGTTCCTTCTCACAGTCGCGGATATGTTCGTCGATGTGCTTGAGCGTCTCGTCGGGAAGGCCGATGGACTTCACGATCTCCTCGTCGCGTTCGAACACCTTGATCGCATACCAGCGAATCGCGCTCTTCTTCACGCGGTCCTGGATGGACTCCTCGATGTGGGCGAGCGCGTGCTCGACCGAACCCGTGAAGACGTGCGGCACTTCGCCCTTCTCACCCGCCCGCGCAAGCTTGACGATCTTCGCGGCGGCCTCGCGGCAGCCGTCGCCCTTCTGGGCGCTGATGCCGATGACCTCGCAGTTGAGCGCCTTGGCGATCTTCTCAAAATCAATCCGATCGCCGTTCTTCCGCACGACGTCCATCATGTTCACCGCCATCACCATCGGAATGCCGAGTTCCGCCAGCTGGGTGGAGAGGTAGAGGTTGCGCTCGATGTTCGTGCCGTCAACGATGTTCAGCACGCCGTTGGGGCTTTCCTCGACGAGAAACTTGCGCGACACCTTCTCCTCCAGCGAGTAGGGCGAGAGGGAGTAGATGCCCGGCAAGTCCTGAATGACGACGTCCTTCGAGCCTTCGAGGAGGCCGTCCTTCTTCTCAACCGTCACGCCCGGCCAGTTGCCGACGTACTGATTCGACCCGGTCAACGCATTGAAGAGCGTCGTCTTGCCCGAGTTCGGGTTGCCCGCGAGGGCGATTTTAATGGACATGATCTTATCCGCCTTTCCTTGGACTTATGCAATCTCGACTTTCGCCGCCTCATCCTTGCGGATGGAGAGTTCGTAGCCGCGCACGGTGATTTCGATCGGGTCGCCGAGGGGAGCGACCTTGCGGACGGTCACTTCCGCCCCCTTCGTGAGGCCCATATCCATGATCCGCCGCTTCACGGCGCCTTCGCCGGTGAGGTGCGCCACGCGCCCCGATTCGCCAACTTTCAGTTCGTTG
Organism: Gemmiger sp.; assembly: GCA_963626175.1. Classification (GTDB taxonomy): domain Bacteria; phylum Verrucomicrobiota; class Kiritimatiellia; order RFP12; family UBA1067; genus UBA1067. The sequence goes on from CAVFWY010000171.1 coordinate 3,545, forward strand.
AGTGTTTTCATACAAGTTATCCTTTCAAATCGTCTCCGCCTTCACGCCGGCTCGACCTGCACCCGCCGCGTCAGGTCGCCGTTGATCGCGATTCGGCTGTCCCGAACGCCCACGACCATGTTGCCGGCCATCATCTGCACGACCGTAATCACAGCCCCGGGAATCAGCCCGAGACTGCCCAAATGCTTCTTCACGGTGTCATTGCCCGAGACGGACATGACCCGCGCGCGAGAACCTGTGCTCATCAACGCCAACGGCATATCACTTCTTTCCGCCGAGTTCCACCCGGCTAACAACATTAGCCTTCGCTAACTTGGCGCATATGATACCAAATTAGCCGAGGGTAAGTCAA
>CAVFWY010000172.1:0-3835 GCA_963626175.1 Gemmiger sp.
TCCCCCATCCGTGAGAATCCGTGAAATCCGTGGTGATAACAACCCCCAACCCCATCTCATCTCCCTCTCTCCCGATCTATACGGCTATTTCCCCAAAATCCGTGAGAATCCGTGAAATCCGTGGCGATAGCAAATCTCCCTCCCTCTCTCCCGATCTCCACGGCCACCCCCTCCCCTGCCCCTACTTTTACCGTAAACCCAACCTCGGGCGATGCAAAAAAATGCGATTCCTGTAAATTCCCCATTGACGGGGGGGGGGGGTGATATAATACGCGCCAATTTTCGTCAAGAAGGCGAAAATGTCGCGCCGCCTAGCCGGCAATATGTCGGTCGGACAGAGCGCCAAAATGAAAGGAAATGGAAAGAAAATGAGACAAATGGCAATAAGACTGGCAATCGCGGCGGTTTTTGCCGCTTCCGCATTCTCGGCTTCCACCGTCCAGGCGGATACAACCGAAAGTTATGTCAAGGTGGGCGGTATCAAAATCGATGGCGTTGAGAACCCCAAATATGCATCCTTCCAGGCGGCGTACGCGGCGATTAAGCCCAAGATTGAGTCTACATTTGGTCTCGGCGAGGAGCTGACGGCATCGGCGGAGACCTTTGACGCGTTCTTCACTGACCAAGACGGGAATGGCAACGCGACGCTGACCTATACGATTTCGGGCAATGTCGTCTACGACGAGACGAGCCTCGCGAATCTGCTCACGATGGGACGCAAGACTTCCCATTTCGGCACTCGCCACCTCATCAACTTCAAGTTCGTCGGTGCTACGGGACGCGATACGGATACGCTGACGGTCAACTCCGATATCACCCTCCCCTACGAGTGGTGGAGCGAAAAAACGACGACGGGCATCCATTTTGAGAATCTGACGATTGCGGGTTCAAATGCGAACGGGCTCAAAGCGTATCAGAACAGCTACGAAGGCATTGACTTCAGCGTCAAGAATTGTGCACTGAAGGTCGGTATCTCTTGTTATGCGAATGTCGGCGGTTCCTATTCGATTACGGACAGCACCTTGGACGGCACATCGAGTTCAAGCACCTACGCGATAATGATTCAGGGTTCCGAAACAAAATCCTTGGCAGTCACCCTCAAGGACAACACGATTTCGGGCTTCGCTCGCGGCGTCAACATCGACCAGAAGACGGCGGTCGCTACGATCGAGGGCAACACGATCTCGGTGACGGACTCGGGACGCTCCTGCATCCAGCTGTCCGGGCTCGCCAAGGCGGACATCAAGGGCAACACGCTTGCTTTGAATGGCGGCAATGCCTTTACGCTCCACGAGAATCTCGCGACACTCACGGCGGCGGAGATTACGATTTCCGCCAACAAGGTGACGGGCACGGGCTATCTCATCTACGACGATGCGAAGGCGGAAGGCAAGGAACTGACTTCCAGCAACCTGAACCTCACCATCGCGACGGACAACGAAATTGCCGACACGGTCGATACGACCAAGGGCATTAAGAACAGCACGACAGTCGAGATGTCCGACATTGTGACTGTTGCGGTCAAGAAAGGTGTCGACCCGCGCACGCTCGGATATGATCTGGATGGCGATGGGACGCTGGATGCGCTCCCGACGGCGCCTGACATGAGCGGGACGGTCGTCAACGTGAACGCCGCGAACGCGCAGTATGTGCTGGACGGCGCGTATGGCTCGATTGACGGCAAGACGATCAACTTCACGGAGAGCATCACCGAGACGCTCATCCTCGGTCGCGCCACGAAATACGACGGCAGCGGGACGGTCTACCGTCACGGCAGCTTCGACAACGACGCGATGACGTATGTGGAGCTCATCGCCTACAAGAGCCAGACCGTTTGGACGGAAGGCTGCTATTACGAGCGGACGGTTCAAAATGTCACCTTCACGGCAAAAGATGGCGTAACAATCGCGGGCTTCAACGCCGAGGGCGGAAACCACGTCTACGGAACGACGGCAAAGCCGCTCTATGACCACGTGCGCGACATTACGACCAAGGATACGAACAACAGCTACTACAAACGCACGACGCTGAAGAACTTCACCTTCAAGGGGCTGGAGCTCACGGCGAAGACGGACATTTCGACCTCGAATGCCGCGACGGTGTATGACGGCTTCACCTTCACGGACTGCACCTTCAACATTAACAACGGGACGACGAACAGTTCGGACTATCAGGCAATCAGGTATTACGACGAAAACAACAGCGGCAACGTGAAGAACCTCGTGGTCGAGGGTTGCGTGTTCAACGGATGCTATCAGGGCGTCTACGCGGCGAATGTCAAAGGCATCACGGTCAGGCGCTGCACATTCATGACGATGTATCACAACGCGATCGCCGTCCAGACGACTACGCATGGTGCGTGCGACTTCGGCTCCGTCGTCATCAATGGCAATGTCTTCAGCGGCCTCAATGACCGGGCGATTCGCTTCGGCGCGGTCGCCGCTGGCACGGAGATCACGATCAAGAACAATTTCGTGGAGAGCACGAGCTCCACGGAAGAATGCATAAAGGTTTCGGGCGGTGGAGACCTCCCGGAGGGCGTGACCTTCGTTGCCGAATACAACGACTGGGGAACCTATTTGCCGCCCGCACCCGCGCAGCTGACCAACTCGCTCATGGTCGCCAAGATCGACAGTAAGGAATACGCGACTCTCTTCGACGCATTCAGCGCGGCAAAGAGCGGCGACACCGTCAAGCTCATTGCGGACTACACGGATGAAAACGTGGGGCCCATCGTCTACGACATGCCGGGCGTGACGTTCGACCTGAACGGGTTCACCTATTCGCACTACAACTTCGCGCATATCTTTGAGGGCACGGGCGCCGTCATCAAGAACGGCAAGATGGTCTGCCTGAACGGCGGCTCGTATGCGCTCTTCATCGGTGACGCGGAAGATACTACGAGTTTCACGGTCGAGAACGTCGTGATGGAGGGCGGCATCAACATCTACAATGCAACTGGTGTCGTCCTGAAGGATCTGACCGTCAAGGCGCAAAACTTCTACGCCGTCTGGCTGGAGAACAACTCGGCGGCAACGGTCGAGAGCGGCACTTACGAATCTGCCGAAGTCTCCGAGGGCAAGTCGCTCTTCAACGTGTCAGGGAAAACTACATGCGTCCTGACGCTTGCGGGCGGAACATTCAAGACGATCGGCAATTCGCTCATGGGCAATTCGGGCGGCACGCTCGTGGTCACCGGCGGCAAGTTCGACTATGATGTCGCTACGCCTTATTTCCCGAGCGACAGCGGCCTTGAAACCTACAAGGGTTCTGACGACCTCTATGCGGTGAAGACGAAGGAGAGTACGGTTGTGACCGTGACGACCGAAGACGCGGGGACGACCGAGACGGTTGAAGTCGCGCTGACGGCGGAAGTCATCAATGAGGCGCTTACGAAGGCTGGTATCACCGATACAAGCTCGGCGACCGACACGGAAAAGACGACTGCCCTCAGCAAGACGGACACGAACGGCAACCAGGTGTGGGTGAACATCGTCGCGGGCATTGAGTCCGACAAGTTTGTCGCCGTGGACGCGGCGCAGAACGAAAATGTGGCGACGATCGACGTCACGCCCGTGAACGTCGAGGCGGTCACGACCGTCACGGGCGTGCAGATCGCCTATCAGGTCGACGAAGTGACGGTCGCGGCGTCCGAGGACGGAAAGGCGACGGCCGAGGTGGCGAAGGCGGGCGATGTCGTCTCCGCCCCGGTAATCGACGTCGACAACGTCGAGACGAGCGCCTACTTCCAGGTGAAGGTGCTGGTCCGCCAGAACGGCGCGACGCTCGCGACCGTGCCGGCGACGAACTACGTCGGCGTCCTGAAGAAGTCCAC
>CAVFWY010000173.1:0-3801 GCA_963626175.1 Gemmiger sp.
TGCGCGTCGGAGGAGAGGATGTAGTCGATGTCGTTGAAGGCGGAGAGTTCCGCGCAGAAGCGCCGCGACGGATAGAACTCCGTGCGCCAGCCGCGGGCGATGCCGCCCGCGTTGAGTTCCACGGTCTTCTTCGCCTCGCGTATCGCGGCAATCGTCTCCCTCATCTCGTCCGCATACCAGTCCGCCGTCTCGTCGAAATACGGATGCTTTTCGTTGAACTTGGTCACGAGATCGACGTGTCCGAGAATGTCGAAATCGTAGCGTCGCAGCATCTCGCGCACCTCACGGTAGTAGTCGCGGATGAACGCCTCCGCATTCCCGTCGTAGTGATTGCGGAGTCCCGCCGCGAGGGCTTCGGGCGATTCGTCCACGCAGACGAGCGCGTTATCCGCCGCACGGACGAAATGCACGGAGCCGATGATGTAGTCGATGCCGTAGGGCGCGTAGACCGAGCGGTCGGGCGTTGCGCCGCCGGGAACGTAGTCCGCCTCCACGCCGCAGAAAACCTGAATCTTATCCTTGTATTTCTCGGCGAGTGCGCGGATTTCGGCGACATAGCGCGGCAGTTTTTCCCTCGTCAGCATCCAGTCGTAGGGTTCTTCGGGCAGCATCACGTGGGAGGAGAAGCCGAGCGTGGAGAAATTCCGCTCAATCGCCGCCTGAATCATCTCCTCGGGCGTGTTCTTTCCGTCGCACCAGGTCGAGTGTGTGTGGAGGTTGACCTTCTTCTTTCCAAACGCTTTCGTGTTCAGCATGTCGCACTCCATCCGTTATAGGCGTTCATCGCCTTGTCTGGTCCTTCCTTGACAATCTTCTCCGCCGCACGGACGGCCTCGGCGACGACGGCATCCATCGTCTTGCGCGTCGTCGGGTCGAACTTGCCGAGCACGTGGGCGATGACATTTGACTTATCCTTCCCCACGCCCAGTTTGAGGCGCGAGAAGTTCGGCGTGCCCAGCCGCTCGATGATGTTGCGGATGCCGTTGTGTCCGCCGCACGAACCGTCCTTCCGAATGCGCATGCGCCCGACGGGGAGGTCGATGTCGTCCTGAATGACGAGCAGGTCGGCGGGTTTCGCGTTGCTGTATTTCACGATCGGGGCGATGGCGTCGCCGGAGAGGTTCATATAGGTCTGTGGCTTCACGAGGATGACGCTCTGCCCGGCGAAAGTGCCGCGAGCCATCAGGCTGTTGAACGCCCGCTTCATCTCCCACGCCGCCCCGATTTCCGCCGCGATGGCATCCACCGCCTCAAAACCAACCGAGTGCGGAGTATTTTCATACTGCGCACCCGGATTGCCCAATCCAGCGATAACCTTCACGCCGTTACTCGTGGTTGAAGAGGTCGTTGATGGATTCGTTCTTGTGCGTCCGCTTGATGGCCTCGCCAATCAGCGGCGCAACCGAAAGCTGCGTGAGCTTGAACGGGAGTTTCGCGGGGTCGAAGCCCTTGCGGAGCGGAATCGAGTCCGTCACGACGAGTTCGTCGAGCTGGGTCTCGTTCATCAGGCGGTCGACGCCCTTTTCCGTCAGCGGGAAGTGGGAGACGAAGGCGTGGACGCTCTTCGCGCCGTTGTCGCGGCACATTTTCGCCGCCGCGCTCAGCGTTCCGCCCGTCGCGGTCATGTCGTCAATCATGATGACGTCGCAGTCCTTCACGTCGCCGACGACGCTGAAGGCATCCACCGTCGAATCGCCCGTGCGCTGTTTCGCGACGATGGCAAGCCCGCAGCCGAGCTTGCGGCTGTAGCCGTAGGCCGTCTTCGCCCCGCCCGTATCCGGAGAGACGACGACGGGCTTCGCCCAGTGCTGGTCGCGGATGTATTTCAGAATCACCGGCTCGGCCTTGAGGTGGTCGAGCGGAATGTCGAAGAAACCCTGAATCTGGTTCGCGTGAAGGTCGAGCGTCAGCACGCGGTCAGCCCCGGCCGTCTGAAGGAGGTTCGCGATGAGCCGCGCCGTAATCGGCACGCGGGGCTGATCCTTGCGATCCTGCCGCGCATAACCGTAGTAGGGCAGCACGGCGGTGATGCGGGCCGCCGAGCCGCGCTTCAGCGCGTCCATGATGACGAACAGTTCCATATACGCCTCGTTCGGCTCGGGCGAGCCGGACTGAATCACGAACACGTCCCTGCCGCGCACGGGGTCGAGCACCTGACAGAACGTCTCCCCGTCGGGGAAATGCTTGATGTCGATTTTGTTCAGGGGTTTGCCCAGATAGTTCGCCACTTTCTCGGCCAGCGGCAGATTCGCCGTGCCGGAAAACACCATGAAGTCGTTCGATTCGTTCATATGACTGGAATACCTTTCGGATGACGCATATTATACCATATTCCCGGCACACCATCTTCCGATTCTCCCAATCGGGCTAAAAACGCTCTGCGCACCCCTTTCCCTCGGAGATGCGCATCAACCTACCCCTTTGATGCGCATCAACACCCCCCTTTGATGCGCATCAACACCCCCTCTTGATGCGCATCAACCTACCCCTTCGATGCGCATCAACACCCCTCTTTGATGCGCATCAACCACCCCCTTCGATGCGCATCAACCCACCCTGCCGATGCGCATCGACCCTCAAATCAGCAAGAATCAGAGAAATCTAGGGCTAAAACCGACATTAAATCCACTTATCCTTGAATCAGGGGACGATAAATGGTATAATGTGCCGTATGAAAATGAAAGTGTGCATTTTCGCGTTCATATTCTGTGCGGCGGCGTGTCTCACGGGGTGCTTTTCCATCCACTCGGCGCAAGTGCCGGGCGAGGGGAACGAACATCTCGTTGTGCATAACTACGGCTGGTATCTGTTTGGTCAGATACCCGTCGGGTGCGGGAACGCCACGCCAAATGCCCTAATCCCCTTCGTCGTCTTCCGTGATGACGTAAAAATGGATGTCATTCAGGGCACTTACCTCAAATATGCCTCAGAAAAGGGAAAAACACCGACAAATCTTGCCTATGACGTGAAGGAAGATGTGATGTTCACGGTCCCTATTCTCGGCTATTCCGTTCCCATTCCCTACCTCCTGACCTACAGAGAGGTGCAGCTTTCGGGGGTTTTGAAATGAAAACGATGACTTTTCTCATTTTTGTCGCCCTTCTCGCGGGGTGCGCCACCGTCCGCTACTCCGAGGTGGGCGGGAGGAAGATGGTCGACATCGAAAACACCCGCTGGTCAGCCTACCTCGTCTTCTTCCCGGTCTTTCCGATTGCCTCCGGCGAACCGGACGCACCGAACGAGGAGATGTGCCGAATCTTTCAGGACTCGATGACGCTTGAAAACAACATGAAACTCCTCGACTACGCCCTGGAGAAAAGCGGTGCGCAGGGCGTTCGGAATCTCACCACGCGGTTCTCGGATACGACCTATTGCTTCTTTCTCAAGCGGTATTCCTGCCAGACGAGCGCGGAACTCGTCGCGCCCAAGTTCTTTTCCGGAAACCAATTGATGACTGATTTGCCATGAGAATCGCCCGACACGTTCGCAAGTTGACGGCCTACACGCCCGGCGAGCAGCCGAAGACGCGGCACGTCCTTAAACTCAACACGAACGAGAACCCCTATCCGCCGGCCCCTGTCTGCAAGCAGGTGCTTGCGACGTTCGACCTCGACAATCTGCGCCGCTATCCCGACCCGGACGTCGCGGATCTTCGCCGCGCACTCGCGGAACTGAACGGCACGAACCCCGAGAACGTCTTCGTCGGCAACGGGTCGGACGAAGTGCTCGCGCTCGCGGCGCGGGCATTCGTCGAGAACGACGAGTGCATCGCCTCGCTCAATCCGAGTTATTCGCTCTACA
>CAVFWY010000174.1:0-3800 GCA_963626175.1 Gemmiger sp.
AACGCCCGAACCTGAACATCCCGACCCGCCGCGACCAGTACATCTTCGTGAACGGGCGTCCCGCGACCTCCCCTTCCATCGCCTATGCGATTCGCGAATCCTATCCCCGCCGACAGGGCGACTTGCGTCCCGCGCTGATTCTCTTTCTCGACCTTCCGCCCGGACAGGTTGACGTAAACGTGCACCCGACGAAGCGGGAGGTTCGCTTCCGCGACAACGTCGCCGTCCGTCAGGCACTGATTGCCGCCATCGAGCGCACGCTGGGCGGAACGCGAACGGCGGCGTCCGCCCCCGCACCCGTCGCCATCGTCGAAGTCCGCCCTGCGGACGCCGACGCCGGGCGGATTCCGCCCCCGCCGCCGCGCCCTGCCGCCGCGCCCGTGACGGCTTCCGCCGCGAGCATTCCGACGGCGGCTCCCGTCGCCATCGACCTGCCGCTCGCCGACAACGAAACGCGCACGAAGCCGTGGGGGTGGTTCAGGTTCCTGGCGACAACCGCCTCCGGCTATCTGCTCGTCGAAACCGATTCGGGGGTCGTGACGATCAATCCCCACGCCGCCCGCGAACGCATCGCCTTCGAGCGGCTGATTGCGTCCACCCGCAAGGCGAATGGCGCGGGCGGCGTCTCCCAGCCGCTGCTCATTCCCGAAACCGTGCGGCTCTCCCCGCCGGACTTCGCCCGCATCTCCGCCGCGCTCCCCGTCATCGAGTCGATGGGCTTCCGTCTGGAGGAATTCGGCACGGGCATCTTCAAGGTCGAGGCGATTCCCCAACTGGTCGAGGGGCTCTCCCCCGACGTCATCCTGCCGACCATCGCCCGCGATCTCGCGGACGGCAAGCGGAGCGGCGAACGCTGGCGCGAAGACCTGATTGCGAAGTCCATCGCCCGCTCGTTCGCCGGGATGTCCCTTGCGTTGACCGAGGAGAGCGCCGTCCGGCTCGTCGAGGAACTCGCCGCCTGCCGAATGCCCTACGTCTGCCCGCGCGGCAAGCCCATCATGATCTTCACCTCCACGCGCGAACTCAACCGCAAGTTCTCCCGCGAGTGAAGCACCACGAGTTGCGCGACTTCAAAGCCGCGCTAAACGGCGGCGTGGTGCGCCGTCGCAATCGTGTAAGTGCGGCCGCACATGTGGCAGGTGACGTCGATTGCGGAGGGCAGACTCTTCCGCTCCTCTTCGCCGAGGGCGTTGAGCATCGCCGCCGCCCGCTCGCGCGAACAGGTGCAGGCGAAGGAAAGCGGCTCGGACTTCTTCAATTCGGCCCGGTCGAAGCCGAGTTTCTTCAGCAGTGTGCGCGACGATGCCGAAAGGCTCTTCGGCGTCGGCAGGCTCTCGACGGACGCCTTCACGGGCGAGTCGGGAAGAATCTCGGCCATCATTCCACGGGCTTCCAGTATCTCGACCTCGTCCGAAACCGCCGCTTCCAGGAAGATTCGCGCCTTCCGCTGAAGCGAATCGGCGAGATAGCCGTCCAGGGTTGTCGCAATGCCCTGCGAAAGGATTCGCCCCGGAACTGACCGTGCAATCTGAATCTGCCGCTCGCCAACGGCCTTCTTTTCGTCTGGCGTTCCCATTCCGTCGAAGTCGTCGAGGATCTTCTTCTCCGTATAGCCGCGCAAAGTCCCCGCCGCCGAACACTCGACGTTGAATCCGCCGAGCGGACCCGTGCATTTCATCTGTACGGAAAGCACTTCGTCCCTCTCGCTCATTTCGCTTCCGAGCAACGCGGCGGCGGCGAGGGCTTTCGTCAGAAAGTAGGCGCTTGTCGGCCCGCAGAGGTGACCCCGCGCCAAGTCCTGCGCGGCGGTCGTGACGTCGACGATCGTCACCGCGACCCTGTTCGCCGCATCATACCACGTTTCACGCACATCCTTCATGGAACAACACCCCTTCTCTCTTAAAACGTCCGTTGGATTCCCACGGAGAATCCATACGCCATGCCGACATCCGTCTCCACGCCGAGCGTCGCATCCGCGTCAAAGCGAAGCGACCAGAAGTCGTCAATGTGGTAGAATGCGCCGATGCCGCCCGACGGGCCGACCTGCCCGTGATTGAGCCACCCGCGCGCGCCGAAGGTGAAGAACGGGTCGAATCGCTCGTAGCCCCACCAGTGCCACAGTCCGCGGACGGCGAGCCCCGCACGGTCTTCGAGCCACGCGACCTCGCCCTCGACTGCCAGCATCTCCGTCAGGTAGTAGCCGACCCGCGCCGCCGCGCCCGCACGCCGCGACATCTTCTCGCCACCCTGCGGCAGAACGATCTGAGCCGCCGCGCCAACGGCGAAACGGTCGTATTCGTAGGATTCCTCCGCGAAGCCGTCGCCCTCCGCCGCACGGGCGGAGAACGAACCGAGACTCGCGCCCAGCATGAGCAGAACGGAGACGAATACGGTCGGAATCTTCAGGATTCTCTTCATCGTCGCCGAAAGCGCCGCCACGCCGAAGATCTCCGTCTCGTAATGTCCCGCGCACACCATTCTCATGCCAATGTTTTCTGCGGCGATTTGCTCCCCCCAGTTCGCCTCACCCGTGACGAACGCATCGCATCCGAGCCGCTTCGCCTCAGCCGCGAATTCGCCCGCCCCGCCCGAACAGACGCCGATCTTGCGTCCGTCCGCCGCGATTCCCGTCACGCCAATCGTGTAGCCGTGATAGGCGAACGCGGGTTCGATCCGCTTCAACCCCAAGTGCCGCGCCAATTCCCAGTTGTTGCCATACTTCCTGTTCGCGTCAAGCGGCAGATGCGCCGCATAAAGCGCGACGTTCGCATCCATCGCCGCCTTGACCACGTTGTATTCGCCCCCGGCCAGACGGCGGATTCCGCCGCCCCACGAAATGCCGTGGTGCACGACGAGAAGTTCCGCCCCCTCGCGGGCGGCGGCCTCCACGCTCGCGAGGCTTCCGTCCACGGCGAACGCAACCTTCGTCACTTCGTCGCCCGTTCGCGCAATCTGCACGCCGTTGTTCGAGACGTCATCGGCAAACGCCTTCACGTCAAGGACGCGATCGAGCCAATCGACAATTCGCTTCAGCTTCATCTGTTGTCTCCCTTGTCTTGCGCGTCTGCCGCAAGCGTTCGTTCGGCAAGGTCGCACACGCGGTCAACCTCGGACGATGCCGTCAGTTTGTGGAGGAATGCGCGTCGGTAGGCGAGATGGCCGCGTTCGGCGCAAATCCGCCGCGCCGTTCCGTAGTGAAGCCCCGAAACCATCCACCCGACCTGAATCAGCACAAAGTCCGAAAGCGACTGAATCGCCTGATAATCGACTGGACGCGACTCCTCAATCGCCTTGATGACGGCGGGATTCGGCGGATTCTCAACCGAGAGATTCCAGAATGCCCGCGAATCGTGCCGCCAGTCCGTATGGTCGATCTGGTCTTCGAGAACGCGGAAGATGTCGAGTTTGTCGGCGTCGCGGACGACGTGGGCCGCCGAAAAGGTCAGGGGGTCGAGTCCATCGGGCAAATCGCGGCGGTTGTGATAGAGGACGGCTGAAAGAACGCTTCGCCTCAACTCGCCATCGCAACCGTCAAGCCAGCCCCTTTCCTTCACGATGTCGTGCGAGAAGACGGCGTGGTCAACCGAATCCGAATCGCGGAAGGTGTTATACCGCTTGAGTTGCTCGTATCGCCCCGTATCGTGCAGAAGCGCCGCGAAAAGCGCCGCTTCGCGCATCCGCGCGTCGAACGACTCCCCGTCGGCGATGGAAGCGGTATTCTTCACGACGAAATCCGTGTGAATCCGCTTCAACTGCATCATCTTGGGCAGTTCGCCCTTCTCATCCCGATAGCCATCGAC
>CAVFWY010000175.1:0-3744 GCA_963626175.1 Gemmiger sp.
CCCATCGAGTCGCCCACCACGCGGTCCACGCCCTTGCCCGCACCCGTCAGCCCGCGAAAGATGTTGCCGCCGCCGAGCACGATGCCGACCTCGACGCCGAGCGCATGAATCTTCTTCACCCGCTCGGCCATAAAGGCCAAGTTCTTCGGGTCGATGCACTCGCCCGTTGACTTGTTGCCAAGCACTTCACCGGAAAGCTTCAGCAGAATCCGATGATACTTCAGTTTTCGCGAACCTTTTTTCACACCGCGCATTATATCATACTGCCGTGAAAAAGGCAAAGGGGGGCTTATGGTCTTATCGCCCTGCACACAATGTGCGCACATTATGAAGAGGTAGCGGGCTATTTTATGGTATAATACACGGAAAGTATGAGCGAAGAAGAAGTAAAGGGTGCGGCCACTGTCCCTGCGGCAGGGACGCTGGAAGACGTAAACATCGAAGAGGAGATGTCGAGGGACTACATCGACTACTCCATGAGCGTGATTGTCGGGCGCGCGCTGCCCGACGTGCGGGACGGCCTGAAGCCGGTGCACCGCCGCTGTCTCTACTCGATGCACAAACTTGGCATTCCGTTCGGGGCGAAGCACGTGAAGTCCGCCCGCGTGGTCGGCGACGTCATCGGCAAGTACCATCCGCACGGCGACAGCGCGGTCTACGAGACGATCGTGCGAATGGCGCAGCCGTTCTCCCTGCGCGTCCCGCTGGTGGACGGGCACGGCAACTTCGGCTCGATCGACGGCGACGGCGCGGCGGCGATGCGCTACACCGAAGTCCGCATGCAGAAGGTCACGGAAGAATTGCTCTCCGACCTCGAGAAGGACACGGTCGACATGGTGCCGAACTTCGACGAGACGCTCGAAGAGCCGTCCGTCCTGCCGGCGAAACTCCCGAACCTCCTGCTCAACGGGTCGAGCGGCATCGCCGTCGGCATGGCGACGAACATCCCGCCGCACAACCTCGGCGAACTCTGCGACGGCATCACCTACTACGTCGATCACCGCGAGGACTGCACGGTCGACGACCTGATGCAGTTCGTGAAGGGGCCGGACTTCCCGACGGGTGCGCAGATCTGCGGCTACAACGGCATCGCCTCGATGTATAAAAACGGGCGCGGGCAGCTCCGCGTGCGCGGCAAGGCGACGATCGAGACGCAGAAGAACGGGCGCGAGCGCATCGTCATCACCGAGATCCCCTACACGGTGAACAAGCGCGAGATGCTGATCCACATGGCGAATCTCGTGAAGGAGAAGGTGCTGGAGGGCATCAGCGACATCCGCGACGAATCGAAGGCGGATATCCGCATCATCGTCGAACTGAAGCGCGACGCGATCGGCGAAATCGTGCTGAACCACCTCTACAAGCACACGGAACTGCAGACGACCTTCGGGGCGATCATGCTGGCGATCGACGGCGGACGGCCGAAGATCCTGAACCTGAAGGACTTCTTCCGCTGCTACACCGACCACCGCTTCGACGTCATCACGCGGCGGACGCGCTTCGAGCTGAAGAAGGCGCAGGCCCGCAAGCACATCCTCGACGGACTGCTTCTCGCAATCGCCCACCTCGACGACGTGGTGGCGATCATCCGCAGTTCGGCGAACCGCGACGAGGCGAAGAACCGCCTGCAGGAGAAATACGGCTTCTCCGACCTTCAGGTGAACGCGATCCTCGAGATGCGCCTCTACCAGCTGACGGGGCTGGAGCGCGGCAAACTCGAAGCCGAGATGGCGGAACTCCTGAAGACGATCGAAGACCTGACGGCGATTCTCGCCGACCCGAACCGCATTTACGCGATCATCAAGGACGACCTCGCGACGCTAAAACTCAAGTTCGCGTCGAAGGCCGACGCGCAGCGGCGCACGGAGATCGTGCCGGACGAGAACGAAGTCTCGCTCAAGGATCTCGTGCCGGACGCGCCGTGCGTGATCACGCTGTCGAACCGCGGCTACATCAAGCGCGTGCCGCTCACGGAATACCGCGAGTCGGGTCGCGGCACGAAGGGCATCAAGGGCGCGCAGGTGAAGGAGGAGGATTTCATCCGACTCGTCTTCGTGGCGCAGACCCACGACTCGCTGATGTTCTTCACGAACACGGGGCGCATCTTCCTCAAGGACGCCTATCAGATTCCCGAAGCGCCGCGCACGAGTTTCGGCCGTCCGCTCATCAACCTGCTGAACCTCCAGGAGGGCGAACTGGTGCGCAACCTGCTGCCGATCCGCTCGTTCGAGGGCGACGTCGACGTGTTCTTCGCGACGCGCAGGGGCACGGTGAAGAAGACCCTGCTCGGCGATTTCAAGAACGTGAACCGTTCGGGCATCCGTGCGCTCAACATCGAAGAGGGCGATTCGCTCGTCGACGTGCGGCTCGTGAAGCCGAACGACGACGTCATCATGCTGACGCGGGACGGACGCGCCATGCGCTTCGCCGCGACGGACGTGCGCCGCATGGGCCGCACCGCGACGGGCGTGCGCGGCATCCGTCTGCGCGAGGGCGACGAAGTCGTCTCGCTCGACGCGGTGGACGACGAGAAGACGCTCTTCATCGCCACGGCGAACGGCTACGGCAAGCGGTGCGAGTTCGCGGACTTCACGCGGCATTCGCGCGGCGGTCAGGGCATGATCGGCATCAAGGGCGCGGACCGCAACGGCGCGGTCGTCGCCGCCCACGCGGTGTCGGAGGACGAAAGCGTGATTTCCATCACGAGCGACCAGCTCATGGTGCGCAACGCCGTCTCGCAGTTCCGCGTGCAGAGCCGCGCCGCCCAGGGCGTGAGGCTCGTGCGCCTGAACGAGGGTGCGCAACTCGTCTCGATCAGCGTGTGCGAAGGCCAGCAGGAGGAGGAAGCGCCCGCCCCGGCGGACGCAGATGCCCCGGCGGACGAAGTGTCTGCGCCGAACGCGGCAGATGCGCCGACTTCCACGGACGACGCCCAGCAGTGAGGTGCCCAATGGACTTTCAGGAAGAGATTGAACGACTGAAGCGGGAGCGGAACGCCGTCATTCTCGCCCACAACTACTGTCGCGGCGAAGTTCAGGACCTGGCGGACTTCACGGGCGATTCGCTCGAACTCGCCCGCCGCGCGACGAAAGTCGAGGCGGACGTCATCGTCTTCTGCGGCGTCTACTTCATGGCCGAAACGGCCGCCATCCTGAATCCCGCCAAGACGGTGCTCATCCCCGAACCGTCGGCGGGGTGTCCGATGGCGGACATGATCACGGGCGAGCAACTCCGCAGGCTGAAGGCGCAGCATCCCGGCGCGGTCGCCGTCTGCTACGTGAACTCGACGGCGGAGGTGAAGGCGGAATGCGACCTCTGCGTGACGAGCGGCAACGCCGAGCGCGTGATGGCGACCGTGCCGCGTGACAGGGAGATTCTGTTCGTCCCCGACCGTCATCTCGGCAGCCACGTCTCCGGCCTGGAGGGTCGTTCCTACGTGCTGTGGCCGGGGTATTGCCCGACCCACGCCCGCCTGACGGCGAAGGCGATCGCCGACGCGCGCGCCGCCCATCCGGGCGCACCCGTCATCGTCCACCCCGAATGCACGAAGGAGGTGCGCGACGCGGCGGACGAGCGGCTCTCGACGGGCGGGATGTGCCGCTATGCGAGGGAAAGCGCCGCACGGACGATTCTCGTCGGCACGGAGGTCGGCATCCTGCACCGCCTGCGCAAGGAGAATCCAGGCAAGGCCTTCGTCCCCGTTTCCGAGGCGCTCGTCTGCCCGAACATGAAGAAGACGACGGT
>CAVFWY010000176.1:0-3722 GCA_963626175.1 Gemmiger sp.
GACGCGGGCAAGACGACGACGACCGAACGCATCCTCTTCTACACGGGCAAGATCCACCGGCACGGCGACGTGCACGACGGCAACACGACGACCGACTTCATGGTGCAGGAGCGCGAGCGCGGCATCACGATTCAGTCCGCCGCGATTTCCTGCGAATGGAAGGGGCACGCGATCAACATCATCGACACGCCCGGACACGTGGACTTCACGATGGAAGTCGAGCGGTCGCTGCGCGTTCTCGACGGGGCGGTGTGCGTGTTCTGCGCGGTTGGCGGCGTTCAGCCCCAGTCCGAGACCGTCTGGCGGCAGGCAGACCGCTACAACGTGCCGCGCCTCGCGTTCGTCAACAAGATGGATCGCATGGGAGCGGACTTCAGCCGCGTCGTGGACGAACTCAGGACGAAACTCCGTGCGAATGCGTGTCCGATCGAACTGCCGATCGGGCGCGAGGAAGCGTTTAAGGGCGTGATTGACCTTCTCGAAATGAAGGGCATCGTCTATGACGAGGCTTCGGAGGGCAAGACGTTCACCGTCGGGGAAATCCCGGCGGAACAAAAGGAAGAGGCGGAACTTGCCCGCGTCGAACTCGTCGAGAAGGTCGCCGACCTTGACGAGGGCGTGATGGAGGCCTACCTTGAGAAGGGCGACCTCACGAAGGAGGAACTGATTCCCGCTATCCGTCGGCTCGTTGTGGCGGGCAAGTTCGTGCCTGTCCTCTGCGGAACGTCGCTCCGCGACAAGGGCGTTCAGCCGCTCTTGGACGCGATTTGCCAGTATCTGCCGTCCCCGGAGGATCGTCCGCCCGTGGAAGCGACCGACCTCAAGAGCGGCGAGAAAGTGACGCGGAAGCAGAACGATTCCGAACTGCTGACCTCGCTCGTCTTCAAGATTGCAACCGACCCCTACGTCGGGCGGCTCTTCTTCGTGCGCGTCTACGGCGGCGTTCTGAAGAAGGGGACGAACGCCTACAATCCGCGCACGAAGAAGCGCGAGCGCATCATGAAGATCGTGCGGCTTTTCGCCGACCACCAGATCGAGGTCGAGGAACTCCACGCGGGCGACATCGGCGCGGTCGTCGGGCTGAAGGAGTGCACGACGGGCGACACGCTCTGCGCGGAGATGAAGCCGTGCTACCTCGAGCGCATCGTCGCGCCGCAGCCCGTGATGTTCCTCGCCATCGAGCCGAAGAGTTCCGCCGACAAGGATAAGCTCGTCGAGTCGATGAAGGCACTCGCGGCGGAAGACCCGACCTGCCAGTTCCGGGAGGACGAGGAGACGGGGCAGACGATTCTCTCCGGCATGGGCGAACTCCACCTGGAGATTCTCGTTGACCGCCTGAAGCGCGAGTTCAAGTGCGCGGCGAACGTGGGCAAGCCGATGGTGAGTTACCTTGAGACGATTACCGTCCCCGTGACGAAGGAGTTCTCGTTTGACCGCGAACTCGGCGGCAAGCGCCACGCCGTGAGCCTGACGATTGCGCTTTCGCCGCTCGAACGCGGCAAGGGGCGCGAGATTGAACTCTCCCGCGACTTCAGGAATCTTGTCGCCGACCGCCACCTGCAGGAGTGCGTGGAGCAGGGGCTTCTCGACGGCGTGATGACGGGCGTGCTCGCCCGCTATCCGATGACCGACCTGCGGGTCGAGTGTACGGCGGCGACGATTGTCGATCCCGAGGTTTCGGACGAAGTGGCGTACAGAAGCGCCGCGATGATGGGCTTCCGCGAGGCGGCGGAAGAGGCGAAGGCCGAGTTCCTCGAGCCGATCATGCGCCTTGAAATCACGACCCCGCCCGAGTCCGTGGGCGAAGTCCTCGGCGACCTCAGTGCGCGGCGCGGCAACGTGCTCGACATGGATATGCGCGGCGACCTGCAGGTCATCCACGCGCACGTGCCGATGGCGCAGATGTTCGGCTATTCGACGGCGATTCGCTCGCTCACGAAGGGACGCGCCTCCTATTCGATGGAGCCGGACAAGTTCGAGATTGCGCCGAAGAACGTGCGCGAGGAAATCCTCAGCCGCTGATCGGGACGTGGAATGGTGGCGAGTGCGCTGAGTTTTGCGAGTCCGTGGATGCTCCTCCTGGGGCTGCCGCTCGCGTTCGCCGCGTGGCGGCTTCTGCGGCGCGGGCGGCGTTCGGGCATCCGTTTCCCCGCGATTGCGCGGCTTCCGGCGAAGACGGCGGGGTGGCGAGCGAAAGTCGCCGCGCTCACGCCGTTCGTCCTGCTCACGGGGCTTGCCCTGCTCGTGCTGGCGGCGGCGCGTCCGCGCTCGCCCCTCGCCCGCGAGACGCGCTCGGTCGATGCCATCGCCATCGTGATGACGGTCGATGTCTCCGGCACGATGGAGGCGCTCGACCTCACGCCGCTCGGCGAGCGGTACACGAGGTCGACGACGCGCCTCGCCATCGTGAAGCGGCTCTTCGCCGACTTCGTGGCGAAGCGTCCCGACGACCTGATCGGGCTTGTCACCTTCGGCGGTTTCGCCGCGACGCGCTCGCCCCTGACGGCGGACCACCAGGCCCTCTTGAACGTGCTGAAGGGCGTGGAAATCCCCACGACCGCCTTTGACGAGCAGGGACGCCCCATTTCAAAGAAAGAGCAGATGACCGCCATCGGGGACGGACTCGCGACGGCGCTCGCCCGGCTGAAGAATGCGAAGCCGAAGTCGAAGGTCGTGATTCTCCTTTCGGACGGAATGTCCAACACGGGGGCGGTCTCGCCCGACGAGGCGGCGCAGGCGGCGAAGAAGATGGGCGTGAAGGTCTACGCCATCGGCGTGGGGACGAAGTCGCGGCGGACGCCGTTCTTCAGCCGCGACATCCTCGGTCGCGAGCGCATCGGCTATTCGGATACGGAGTTCGACGAGGGGCAGTTGCGGTCGATTGCGTCCGTGACGGGCGGAACCTACTTCCCCGTGAACGACAGGGACTCGCTGCAGAAGGCCCTTGAGGAGATTGACAAGCTTGAGACGACGACGCTGGAGGCGGACGCCTACGACCGCTGGGCGGAGCATTTCGTGCCGTTCCTGTTGTGCGGCGCGGCACTCGTGCTGCTCGCCGTCTCGCTCTCGATGGCGGCGACGCGCCGCATGGCATAGGAAGGAGACTGAGGGAAAATGAAGACGATCGACTGCGACTATTTCATCGTCGGCTCCGGCATGGCCGGGCTGATGAGCGCGCTTCACCTCTCCGCCTACGGGCGCACGGTCGTGGCGACGAAGGGCAAGCTCGCCGATTGCAACACGAACTTCGCGCAGGGCGGCATCTGCTGCGTGATGGATCCCGAGGATGCCTTCGACCATCACGCCCGCGACACGATGATCGCCGGCGCGTGGCTCGGCAAGCGCGAGGTCGTGCACGAGATCTGCGAACACGCGCCGGAGGGCATTCGCGACCTGATTGACTGCGGCGTGAAGTTCGCGAAGAAGGCGGACGGCTCGTGGGACCTGACGCGGGAGGGCGGGCACAGTGCGCGGCGAATCCTCCACGCGGGCGACATCACGGGCGAGAAGTGCGAGAGGGCGATGATCCGCACGGTGCGCCGCCATCCCGAGATCGACGTTCGCGAGGAGACGATCGTCATCGACCTCATCATGACGAAGCGGCTCGGGCTCAAGGGCGAGAACCGGTGCGTCGGCGCGTATGTGCTGGACAAGGCGACGGGCGAGATTTACGCGATCCGTTCGCCGAACACGATTCTGGCGACGGGCGGCTGCGGCAAGGT
>CAVFWY010000177.1:0-3691 GCA_963626175.1 Gemmiger sp.
TTCTAGACCAGCATCAAAATCTTTTTAGACCAGCATCAGATTTATTTTAGACCAGCATCAAAATCTTTTTAGACCATGATGGGGGTTATTTTAGACCATGAAGGTTGAGACATACTCCTCCCGTCAATCCTACCTAATCTTTACGGAGCAATAAACACTCCATGAAAACCGATTTGCTTCTGGAAGCCACGCAAAAAAAGTTGACATGTCATTTCTCCCACAGTGCCTGTTTTTGTGATATGATACGGATATCAATCACAAACAGACAATAGGAAGGTGGCAGACATGAAGGCAACAATCGGAAAGTTTCTCTCGCTTCTCGCGTGTTTCGCGCTGGGCATCGGCTCGGTGTTCGCGGCGGAAGTGACGTTCACCGGCGCGGCGAACGCCTCGTTCTACACGGGCGAAACAGAGCCGTGGCGCAACCTCTGCAACCCGGCGAACTACGATGGCGGTGCGCTCCCGACGAGCGAAGACGTTATCGTCTACGATGTCAGTTCCACCAGGGGGGGGGGGGGCAATCTTAGCCCGCAGCCCTATCTGTCGGGCTCGCTTGCCGTCAAGGGTCTGATTGTCAAGAACTACAGCGGCATCTTCTGGATTCACGACATCACGGGGTCCGGTCTTCTGACCCTCGGGTCGGAGGGCATCTCCCTCGTGAACTGCGCCGCGTTCACGCTGAACTGTCCGACCGCGACGGCGGCGGACCAGACGTGGAAGGCCGATAACGGCGCACGTCTCGAGTTCAACAAGACGATTACCGCCGGCGCGACGGGGCAGACGCTCACCTTTGGCGACGGCAACAAAGACCACGTCGGCTCCATCACCTTCCACGAGGCTCCCAACTACGATGGAACGATGGTCTTCGCGTTCGGCGGCCGCATCTCCTACCGGAAGAACGGCAAGTGGGCGAACGCGATCCGCTATTCGGGCAACGTCAACCTCTCCAGCCAGATCGTCCTCTTCGAGCCGCGCGAAGACCTCGACTGGGACGTGATCTTCCCCGAGAAGAAGAACTACACCAAGACGGATGACTTCATCACCATGTTCGCGGTCGGCTACAACACGAGCTCCGACCCGCGCGGCGACAACGCGACTCCGCCCTACAGCTACATCGGCAAATACAAGCTTCGCGTCGCTGACGTCACCTATACGACGTCCATTTCCGGCATGGCGATTCCCGCGTCCGGCATTCTGGAGCTGACGGGCGATTCCTACTGGAAGAACGGCACGGTCTACTCGTTCCTCGGGGCGGGCAACCTCGGCATGCCGACCCGTCGCGACGGCTTCGCGAAGTTCATTCTCGATGGAAACGCGACGCTCGATTCCTATCTCGTCGATGTCGGCTACTGGGGTCGCTGGGGCGAAGGCGGCGAGCGCGTCCTCGACCAGCGCGGCGGAACGCTGAAGGTCAGCGGCGTGAATGTCGGCGGCAGCCGGAACAACAACAACGATGTCAAGACCTTCCCCGTCTCGAACCCCTCGCCGTGGAACGAATACGTCCTCAGCGGCGGAACGCTCGCCGCGACGGACACGCGTCCGTCGGACTGGGCGGACTGGTCGGCGCACCAGAACGGACAGGTCAACCGAGGCCTTGGCCTCTGCTCGCAGGAACAGCAGGCAGTCACGGGCGACGACAAGAAGCCGACGTCGGCGGGTGTGTTCACGATGACGGGCGGAACCGCGAACGTCGGCGGCATCCACTTCGGCGCCTACCGCCAGGGCTGGTGGGGGACGGTCGGCGGTGCGCCCTTCGGCATCGGCGACGGCTTCGGCGCGTTCTATCTCGGCGGCGGCACGGTCAACCTCGGCAAGGACGGCTTCTACCTCGGCACGGGCTGGAACGGGACGGACGCGGACGAGGCGAACTCCGTCTACCGCGTCTCGCTCGGCGGCGGCGTTCTCGCGACGGTCGATGCGCAGACGAACGCGCTCGCCGTCTGCTTCCCGCCGACTGGGAACGCGGCGGAAATCAACGCGGCGAAGGACTTCCGCCAGCTCGGCCCCGTGCATGGCAGCGGAACGCTCCGCAAGACCGGCGCGGGCACTCTCTCGCTTGCGGACGCCTCGCGCTTCACGGGCACGCTTGAGGTCAACGAGGGCGTCGTCACGGTCGATTACGCGCCCGGCGGCGGCGACGCGACGAGCGTGGATTCGGACTGCATCTGCTTCCGCGCCGACAGCCTCGCCGCGCTCGGCGACGGCGCGGCGGTGACGAGCTGGGCTTCGACGGACGGTGCGCTCACGGCGGGCCCGACGACGCTCTCGGGCTTCCTCGCTCCGACCTACAAGGCGGATGCCTTCAACGGCCACGGCGGCGTTCTCTACTACACGAACCTCGTCAACGACGTCTGGCAGGGCTGCGCCCTCGAGATTGCGAAGGATGCGAATCCGCTCGTCGGCAGCGAGGAGCACACGATTGTCGTCGTGTTCCGTCCCGACAACTTCAACGCGAACTCGACCGCCATCGGGAACGGCAGCCCCGACCTCGAGTCCGGTTCGATCGGCAATCAGGTCTTCTGGTCGCAGGGCATCGTCGGCAACTTCTCCGAAACGAAGTCGGGCGTCGGGCTGAGCCTGATGATTAACGGCCGCCCCACGCTCTACGAGGGCTTCCACGACACCTCGCTCTACTGCGGCATCGGCTATCGCGTCGCCGGGCGCAAGAACGTCTGCGAGAAGGGCAAGGTCAGCGTGGCGATTGGCACGATGAAGGGCTCGCGCTTCACGCTCGACGTCGATGGCGAGGAGTGGACGGAGGAATACGCCGAAGTCCGTTCTCAGGTGGATTCGGGTGTGACGTTCAAGCGATTCTATTCGGACGACCAGAAGACGGCGTATCCCCTGCCGTTCTACTTCGGCACGACCGGCAGCGCCAACAAGGACTACCTCTCCGCCTTCAAGGGCCAGATCGCGGAAATCCGCATCTACCCGACCCGTGCGCTCGATGCGCTGGAGCGCAAGTCGCTCGCGCTCGCGCTTCTCGCCCGCTATGACGAGGCGACCGAGGCGCGTCAGGCGGCGTATCGCGACCTGATGGCGAGCGGCTCGCTGCCGGGTTCGTTCGCGGCGGCGGCAGTCCCCGCGATGCCGGAGGGTGCGACGGCGTTCGACGCGGCGGCGCTCGCGGCGTCTGGCACGGTCGCCGCCGGGGCTCCGACGACGGTTGCAAACGAGGTGAACGGACGGAGCGTCCTGCGCTTCAGCGGCGAGGACGCGCTCACGCTCCCGGCGGACGCGACGCCGGTTGCGGGTCAGTCGGCGTTCACGGCGGCGGTCGTCTTCAAGACGACGGCGGAAGGTTCGGGCGAGAACGGCTACGCAATCGGTTCGGGACTCGTCTCGACGTGGCAGGGCGGCGCGAATCTCCCCGACTATGCGATCTCGTTCCGCCGCTTCGGCGCGGTTGGCGCCGGCGCGGGCGATGCGACGGGTGAGCAGTTCTGCAACGACGTGAAGCCGGCGCGACTTGACGACGGTTTGCCGCACGTCGCGGTCTTCTCGGTCGATCCGACGGCGAAGACGCTGAACGTGATGACCGACGGACGGCTCACGTCGCGTCCGTTCTTCGCCACGGCGACGAGTTTCGCCGCGCGCGGCAGTTATGCGACGACGATTGGCGCGCTGAACGCCGCGTCGGGCGACAAGGCGGGCTTCTTCACGGGCGACGTCGCCGAAGTCGTGTTCTACG